>DATJPR010000123.1:0-7607 GCA_035506295.1 Bacteroidota bacterium | reverse complement strand
ACGACCAGGTATTCCAGCATGTCAAGAAGGGTCGCGACCTGGGGGTCGCAGGCGATATCATCATCCATTATCAGGAGGGATTTGATGCGCCGCTCCTTGATGCCACGCAGGATGCCCTCGAAGCCCATTGCGGGATCGTGTGACCGGACCCCGACTTCGAGCGCTCCACGGCCATTGGGCGCCTTGTCCTCATGGATCAGTATGTCATCCCCGGTTCCGGGCTGCACGTGCATGACAGCGTCAACGAACTTTGTCCCCAGAGCTTCACGGGCAAATTTCTGCAGAACGAAATTGTCCTCGACAGTCGCGCGAGCGGATCCCAGCAACGCGATTTCACTGCGGCGGAAGACTTTGAGTTCTGAGGCGACGCTTGCCAGGGCCTCGTCCCAGCTCGCCTCTTTCAGCACGTCATGAGACTTGATGCGCGGGCTCTTGATCCGGGTGTCTCGCCCGACTTCCTTCATGGTCTCAAGACGGCCGGCATCGCACATCCAATCCTTGTTTACGTCCATATTCGTGCGGGGTGTCTGCCGGAGGATTTCATTGTTCCGGACCCAGATGTTCATATTGCAGCCGCGCGCACAACCTGGGCAGACGCTTTCCGTCGAAGACATTTCCCACACCCGGGCGTGGAATCGGAATTCCCGGCTCGTCAGCGCCCCGACGGGACAGATATCAATCACGTTCATGGAGTACGGATTGTCGAGTTGCTGTCCGGGGAACGTCGTCAGGACCACATGATCACCACGCTCGGTGAACGTCAACTGAGGTTTCTTCGCAACCTCATCGCAGAACCGGACGCACCGGGAGCACATGATGCACCGCTCGACATCGAGCATGACATGGGGCCCGAGGGTAACCCGTTTCGGCTTGTGGACCTTGTCTTCCTCGAAGCGGCTTTGCCCGGTCCCATACTTGTATGCATAATCCTGCAGCTTGCACTCCCCCGCTTCATCGCAGATCGGACAATCGAGCGGATGATTGATCAGGAGAAATTCCATCACCGCTTCGCGCGCGTCGATCACCCGGGGTGTCGTCGTATGCACCACCATGCCTTCCGACACCAGCGTCGCACAGGCAATCGCCAGCTTCGGCATCTTCTCGACTTCCACGAGGCACATCCGGCAGTTGCCTGCCACCGAGAGCCTCGGATGCCAGCAGAAGTGCGGGATTTCTATCCCGTTCTCCCGCGCCGCCTCAATGACGCTGCGGCCTGCCTCTGTCTGAATCGATTTGCCATCAATTGTCAGTGTGATCATGACCCCATGGACTCCGCGACCGCACGGTTGGTGTACCGTAGATGAAACGCTCTCAAGCTACCGACAAGTTCTTCGATCTCCTCCCGAGGCGGGAGAAACGTCGTGCGGAAATGGAATGTCCCGGGTTCCTGTCCGAACCCGGAGCCGGGAACGACGCAGATCCCCGTTTCCTCCAGCAAAGCAAGGCAATACGCCTCATCCCGTTCCATGCGTACCGCGCGCTGTTCATCATCGTTCATCACGCCACCCGGTGAAGCGGGCGCAGGCGGCAGATCGAACCTGACGAACGCATACATGGCGCCTTCGGGAACCTCCAGGTGCATCCCCGGGATCGCATTGATCCCGCGACCGAGAATCTCCGCCTTTGTTTTCAACGATCTGAGAACATCGTCGCGTTCCCGGACGAACGTCTCATAGCTTTCGTCACCCGGCCGGGGTGGCGAGACCATGAGATACGTCGCAAGTTGGCCGTCCACATTCGCACAGAGGCTGATGGTCTGCTGCTTGACGAATTGCGCAAGGACATCGTCGGGCACGTTTCGGAATTCCAGGTACCCACCGCGATGCCCGCATTCGCCAAGATATCCCTTGGAGACCGAATGGAGCGAGAACAGTGTCACCTGCGATTCATGCAGATCGTGGAACACCTTTGCGAAGGAAACGAACTTCATCCCGCGCGCGTACACATTTTCCTGATAGACTTCGTCCGCAAGGATTGCAAGGTGGTGCTTCCGGGCGAACGCAACGACCATCGCAATGTTCTCCGGGGTCAGCACGGCGCCCGTGGGATTCCCGGGGTTGATGACGACGAGACAGATAGGGCGGATTCCCTGTGCGGCAGCACGATCGAGACTTTCGGTCAAGATCCGTTCGCTCAGCTGCCAGCGATGCTTCTCATCGAGAAAATACCCGATTTGCGCTCCGCCGTACAACGTCAAGGTCGCACTGTACAACGGATACTGGGGAATCGGAATCATGAAGCCATCGCGCGGCTCACGGAGCAGTGCCATGATGATCGATTGCGCGCCCTTGCTGGCACCATCGGTGAGAATGATGTGATCCTTGTCGGCAGGGACGCCGTCCCGCCGCGAGATAAACTCGGCGACGGCCTGACGGACGAACGGGATTCCCTGGCTTTGGGTGTACGCCCCGGTTCCGTGGGGGTGGTGTTTCAGGATGGACTTCGCGCGTTCAACAATATCGGCGGGAAAACGATCTGCGGTGGCCGGATCGCCGAGCAGGTCGGGGTACTCCAGGAGACTGATCACCTGCCGCACATAGGAAAGCGGCCGCTGTTTCAGCGCCTGCGGATTCCCGATGTTGCAGTAGATGACTTTTCTTCCTATCTCCTCCAGCTCCTGCGCACGCTGGACGATCGGGCCCCGGACTGCATATTCGGCCGAACGAAGACGCGGGTTGAGCTGATCAATGGTGATCATCCGACATGTCCTCTTACGTTCGTCCCGAAGGTCGCACGACGACGGAGGAGAAGCGCTCGAGCTGGAAGAGGTCGAGCGCCACCTTGCGCACATCGGCCGATGTAACATGATCCACGCGCTGCAGCACCTCATCGACGGGCTGATAGCCTTCAAGATACAGTTCCGAACCGCCGAGCCGCATCATCCTGTTCGACATGCTTTCGAGCCCGAGCATAAGGTTCCCCTTGATCTGCGACTTGGTCCGCCCGAGTTCTGAAGCAGGGACCCTTTTCTCTGCGAGGCGTCGAAGTTCTCCTTCGGCGAGATTCCGGGAACGATCCAGGTTCTTTCGATCCGTCCCGATGTAGACACCGAAGATGCCTGTATCGCTGAGAAACGTCACAAAGGAATACACGGCGTACGCAAGGCCGTACCGTTCGCGGATTGTTTGGTACAAGCGGGAACTCATCCCTTCGCCGAGCAGTCCGTTGAGCACGAGCAACGCATAGCGATCCTGGTGCTTCATGCTGTACGCAACGGTGCCGAGGCAGACATGTGATTGCTGGATCGGCTTCTTGTACACCTTCAGACCCCGGATTCCGGGGGTGGAGGGACCACGGCTGCGCAATGCTTTCGCACCGTTCGCGTGAAGATGTCCGAAGTGCTTCCGCGCCAGGCGGACGACCTCGTCGTGGGCGAGGTTCCCTGCCGCGGCAACGACAATGGAGTCCGGCCGGTAGTGGTCCGCGGCGTGCTCGCGAAGATCCGAACGCTTGAATCGCCGGAGGTTCTCCTCGGTGCCGATGATCGGGTTTCCCAGCGCATGGTCGGGAAAGAGCGCCTTCTCGAAATAGTCGTGGATAATATCTTCCGGATCGTCCTCCGAGTTGCGAAGCTCTTCGATCACCACCTGCTTCTCTTTTTCCAGCTCCTTCGACTCAAAGGTAGGATTGAGGATGAGATCTGCGAGAACGTCCATGGCTTCGGGGACATGGGCATCCAGGACACGGGCGTAGAAACAGGTGTGCTCCTTCGTCGTGAAGGCGTTCAGGTATCCGCCGAGGGACTCAAGGCTTTGCGCGATCTCCCGCACATTGCGATTGCGAGTCCCTTTGAACACCATGTGTTCCAGGAAGTGGCTGAGCCCATTGCGATCAGGAGTCTCGTCGCGCGACCCGACGTCGGCCCATACCCCCAGGGACACGGATCGGACATGCGGGAGGCTTTCGGTCACGATGCGGATCCCGTTGTCGAGGGTGGTCTTATGGTACGACGAATCTGAGGTCCCGGGGCGTTGGCTACGAAGACGGTTAGGTGGCATGCAATGGCGTTCGGGGCTCTGCGCGTTCAACAGTGCGGTGAATTGTGAAAATATATCCAATTTGGGAAGGGAAGTCAAGAAATCCGCCTGCTTGTCATGCTTGCAAGACGGCATCCTTTTTCCTAGTTTGGTGCATCATTCGTGTCACCACCGCTCATTTGCATGCTTGAAGGCTTTCTCCTCGTTCTCGCCCTCATCACCTCCGCAGGTCTGCTTTTGATGGCCTGGGGCGCGTTCACTGCGCACTACGACACAAAGATCACGTTCCTTCCTTCTGTTGACATTATCATTGCAGCGCGCAACGAAGAGCAGAGAATCGAAGCATGCCTCGAGTCCATATCGCGACTCACCTATCCAAAACAGCTGCTGCACGTTGTCGTCGTCGATGATCGTTCCACCGACGCCACACCCTCCATCATTGCAGGCTTCGCTTCGCGGTACCCATGGATCAGTCTGCTGAAAGCCACGCCGGAAACAGGTCAGCTGAGAGGAAAAACGAATGCTGTGACGCAGGGGATCGAGGCGACACACGGCGAGATCATCCTCTTCACCGATGCCGATTGTGAAATTCCGCCCGGCTGGGTGGAGAATACCGTGAAGTACTACACTGAGGAGAACGTCGGTGTCGTCGGCGGATTCACATCGCTCGCCGGTCGATCGGGGTTCCGGGAGATGCAGGCCCTGGACTGGTTCTTCCTGTTTTCTGCTGCCGCAGGATTGGTCAGAATAGGTTTTCCCGTCACCGCGGTCGGGACGAACCTTTCCGTGCGACGGTCCGCCTACTTGTCAGTCGGAGGGTACCGGACCATCCCGTTCAGTGTGACCGAAGATTACGCCCTGTTCCATGCTATCACGCACGGGGGCATCTACCGGGCGCGCATCCCCCGGGAACCGGCGACCTTGACGGTGAGCTATCCATGCGATTCATGGGACGAGCTCTATCTGCAGAAGAAGCGATGGTTTGCCGGGGGGAAAGGGATGAGCCTCGGGACCATCGGCCTCTTTGCCATCCCATATTTGCTCAATGTTGTCCTTCTCGTCGGCCTCGTCACCGACCCTGCGGCGATAGTTCTCCCCTTGGTGATGAAGGTTGTGTCCGAACTCCTCGTCGTCTTTCCGTCGCTGATCACCTTCCGGCGCCTTTCGCTTCTCCGGTCGTTCCTTTTCTTTGAAGTATACTTCTTCATCTACGTTCTCGTGTACCCCCCCATGGTGCTTCTGACCGACGCGGTGATTTGGAAGGAACGCGGATACGGCGGAGCGCCAGAGGCAGAAAACACGAACGCCCCGTCGGTATGACGGGGCGTTTGATGGTGGTGCGTGTTTGAGAGAGGGGGTCAGGCCCGCGAACGCGCGCTCGCAATGCCGAGCCGTTTCAGCTTATACCTGAACGTTTGTTCGGTCATCCCGAGGAACTGCGCCGCCTTCGACTGGTTGAACCCGAATTTTTCGAGTGATCGTTCGATAATGCCTTTCTCGATGACATCGAGCGACTTGTCGAGCACGAACTCCTGGCCTGCCATGATATTGTTGATCATCTTGACCACTTCCGTCTTCTCGTCGACCAGTTCCGGCGGGAGGATGAAGCGACCGTCATGCGAGAAGAGGACGCACTTGTCAACGACCGCCTTCAGCTCGCGGATATTTTCCTTCCATGGCTGATGGATCAACACATCGATGGCATTCACATCGATGGCAACGTCGCCGATCCCGAGTTCCCTGCTGATGTCCGTCGCGAAGTGCTTCACGAGGAGCGGAATATCCTCGGGGCGTTCTCTGAGCGGCTGGACATCCACGCGTTCGAACTCCATGATCTTGCCATACAGCTCTTCGAGCAGTTTCCTTCGCTCGACGAGTGATGCGGGATCGTCTTTGAGCGTGATGATGAGACGGATATCCACCTGTTCGTTCGCATCTCCTCCGATCCGTCGCGTCTTTCGCTCGTTGATGAAGCTGAGGATTTTCATTTGATTGCGGAAGCTTGCCTCCTCGAGTTCTTCGATGAGGACGGTGCCTCCGTTGGCCTGTTCGAACAGGCCGCGTTTGGAAGTATACGGCAGCCCCTCAACGCCGCGGTCGAACCCGAACAACACAGCCTCGAGCTCGCGATCGTCGATCACGGACAGATTGATCGACATGAACGGTTGCAGGGCATCCGAGGTTTTCCCCTGGATGAAGATGTTCTTGGCCACAGCGCCCTTGCCAGTACCGGCTTCTCCGATGATGACGATATCACGCCGGTTTTTCGCAAGCTTGGCAATTTGCTTGATCAGTTGTTCAACCGCCTTGCTCTTGCCGACAATAGGATAATCCGCGGTGCCGCCGTTTTTCTTCTCTTCAGTTGCCCGATCCTGAGGATTTTCCATGCCGAAGTGACCCTTCTATAGTTGGGTGTGAGTGAATGACTTGCCGCGGCTATTTCGGGGAATTGCTAGCACTCGGCGTGATTCAAGTCGAGGATCCAAGAAATGACGAATGACGAGATTGTCCAGCGCATCTCTCCAGCGCACGACACCGCTTGGGCGAGATGCAAGTTCGTTTTCGTAGAATTCTCCTTTGACTGACTTGATAAATCGGAGTCGGAGAGTGAAGAACAGTCCAATCAAGAGCAAAACGAAAACAGACACGTACTGACCCTTCTGAAGCATATCCGCAAAGGTTCCCCATTCCAAGCTCTTGATACTGCTCCAAGCGTGCAGGATTTCCAAGCTCGCAAATACGAGGAAGAGAAACATAATCCGCTCGATATAGGCGCCTTGTGGTGGGTCCTTCATGTACTGGTACCCGAAGAAGAGGAGAGCAAAACCCACGCATAGGACGCAAAGATAGATCGCGTTCATGTACAACGGCCGATAGAGCAGAATGAGGTAATTGCGCTCGGCAGTATATGGCAGGAGCTGCGCAATCCTCGAGACTTTCTCCTCAGGAAAGAGGACCCCCGTCTTCCGATTCCCTGACCATGAGTTCAGTACCACACCGGCCGCAATCTGTTCCGCAGTCGGCATTCTATCACCGTTGACCGCCTGGAACTCTGAAACCGCATTGTCCACCACTTTCCACTCGACGATGTCAGGCGTGCTGTACAGATAGCGAGGATCCGTGAAGAGCGGATGGTTGTAGTAGCCGTAGAATGCCCCAACTATCCCGACTGCGATGACGTACTTCTGCCAGGTTTTGAACTCGCGCAAAAGCGCGTCGACGGCGAGATAGACGACCGCTAGAGCAACGAGGGCATAGTACAAGCCATACGAGATGTACTCCTGGAAAAAGAGCCCCACGTAGTCCGACCCAGTGAAGAACATCGTCCCTGGGCCAAGGAATGGGAACACAAGAAAGAGGACGGAACTGAAAAAGAATAATGCAAAGTTAAAAAAAATCGGCCTGTTTTTTTGGCTTGGGTCGTTCAAAAAGATTCGAAAGCTCTGGACAAACAGAAAAACCTGAGTCACGCTAATTGCGATGAATGTTCGCGACACCTGGCTATGGGGTAGATACAACCAAGCCAAGAGGTATGCTATGGCGCCCATCAGCAGGGCCACTCGCAGTATTTGGTGGCGTTTCATCGTGGCTTTTCCTAGTTGGGGATGGCGTAATATAGTCAGAGAGGCG
>DATJPR010000122.1:0-2934 GCA_035506295.1 Bacteroidota bacterium | reverse complement strand
TACGATAGCTATGGCAAGATGGTGAAGTATGGTGATTATGTTTGGTTCGTCTATGATGCGAATGGCAATCTTGACACCCTGGTGAACACGCACGTGCCGTCTTTTGCAGCGGAGATCGTGGACACGTACGGGAATGTCATAACGCTTCCTGATTACTCCGGCACAACATCGTACTTCTATCAAGCGCTCGTTACCGGCATTGAGAAACACGAAGGGCCGGACAAATCCTTTGTCCTGTTTCAGAATTATCCGAACCCATTCAACCCGAGCACGACGATTGAATACACCATGGCAGACGTCGGGCGTCAGGGTTCAGCCGTCAGTGAGGTGCGGCTTGTGGTGTACGACATTCTCGGGCGGCAGGTGGCCGAACTTGTAAATGCACGGCAATTGCCCGGGAGATACCGGGTGACATTCGACGGGCGGAAGCTCGCCAGTGGGGTCTACTTCTATCAACTACAGGCCGGGAGGTATCAGGACACGAAAAGGCTTTTAATCTTGAGGTGACCGAACCACCCCGCGTCCTTCGGAATGCAAGGCTGCCGGTTTGCAGCCTCGATCTCTCCACAATCGGCACATCCATGAAACGACTGGTGTTTTTGTTTCTCCTCATTGGGCTCAACCTTAACGCTGGCCTCTCCCAGAGTGACCCCGGCCAAAACTGCTTCACCATTCTCGTAGGCAAGGAGGCTTCTGCAGACGGCTCGGTCTTCGTCGCGCACAACGAGGACGATCTCAACGACCACAACTTTGTCGATCTCCACAAGGTCCCGCGGATACATCACCAGGCAGGCGAAAGACAGGTCTTCCTGGGGAAGACCGATTCGATCGATGAAGTGGGAGAGACATTCGCCTACTTCTGGATCACCGGATCAAAATATGCGGAAGAACAGTATGTAAACGAGTGGGGCGTAGCCATCACCTCAAACAGTAGTCAGTCGCGGGTACTGAACGGCAACGGCAAAATCGACCATAACCTTCGAAGACTCGTCATTGAGCGATCACGGACGGCACGAGAAGCGGTGCACATTGCCGGAGGGATCGTGGAGAAGTTCGGCTACGCGAGCTCCGGGAGAGTATATTCCATTGCGGACCCTTATGAGGCGTGGGTATTTGAAGTCGCCAACGGCAAGCACTGGGTCGCACGCCGCGTCCCCGATGGTGAGGTCGCGATCGTCCCCAACTATTATGTGATCGACGATTTTCATCCTGCTGACACCTCGCAGTACCTCGCTGCGCCCGACCTCATCGCGTACGCCGTTCACCAGGGATGGTACGATCCGCAGAGGGATACCTCATTCAACTTCAGGAAGGTCTACGGTCATACGAACCGGCTCGACGCGACCTGGAACATTGCACGCAAGTGGGTGATTCTCAATCAGTTTTCACCACAACAGTACGACTACAATGCCGATTTTCCATTTTCGATCAGGCCGAAAACGAAGATCGACATGCAAATGCTCATGGATGCGCTGGCGAACCATTACGAGAAGACGGTGTTTGCGCAGGGTTCTTTGACTGACCGCGGATCGACGCACCGTCGAAGCGGATTGGGCGTCAAAGATACGATGACGGTCTGTAATTTCTATAACGATTACGCCTGCATCACGCAACTGCGAAGTTGGCTTCCCTCCGGGATCGGGAACGTCATCTGGATCGCGCCACGTTATCCATGTCTTCAGCCGTTTATTCCGTGGTATTACGGCATGGACGCAATATCGTCGGACTACGAAAAGGCCACCTATCAAGAGGCGCTCGAGAACTACAACAACAAGAACCGGGACTACTTCCATCTCTACCCCGGTCACGCCTGTTGGATTTTTGACGACTTCGCCAACACGGCGGATAGCTGCACCAGCAGGGAGCGGGAATCCATTCGCGAATGGAAGAAGAGCTTTCAGGCAGATGTCATGGGGACGGTCAACGCCAGGGAACCTGAAATCCTCCGCCTCTTTGCGTCCGATCCCGGGAGAGCCCTACGGGAGTTAAGCGCGTTGAGCAATGGTCTTGCGGAGAAAGCACTGAAAGAAACGAAGGGACAACTCTTGCGCCTGTCAAGGAGTCGTGAAGAGTAGACCTGAGATGTGGACTGGGCGGTATCTTTCGACGAAGGATTGCGCCCCGAACCAGAACGCCGCAGCGGAATCTCCATCGCAAGGAAGCGCGGCTATCTGACGGAGTCCACGCTTGTGAAAGTGTGGCGGTTGAAATCCGCTCGAGCAAAAAGACTGCTCTCCTGACAGGTCTTCCTGGCGTCCGCGTGCCGAAGGCATCGTCAGTCCTTATGCCGACGAATCCATCCCGGAACGGTGTCATCGACTGTTGGATCTGGCAACTCCAGGGAGCATTACCGCTGACGCTTGTGCTGTTGGGAAGAGGTACCACCGATTTCGAAACCGACCCATCAACGCTCTGCTGAGATTTGATTCCCTGTCTGCTCAGTCCGGGACCATCGCATCTTAGCTGACGGAAAGCTACCGTGAGCTTCTGTCGACCGGAGAGCCGTTCTGGCAGCTCGAGAAGGAGAACTGGCGCACGTTCGATGACGATGTCTATGCGAATCCAGACACGATCGGGCAATGCGTTTTTCTCACACACCTTGAAGCAGAGATCATCGGATTCAGTTCATTTGACCCCAGAGGCGAACCGTTGTTCGGTGTCATAGGCCACAACCGCATCCTCCCGCGGTTTCGCGGTCAGGGGTTCGGCAGGCAGCAGGTGCTGGAAACGCTTCGACGGTTGAAAATGCGAGGGATCCGGAAAGCGGTCGTATCGACAAGCGAACACCCGTTTTTCATTCCGGCACGGCGGATGTATGTCGCGTGCGGCTTCAGGGAGACCAAGAGATGTGCGGGGAGGTCACATTTCGCGTACCAGAACATTGAGTTTGAGAAGGAGCTGAAATAGCTCGATTCTATGGCGAGGGAGTCAGGC
>DATJPR010000121.1:0-5781 GCA_035506295.1 Bacteroidota bacterium | reverse complement strand
ATGGACACATTTGCTGTCAACTCGGCGCGAATGTGGATCCTCCGACCCCCGATCCAGAGCTCACGATCGAAGGGGCAGGCTACTATGACGACAACGTCTGGCATCATGCTGCGATGGTTCGTGACCGCGCCGCAAAAAGGTTGTCTCTCTACATAGATGATACCCTGGCAGCACCGCCGGTCGAAGACACTTTCACGCTGCCGCTGGACAATAATCATCCGCTTACAATTGGCAGGTGGGAAAATACATCGTATCCATGGTATTTCACCGGCTCGATCGACGAGGTCCGCTTGGAGGGGTCAACACTCATACGCTCACCGCTCCAGGTCGGTGTAATGCAGAGCAAGCTGAGCTTCGGAACAATCCGCGTCGGAACGTCAAAGACTCTGCCCATCACCATCAAGAATCTCGGCTATCGTGACACACTTCACATCAACTCCATACTTGCAGAAAATGAGGCTCTGCAAGTCCCCGACAGTCAACAAGCATTGCCACCCGGCGGGTCGATGCAGGTTCTCGTGACCTACCATCCAATCGGCGCGGGGCGCGACTCAGGGACAATATCTCTCGAGACTAACGATCCCGTCAACCCCAGGTTGTTGATTCCCTTCTCGGGGGGCGGGGTGGTTCTTGGACACAGCCCCATTATCGAGTCAGCAGAAACCGACCCGTATACCTACGGTCACGTTCAGGTCACGTGGTTTCGAAGCGTTGATGACAGTATTGGCGCGACAGATCCGGTGACGCAATATCAATTTTGGGGAAATGTCAAAGGCGCTGCGCCTTCTTCGAGAGTTTCCACGCTAACGACTGCTGTCGGCGGAATGAATATGCTCAATGACGCCTGGATGTATTTGGGATCCATTCCGGCGGCAGGCTTCGATGAGTACACCACGAGCATCGTTCAAGGTTCGCCCTACCAAAAGAACTACTGGACAAGCTGTATCGTCGCGGCGGTGACAAAGAATCAACTGGTATTCTTGTCCGATCCCGATACCGTGGTGACGGATCCGCCGCCGCAAATAACGGGGATCGATCAAAGTGCATCTCCCGATGATTTCGCGCTTATGCAGAACTATCCGAATCCGTTCAATCCAGAAACAGTCATCAGCGGGTGGTGGACAGTAGACAGTCGGGTGAGGCTCGTGGTCTATGATCTGCTTGGTCGGGAGGTGACTGTGCTCGCCGACGGAAGATACCCTGCCGGCAAATATGCGTTCAAGTTTGATGGGAGCAAACTTTCGAGCGGGATGTATATCTATCGCCTCACCGCGGGGCAATACTCGGCCGTTCGAACGATGACCCTGATAAAATAGCAGTTAATAGCCGACAGCCGACGGTAGACAGTGGTTTGACCTGGGGCAAACACTGTCAACTGTCGGCTGTTGACTGCCCGCTGTGCGCCGTCCTCTGCTTTCTTCCTGCGCCTACTCCCCGGTAAGTTCATTGTGCACTCACGCAACATTAGGCTGGTCCTGCCGCGGTTGAGGCAAATCCACCTGTGAACTTTTTTCCCGTTGCGGCAGTTATCTGAGTACATTGCACGTCGGTTGAAGTATTCCGCCTACAACAGCCAGACGGGAGAGGAAATTCATGTCCATGTTCAAGCATCTACAAAGGCCGTCGCTCCAGAACGGCCTGGCACCTCTCTTTATCCGACTCATCGTCGGCTGTGTCTTCCTTTCTGAGGGGATCCAGAAATTCCTGTTCGCGGAGGCGCTGGGAGTCGGCAGGTTCAGGACCATCGGCATTCCCGCCCCGGAGATCATGGCGCCCTTTGTCGGCGTCGTCGAAATCGTCTTCGGGGCTCTCGTCATTCTTGGCTTGCTCACCCGCCTTGCGTCAATCCCCTTGTTGATCAATATCAGCGTGGCCATCGCGACGACGAAGATCCCGATGCTCATCAACAAAGGGTTCTGGCCCGCGGCACATGAAGCCCGCGTGGATTTCTCCATGCTGCTCGGCTCCGCGTTTCTTGTCGTCGTCGGCGGCGGGATGTGGTCGCTGGATGCATGGATTGCCCGCCGACGAAAGAATCCGGCCGAACCCGGTCGATCAACGTGAAGGAACTTGCCCTCCTCTTTGCGAAACTCGGAGCCACCGCCTTCGGTGGTCCGGCTGCTCACATCGCCATGATGGAGGAAGAGGTTGTCAAGCGAAGGCAATGGTTGTCGCACGAACGCTTCCTTGATCTCCTGGGCGCAACGAATCTCATTCCCGGCCCCAACTCCACGGAGATGGCACTGCACATCGGCTATCTTCGCGGCGGCTGGAGAGGCCTGATCGTCGCAGGCGCCTGTTTCATCGTGCCCGCCGTTTTGCTCACGCTGCTCTTCGCACACCTCTACGTCCTCTTCGGTACTGTTCCAGCGCTCCAGCCGTTTGTGGCCGGCATCCGTCCCGCGATCGTTGCAGTAATTGCAGCCGCCGTCGTCCGGTTGGGACGGCCGATGGTGAAGAAACGATTCCCCGCGACGATGGGCGTCATTGTTGTGATTCTCAGCCTCATCGGGGTAAACGAGATCCTTCTTCTCTTCTGTGCGGGATTCCTGGGATTGCTCTGGGCATTTCGGGACCGGATCTCCCGGGTCTTGACTGGACTTGCGGCGGTCGTCCCATTCCTTGCCGATGGAATTCTTCGCGTCAATCCATCGGTTCAACTCCCCGCAACTGCGTCCGTCGTCGGGCTCGGCCTGTTCTTTCTCAAGATCGGTTCGATCCTTTATGGCAGTGGCTACGTCCTCGTGGCGTTTTTGCAGGGTGGGCTTGTCGACACGAACCATTGGCTGACACAGACCCAGCTCTTTGACGCAATCGCGGTGGGACAATTCACACCCGGCCCGGTGCTGTCGACTGCGACATTCATCGGCTATGTCATCCTAGGCGTCCCGGGCGCGGCGGTTGCCACGACGGCGATATTCCTTCCTTCGTTTCTCTTCGTTCTTCTCACCAATCCCTTTCTTCCCAGACTCCGGAACTCCCGCCGGCTCAGCGGGTTTCTCGACGGGGTCAATGCGGCTTCCCTAGGCCTCATGATTTCAGTCACAATAACCCTGGGTCTTGCTTCGCTCACCGGTGTGGGACCGATCGCGATCTTTGTCATCGCGGCGGTCGTCGTCATTGGATGGAAGGTCAATGCGGGATGGGTGGTGCTTGGCTCGGCGATATTGGGCGCGGTTCTCCACGCGCTGCACATCTAGGAATGAACCCCGCACTTGGCAAATTGGTCTGACATACATGTCAGACATCCGGGTCTGACAGGTAAGTCTGACTTGCCGCTTCACCGTACGTCATCTCCCGACAATGTCGGACCCAGGAAGGAACACTCGAAGGGGGTACGTTACCCCTGGAGGAATGCGTCGACGGGCTCCAAACCGAATTACTCATTCAAAAGGCCAGAACTCCCAGCGGCGAAACCAGAAAGAGCGAGGACGGGATCGTGCACAACCGATCACCGTCCTCGTTTGCTAGAGCGCCTACGCCAGATATCACGGTGCGCGCACGATTACTTTCCATGAGCCGGGATTTGAAACGGATCCTCTCCCGGGTGCGCCCCGTCTTTACCGATGAAGATGCGGGCGGGTTCGAATTTCGGTTCTTTCTCACCGATGAGAAGGGAGAAGGACAACATTGGTTGCTTTCCCTTCACCCGGAAGTCCACGCCATCGATACTGCCCTTCGTGGAAAAGTCGAATTTTATTTCATGGTGCTCCGGGCCCACTTTGAAGTAGTCTTTCTCAGGGCCCTTATGTTCGAGCCTGAAACCTTTCACCTCCACAAATTCCCCGCCTGACGCGGTGATGACGCCGCGGAAGTGATGGTCATACTCCTTCGTTGTTGTGCGAAGGTGCCACCCTTCCTGGTCCTGCCAGATGTCATAGTGTTCGACCTTGCCGGCCTCTGCGTTTGCAGGCTTGCCATGGGGGTCGATCGGATCGCCGGCATATCCCGCATTTGCCATGACGAGCAGGACGGTGAGGACAGCAAACAGTTGGATCGATCTCATCATCTTGGATCTCCTCTGAAGTAGTGGACATTAGACTCTACAGCCTGGCAAAAGGCTTGATCATTCCGCAAGCGGCAAAATTCATGTCAATTAGGCTAGACTACGCAAGTCAGACTCAAATGTCAGACTAACAAGTCAGGCTCATATGTCTGACATACTAGTCTGACCCGCCGCCTCACGGCCACTTCAGCGTCCCGTTTCGAAAACCTGTTGCGGGATGGACACGAGGAAGGTTAATTCGTACGCGTCGACATAATTCTTGAAGGGCTTCGAAATCCCGCCGCCGGGGAGCTGCTGGGGCTGCGTCCAGTAGACCTTCCGGATGATGAGCTTCTGGATTCCATTCCCGAAGTTCTGGGCTTTGTTAAAGACCAGAAAATCGGAATCCGTCTGATCGCCCTCAAGGTGTTGCACGGTGTTGCCGATCAGCACGACCATGTCGTTGCCCGACGGGCCCGGGAACGTGACCGGCTGCACGTTGAGGGCGCGATCATCCCCCTCCTTGAGCCCATCGACCTCAACGGAACGGAGCGCCTGGTTGACGTATACATCGAGACGGATATCCTCCGAAGGAAAATAGAGGATCCCTCCGTTTCCTCGGGCCTGGAGCCGTCTGATCCTCTGCAGCGTCACCGACGCCTGATTAAACGCGGGGTTGGTGGTGACCACGGTCTTCCTGGGGGGAAGAGAGAAGAGAATTGCGCCGTCCTTGTAGTTGTTCGCCTGTGAACCCGGATCGAGGCCAAGGCAGCCGCATGGCACAATGGAGATCGTGTCAATGCGACCTCCGGCTCCCGGCAACGACCCTCGCAGCTTGCTGTCGACCAGGCCGGTCAACGTGTTGGCGATGAAGAAGTTCAACGCTTCCTCACTAAACGATGGGCCATCGAGGTACGCGGGCTGCAGTGACGTTGTCGTCGTCAATGCACCATGCGTGGTGAACCAGGCGTCACAGCGTGTGAACACATCGATCGTCTGACCGATCTGCCGGTCAAAGTACGGAACACCGTGATAGCGGATGTCCGTGACGTCGTAGGTCACGATAAAGGAATTCCATATCTGGTTCTGGTTCGGCGTCGAGATGTTCTGCGTGGGCAGCAGGTTCGGCTGGGTCACGTTCGCACTGAAGCTGACGTGTGCGGTGATATTGGTGGAATGGGCATCGCGGGCGATGTGCGCATTAGCACTGTCGACACCCTGCTGGATGCCAATAAGCACGCTGTTGATGATGATGCTCATGGCCACGTCACGCACATCGTTCGGGCGGGGCGGGGGTGGACCCTGTGCTGGTGGCTGAGCGAACCCGATGGTCGCGATCGTCAGGATCAAGACGGCGATGCTCGGAATGCGGGACGTTTGGATGAGATGCATAAGCCATCTCCTTTTCTTTGGGTGGGCGGGAACTGCATCGGAGAGGGAAGATGCAGCGGTCGGAAAACAAAGGAATCATCAAAACAGTTCCCATGGTCGAAGAATCCTCAAAAACCCTGCTCTTTTTCTCTCGGATTGTGCTGGTCCTCCTTGAACCATTCGGCACCTTAGTTTGTTGAAGCAAAACCGTGTGACACCTAAATAACTATTGACATTAATCGTCGATGCCTTATATTATTAGGTATCAAGTCCTTCTCCGGAAGGACCGAGTTCATCCAAGGCCTGCGCGCCGGACAAGGGCTCTCGGCATGGTTCAGGCAGAACATCACAACCACTCAGAGGAGCGCTATGAAAAAAATCGAAGCGATCATCCGGCCGCACAAAGCTGAGGAGGTGCGAGAGGC
>DATJPR010000120.1:0-65465 GCA_035506295.1 Bacteroidota bacterium | reverse complement strand
CGAATATCCGGTAATGCGGCATGCAGCGAATCTGGAGTCCGTCCTCACATACGAGGGGACGCATGAAATGCACACGTTGATCGTGGGGGAGGACGTTACCGGCATACAGGCATTTTCTTGAAAGGATCGATAGTCAATAGTCGGTGGACGATTGTCGATCGACATTTCCGAGTCCTTGAGCGTCTTCACCTCTGCCCATTCCGGTTGACTATTGACTACGGTCCATCGACTATTGTCCACTGATTTTCTGGAGCAACCGTGCCCTCTTCTCGCAAGGTTATCGGCGAAGCGTTAACATACGATGACGTCCTCCTCGTGCCGGCGAAATCACAGGTCCTCCCGCGCGAGGTCGAGGTCAAAACGAAGCTTTCGCGGTCGATCGATCTAAGCATCCCACTCGTCAGCGCGGCCATGGATACCGTTACGGAATTCGAGATGGCGATTGCGATGGCGAGAGAAGGCGGGATCGGAATCCTCCACAAGAACATGTCGATCGAAGCCCAGGCCGAGCAGGTCGACCGGGTGAAGAGGTCCGAAAGCGGAATGATTCTGGACCCGGTGACCGTCGGGCCGCATGAACGCATTCAGGACGTCCTGATGCTGATGACGAAGTACAAGATCTCGGGAATCCCGGTCGTGGACGATCAGCACCGGCTGATCGGCATCATCACGAACCGGGACCTCCGCTTCGTGCGCGACACAACGCTCCGCGTGGAATCGATCATGACGCGCGAAAATCTCGTGAGCGCACCGGTCGGCACCAGGCTGAAGCAGGCGGAAGAGATCCTGCAGAAGCACCGGATCGAAAAACTTCCGGTCGTCGATCGCAATGGTATCCTCAAGGGGTTGATCACCTTCAAGGACATCCAGAAAAACATCAAACATCCTTTTGCCTGCAAGGATCAGCACGGCCGGCTGAGAGTCGGTGCGGCAGTCGGCGTGACCTCCGATACGGTCGAGCGGGTGCTCCGGCTCATCGCCGTCGATGTCGACGTCATTATCATCGATACCGCCCACGGTCATTCAGCGGGCGTCCTGACGATGGTGAAACGCGTCCGGAAGCGGTTCCCCGATATCGAGCTGGTTGCCGGCAATGTCGCCACCGCCGAGGGCACGCGCGATCTTATTCGCGCCGGGGTCGACGCCGTGAAGGTGGGTGTGGGACCGGGTTCCATCTGCACGACGCGCATCGTTGCGGGAGTGGGCGTTCCACAGCTGACGGCAATCATGGAGTGTTCTGCCGCGGCCAAGGGTTCCGGCATTCCCATCATCGCGGACGGCGGCATCAAACAGACAGGCGACATCGCCAAGGCCATCGCCGCGGGGGCGGATTCGATCATGATCGGCGGGTTGTTTGCGGGTGTGGACGAAAGCCCCGGAGAGAAGGTCTTGCTCGAAGGACGCAGCTACAAGCTCTACCGCGGGATGGGTTCGATCGGGGCGATGAAGCAGGGAAGCCGCGACCGGTATTTCCAGGATGCCGAAGACGATCTGCAGAAGCTTGTTCCTGAAGGAATCGAAGGCCGTGTTCCGTACAAGGGACCCCTGGGAGACACGGTGTACCAGATGGTCGGTGGGCTTCGTGCGGCTATGGGGTATTGCGGCGCGCCGGACATCCGCGCGATGCAACGTTCGGCGAAGTTTGTGAAGATGACCGATGCGGGACTCCGGGAGAGCCATCCCCATGATGTCGCCATCACGCAAGAGTCCCCCAACTACCACATCTAATGTCAGCGACACACATCCGGTCCCGATCCCTGGATGCTCTGCCCCATCCATCCGGCAGGACCTATCAAACCCGGCTTTCGAACGTCCAATCGACCTTTCCGCTCCATTCCATCGACGCGCTTGTCGTCTCCCGCGCTTCAGCCCTGCGGTATCTCACGGGCTTTACCGGCTCGAATGGACTGCTTATCGTGCGAAGCAGATCGGCCCGGTTCTTCACGGATGGGCGCTACCGGGAGCAGTCACGGCTGGAACTCGGACGGCGGATCCCCATCACTGTCGTTCCCGGCGGCTTGTTCGAGGCTGCGGTACGCGATGGGGCTCTACGGAATTGCACGGTGGTCGGGTTTGACGATAGTGAAGTTTCGTACCGCAGGTTCCGCGACATGCGGCGTTTGTGGAGAGGCAAACACTTGCGCCCGGTTTCAGGAGTGGTCGAGGAACTCGCGTGTGAAAAGGACCGGACGGAAATCGCCGCACTTGCATCCGCTGCACGGATCAGCGATACCGTCTTCGGGGAAATTCTAACGTTGATTCGACCCGGGATCGAGGAACGCGAGCTTGCTCTCGAGATCACGTATCGCCAGTCCCGGCTCGGTGCGGAGCGTGACAGCTTCGAGCCGATCGTGGCCTCCGGCCCTCGCGCAGCAATGCCGCACGCGAGACCCGGACGGCGCACCCTGCGGCGGGGGGATCCGGTTCTCCTTGATTTCGGAAGCGTCGTGGCCGGGTACGGCTCCGATATCACCAGGACCGTGTTTCTGGGGAGACCCCATCACATGCTTCGCAGAGCTTATGACGTTGTCTGTTCCGCACAGGAGGCCGCCTTCGACCTTGTGAGACCGGGCGCCAAAACGCGCACCGTCGATGCTGCTGCACGACAACACATCGCACGAGCGGGATTCGGGAAGAATTTCCCGCACTCCCTCGGGCATGGCATCGGCATGGAGGTCCACGAACGGCCGCGCATTGCTCCTTCGAGCGCCGAAATACTCCGTGCCGGCCAGGTGATCACGATCGAGCCCGGAATTTATCTCCCGGGGATCGGCGGCGTTCGCATCGAAGACGATCTCGTCGTCACCACAAGCGGCTGCCAAATTCTCACCCATTCACCACGGGAGTTGATACAGCTGTAATGAGCAAGAGCAACGATTTCCCTCCGCGCAGGGTGCTGGTCATCGCGTATTATTTCCCGCCGATGGGCCTGAGCGGTGTGCAAAGGACGCTGAAGTTCGTCAAATACTTCCCGGAGTTCGGCTGGCATCCGACAGTCCTCACCGTCGAGCCGCACGGCTATATCGCCCGCGATGAATCGTTGCTTCCCGAGCTTGCCGGCAAGCCAGTCGAAATCGTGCGGACGTCGACAGCCGGGCCCGGACGGATGTGGAAGAAAGGAGAGGTTGTCGATCTTCCGCCAGAGCGCGTTCGCCGCATCATGGGGAAACTCAGCGACACATTCTTCATCCCCGACAACAAGATCGGATGGAAACGCCGGGCAGTTGCGAAGGCGGCCGCCCTGCACGCGAAAGATCCGTTCGATCTCATCTTCGCGACCGCGCCTCCGTTCACCGATTTCCTCATCGGTGCAGCAGTCAAAAAGAAACTGAACCGCCCCCTCATTTTTGATTATCGCGATCCGTGGGTCGACTACCCCTTTAAATTCTACCCTACTCCACTCCATCGCCTTCGGCACATCCAGCTCGAGAAACGGGCAATCCAGGCGAGCAGCCACATCGTCACGACGAACAGGCGCGTCAAGGAGCTGCTGATCAAACGGTACAAGTTCCTGACGTATCACGACATCGAAATTATTCCTCAAGGGTTTGATCCGGAAGACATTGCGCTTGCGCTGGCTTCGGATGGACCGAAGCTCCCGAAGTCCGCGTCCAAGATGCGGATCACATACGCCGGCGTGTTCTGGGAGGATCGCGTCCCGGATCATTTCTTGACCGCGCTCTCGTTGCTTTTCCAGGAACGCCCGAAGCTCCGGGGACGCATCGAAGCAGTGTTCGCGGGGAATTTCCGGGAAGAGAATTTGAAGTTGATCGTTCGGCTCGGGCTCCAGGATTCCGTCAAGGTCCTCGGGTATCTTCCCCATCGCGATTGTCTCAAGGAAGTCGTCGCTTCCGATGTTCTCTGGATGATCGTCGGCGATGAAGTGGGCTCACCCGGCAAGACCTACGAATACATCGGGGCAGGGAAACCGATCCTCGGGCTCGCCCCCGAGGGTTTCATCAAGCAAACCATCCTGGAGGCAGGGGGGCGCGTGGTGGAGCCGCGTGACGTCGCCGGGATCAAACGCGCCATCGAGTCATTTTTCGACGAGTACGAACACCACAGACTCTTGTCTCCACCGGCAGAAGTAGTGGAGAAATATAACAGGGTGGTGCTGACACGACAACTGGTCAGCATCTTTGAGAGAATGCTCACAACATGAAGATGAATGTCCTTGTCCTTGGCTCCGGCGGCCGGGAGCATGCGATCACCTGGGCGATTTCTCGCAGCCCTGACGTCGGGAGGATCTTCTGCGCCCCGGGGAATCCGGGGATGGCCAAGCTGGCCACGCTTCTTCCTCTCTCCATTGAAGATCACGACGGGGTTATGAAAGCGGTCCGCGCACACCGAATCGACCTCACGGTGGTTGGACCGGAGGTCCCGCTCGCTGCAGGCGTCGTCGATGAATTCCAGAAGAACGGGATGTTGATCTTCGGGCCGACGAGAGATGCAAGCGAACTGGAGTGGAGCAAATCGTTTGCGAAGGCATTCATGGCGCGGCATGCCATCCCCACGGCTGCATACAAGGTGTTCACAGCGCAACAAGAGGCGGAGGCGGGGCAATACGTGCATCAATGCGCCCCCCCCTATGTCGTAAAGGCCGACGGCCTCGCCGCCGGGAAGGGCGTCGTCATCTGTCCGAGTGAACCTGAAGCGCGCCAGGTCATTCATGAGTTTCTCGCCGGCAGCGTCGTCGGGAACGCGGGGGCAACCGTCGTCGTGGAAGAATTCCTCACCGGTGAGGAAGCGTCCGTGTTCGCCGTGAGCGACGGTGAACGGTATATGCTGCTGGCACCTGCGCAGGACCATAAACGCGCACTGGACGGCGATCTAGGAAACAATACCGGCGGCATGGGTGCATATGCTCCGGCGCCCTGTGTGACCCCCGCCATTCTCAAGCGCGTGGAACAGGAAGTCATCATGCCGACTCTCAGGGGCATGACGGCCGAAGGTCGTCCGTACCGTGGTTGCCTGTACGTCGGGTTGATGTTGACGTCGTCCGGCCCGAAAGTCGTCGAGTACAACTGTCGATTCGGCGACCCGGAAACTCAGGTCGTCCTTCCGGTGTACGATGGGGATTTCTTGACGCTGCTCGCGGAATCATCCGCCGGCAGACTGAGCGAAGGCACATTGCGCAAATCCTGGACATCGAGTTCCTCGGCCGCAGTGTGTGTGGTTTTGGCCTCAGGAGGATATCCGGGAAAGTACGCCTCAGGATTTCCCATCGAAGGCCTTGACGTCATCGACAGACGCGATGGCCTTCTGGTGTTCCACGCGGGGACTGCGTTGAAAGGGGATTGCATCGTTACCGCGGGCGGTCGTGTTCTCGGCATCACGGCCATTGAACCCACGGGCAACCTTCGCGGAGCGATCGAAGCGGCGTATCGCGCGATCGGCGACATTTCGTTCTCGGGGATGCACTTCCGGAAAGATATCGGCGCTCGGGGACTACGATGGTCGCGTTGACGGATTCTGTTTCGTCCCGCCGTTCGCTCATCCTTCTGGCCGGACTGGCCACCATCCTCCGCCTGGCGACGGCGGTCCCTTTGCATCAGCAGGCCTTCACCTCCGATGAAAAGGAGTATCTCCTTCTCGCGACGCGGCTGATCGACGACCGCATGTTTTTGGATTCGAACGGCTGCTGGTCGGTCAAGCCACCGGGTTTCCCCGGGCTGCTCGCCGGGATGCTCGAGCTTTTCGGCCGCTCGATCTTCCCGCTGCTCTTGTTGAACGCCATCATCGGAAGTCTGGCGGCTATCGTCGGATTTTTTGTCGTCAGGGAACTCGTTGACAATCTCCCCGCGGCGTGGTTCACCGCCGCTGTCCTCGCTCTTCATCCGAGTCTCGTGGTGTATGGTTCGGTCCTTCAAAGCGAGGCGCTCTACGTCGTGCTCTTGCTCCTCATCGTACTCGTCGCATTGAGGCTCGTGCGTGAACCGGGATTCCGTCTGGCGTCGGTCCTCGGTGTGCTCCTGGCATCGTTGACACTCACACGCGCAATCGGTCTCGCTGTCTTGGGAACGCTGTTCCTGTTCCTCGTTGCGGCGATCGAAGCGCCCTGGAAGCGACGGATGCTCATCCCGATCTGCGCCCTGGGCGTTGCAGTTCTCGGATTGCTCCCCTGGACGGTGCGGAACTACGCGGTGCTGCATGCGTTCGTTCCGGTTTCGACATTTTCCGGCACATCGCTGTTGATGGGGAACAACCCTTTCAGCAACGGAACCACTGCATTGCCGAAAGAGTATTTTGACTGGGTCAGGGCGGAAGGGGCGCGGCGGGGATTTGCCGATCTTGACTCAGTCGATGAGGTGACGCGCGATCGGGTCCACCGGGAAATCGCACTCGATTGGATACGATCTCATCCATCAAAGTGGCTTCGCCTGATGGGTCGGAAGTTGGAAGTCTTCTGGATCTTCCCCGTCACCACGACTGCGGAAAATCATGCAATGCAAGCTGTGGTGATGGGAGCTGATGTCGTTCTTTGGATCGGTGCGCTTTTCGGTGTAGTGGTTCTCTGGGGAAAGAAGAAGGAAATTCTGCTTCTTTCGTCGATCATTCTTGTTGTGACCAGCGCTCATGTGATGATGCACACGGAAGCGAGGTACAGACTTCCGTTACTTGCATTGCTTGCGCTGTTTTTTGGTCCGGGACTGGCATGGCTTCTTGATCCCTTGCAACGGACATCCATTCGCGTGCGTCGTGCCGCCGTCGGCAGCGCTGCAGCCGTTGCACTGTTGCTGGTCGTCGGATATCTCACCGCCGGCCTGATGTTCATTCACGGAGAAGTGTAAAGGAAGAGGAACACCATGAAAATTCTTGTGACCGGCGGAGCCGGGTTCATTGGTTCTCATATCGTCGACGCCTATATTGCAGCGGGGCATGAGGTCGTTGTGCTCGACAACCTCTCCACCGGCAAGAAGACAAATATCAATCCGAAGGCGAGGCTGGTAGAGGCGGACATCAGGGAAGCAGAGAAAGTCCGCGCCCTCTTTGCCAGGGAACGATTCGACGCCATCAATCACCATGCAGCGCAAATGGATGTGCGCCGTTCAGTCGATGATCCGGTCTTCGATGCCTCGGTGAATATCCTCGGTGTGTTGACCCTGCTCGAATCCTGCGTCGCGACAGGTGTGCGCAAGGTCGTCTTCGCCTCGAGCGGAGGCGCTTCGTACGGTGAGCAGGACTACTTCCCCGCTGATGAGGAGCATCCGCAACGCCCGATTTCGCCGTACGGTGTGGCAAAGCTCACGACGGAGAAATACCTCTTCTACTATCGCGCGGTGTACGGGCTCGACTCGGTGAGTCTCCGGTATTCCAATGTCTATGGCCCCCGGCAGAATCCCGAAGGCGAAGCGGGGGTTGTCGCGATTTTCAGCAGCCGGATGCTTGCCGGAGGTCAGCCGGTCATCAATGGCGACGGCAAGCAGACCCGGGACTACGTGTTTGTCGGCGATGTCGTGCGCGCGAATGTGAAAGCGCTCGACTTCAAGGGAACGGATGCGTTCAATGTTTGCACGGCGGTCGAAAGCGATGTCAACGACCTCTTCCGCATCATCAAGAAGAAAACCGGATCTTCGTGCGAAGAGAAACACGGTGATGCGAAGAAAGGAGAGCAGTTGCGTAGCGTGCTTTCCTATGGAAAGATTCAGCGTGTCCTGGGATGGGTCCCCGAAGTTTCTCTGGAAGAGGGCCTCGGCCGGACCGTGGAGTTCTTCCGCAAGTCAATGACTCATGGCACCGCAACGGGTTGATGTCGACCAATTGAAACGCGGCTCGTCGCTGGCGATTGCCCGGGCGATCAGTCTCGTGGAAAACGAGGAGCCCGCGGCGCAGGCTCTTCTGGCGGAGCTTTTCCCCCTGACCGGTCGCGCATACCGCATCGGTATCACAGGTCCTCCCGGCGCGGGAAAGAGCACGTTGACGAATCGTCTCGCGCGACAGTATCGTCGCACCGGTCTCGAAGTGGGGATCATCGCCGTCGATCCAACCAGTCCGTTTACCGGCGGTGCGCTTCTCGGCGATCGCGTGCGGATGACCGACGTGGAGAATGATGGCGGCGTTTTCATTCGCAGCATGGCTTCACGGGGAAGCCTCGGCGGCCTCAGCCGCAAGACCGCGGAGGCGGTGGACATTTTGGATGCCGCCGGGAAACAGATCATCTTCCTCGAAACCGTGGGAGTCGGACAGTCGGAGCTCGATATCGCGGCTGCCGCCGACACGACCGTCGTCGTTCTCGTCCCTGAATCCGGGGATTCCATCCAGGCCATGAAAGCAGGGCTGATGGAAATCGCCGACCTGTTCGTAATGAACAAGTCAGACCGGGCTGGCGCAGACCAGGCGGTGATGGCGCTGCAGATGATTCTGCATTTCCGGGGGAACGATCGCCGCGCCCCGGAAGTCGTCAAGACAACGGCCAGCGAAGGGATCGGCATCGATGAGACGGTAAAGCGCATACAGGAGCATCGCGTCGGCATGGAGTCAAGCGGTGCCCTTGCCGACCGCCGTCGGTTGCGTGTGTCGGATCGGATCCGCGGCCTTGTCTCGGAGAGGCTGCAGTCGGACTTCTGGAGCCCGCAGCGAAAACAGCTTTTGGAGAAATGCGTCGGGGAGGCGATGGAGGGACGTTGTTCACCGTATTATGCTGCTGAACTTCTTCTTCGCGAGTAGCCTTATTCAAATATGGGGGATTCCTGAACTTCCCGGAGAGCCTGCGCGTTTCTTGAGAGAGAGTCAGTTGCCACGCAAATTGCCGGAGGTGCCATGGAGCAGGGCGGGTACTCGTTCTCATTGACTGAGGAGCAGCAGGCCATCAGGGAGGCCGCGCGATCCTTCGCGCAAAAGGAAATGAAGCCGGTCGTCATGCACTATGACGAGACCCAGGAATTCCCGTTTTCAATCATCGAGCGGCTGTCCCACCTCGGATTCCTGGGTATCACCGTTCCTGACGATCTGGGAGGCGCAGGGCTTTCCGACCTCGATGCCGCGCTCATCATCGAAGAACTCGCCAGAGTCGACCCGTCCGTCGCACTTACCGTCGCTTCGCACAATAGTCTCTGTACCGGTCACATTATGCTCTTCGGGAGCGAGGAACAGAAGAGACGATATATTCCCGATCTGGCTTCGGGCCGGGCGCTTGGCGCGTGGGGATTGACCGAACCGGGTTCGGGCAGCGACTCGGGAGGCATGAGAACCGTGGCCCGAAAGTATGGAGCGGATTGGGCCATCAGCGGCAGCAAGGCGTTCATCACCCAGGGTTCAGTTGGTTCCACATACGTTGTTCTGGCGATCACCGACGACACCCGCCCGCGCGAGAGCATCACCGCGTTCCTGCTGGAAAAAGGGATGGCGGGCTTCACGATCGGGAAGAAGGAAAACAAACTCGGCATGCGATGCAGCGACACCGCGACACTCTTGTTTGACCAGGTCCGGGTCCCGAAGGAAAACATTATCGGCAAGATCGGAGACGGATTCAAGCAGGCCCTGAAGGTGCTTGACGGTGGACGAATCGGAATCGCCGCACTCTCGGTCGGCATCGCACAGGGCGCCCTCGATGCCAGCATTGCGTATGCCAGGGAACGCGTGCAGTTCGGAAGGCCGATCGGAGAGTTTCAGGCGATCCAGTGGAAGCTCGCGGACATGGCCACGGATATCACCGCGGCCCGACTGATGACGTGGCAGGCGGCCATGCTCAAGATGGAAGGGAAACCGTTCAGTGTTCAGGCCTCCCAGGCGAAATATTTCGCAAGCGAGATTGCCTCCCGAGCGGCGTCGGAGGCGATTCAGATTCACGGAGGGTACGGGTTCATCAAGGAGTTCCCCGTCGAGAAATTGTACCGCGACGTGAAGCTCATGACGATCGGTGAAGGAACCTCCGAGGTGCAGAAGATGGTCATTGCCCGGAGCCTGCTCGCCCGGGAGTAACATGCGGGCGACGGAGGATCGGGTCCACGGTGAAGAGGATTGTAGGATGTCGATGATCGGATCGGCGCTCGAGCATTCCGCCGTGTATCAGCGGAACAGGGATGCAACGGCGAAGTTGTTGTCGATGCTGCGTGAACGGGAACTGCGGACGCTCGAAGGGGGCGGAAGGTCGGCCATCGAGCGCCAGCATGCGAAGGGGAAGCTCACGGCACGTGAACGTGTCGGGCGTCTGATCGATGCCGGATCGAGTTTTCTGGAAATCGGCCTCCTTGCCGCCGCGGAGATGTATCACGAATATGGCGGTGCCCCGTCGGCGGGCGTCGTGGTGGGCATCGGCAGCATCCACGGTCGGGATGTCGTCATCGTCGCCAACGACGCGACGGTAAAAGCCGGCGCATGGTTCCCGATGACGTGCAAGAAAAACCTCCGGGCGCAGGAACTCGCGCTCGAGAATGCGCTGCCGATCGTGTATCTCGTCGATTCGGCGGGGGTCTTCCTGCCGTTGCAGAGCGAGATCTTTCCGGACAAGGAGCATTTCGGAAGGATCTTTCGGAACAACGCCGTGCTGTCGTCGAGAGGAATTCCGCAGATCGCGGCGATCATGGGGCCGTGCGTCGCAGGTGGCGCGTATCTCCCGATCATGAGTGATGAAGCGCTGATTGTCGAGCGGACGGGGAGCGTCTTCCTTGCCGGATCGCACCTTGTGAAAGCGGCGATCGGAGAAGAGATCGACAACGAGCGTCTCGGCGGCGCTGCGGTGCATTCAGAGATCAGCGGCGTGACAGATTACAAAGTCGCCGATGATGCAGCATGTCTCGAAACGATCCGGAATATCGTCGGAAGGATGGGGCGGTCATCGCATGCACCGTTCAACAGGATCGAACCCCTCCCGCCGAAATTCCCGATCGAAGAAGTTGCTGGTGTTGTCCCGTCCGACAGGGCGAAACCGTACGACATGTATGAAGTGCTTGCACGGTTGCTGGATGGGAGCGAGCTCGACGAGTACAAGGCGGGGTACGGGCGAACGCTGATTACCGGTTATGCGCGGATTGACGGATGGGCGGTGGGCATCGTCGCCAATCAGCGGTCGGTTGTCAAGACAAGCAGGGGCGAGATGCAGGTCGGCGGAGTGATCTACAGCGAAAGCGCCGACAAGGCCGCGCGGTTCATCATGAGTTGCAATCAGAAATTGATCCCGCTCGTGTTCCTGCAGGATGTGACGGGATTCATGGTCGGGAGCCGCGCCGAGCAGGGAGGAATCATCAAAGATGGGGCGAAGATGGTGAATGCAGTGGCGAACAGCGTCGTCCCGAAATTCACGGTGATCGTGGGGAACAGCTATGGTGCTGGGAACTATGCCATGTGCGGCAAGGCGTACGATCCGCGACTCATCGTTGCATGGCCGACAGCGCAGATTGCCGTCATGGGAGGAAAGCAGGCCAGCGAAACGCTCCTCGGTATTCGCCTGCAGCAGGGGCAAAATAACGGGGGCAGCGTGAGCGAGGCCGAACAGACGGCGTTGCTCGAAGAGATCCGTTCGCGGTACGAGCGTGAAACGGACCCCGTCTTCGCAGCGGCGCGGCTCTGGGTGGACGGAATCATCGATCCGACCGATACACGCCGTGTCATTTCGCGCGGCATTGCGATGGCCTCGTGCAACCCGGATATTCCCAGATTCAATCCAGGCGTCCTCCAAACGTGAAGCCCCTTGTCCTCTGTGTTCTCGCTGTACTTGCGGCGATGGGCTCGACGCGCGGAGCGGCCCAGACGACCGATTCGCTCCCTCCTGTCCCCGACGTCCCTGTCGCGGTCTCGTTCTTTGTCCCGCTCATTTTCCCGATCAAGGTGGTACAGGATGAAAGCGCGCTCCGCGATCTTATCGTGAGCCCGGAGTTTACTTCCTACCGCCGGGCGCGGGGAGACCTGGCGGCCGTGGATTTTCTCTTTCGCCGGGGATTGCAGCTGACGTGGGGAAACACGGGGGAGGCGCTCTTGATCTGCATGCTCGCGACCTTCGACCACCGCATCGTCGGCATCCGCCTTCCGATCATCAGGATCGTGTTATGGCTGCCGTTGACCGGGGAATTCGAGGAGGCGTTTGACCGCCGCGTCGCAGCGCTGCCATCGGTCCTGTATCCCGATACTCCGCCGGAAGGAGACCGCGACAAGCTGCAGCATTTTTTCGGGTCCGCCTTCCTCTCCATCGCATTCGGTTCGACGGAGTCGGCGGACGATGTCGGAGAATTTGTCGAAACGGAGGAGGAGGCGTTCATCATCGGAGGAGTGAATGACCCGCGGGATGTCCGAGCCAATCGTGAGGGGCAGCGGTTTGCCGAGACCCTCGCGACGCGGGTTGATGCGCTCCCGTCCGAATTCCTCGGCCACTGAGCGTGCACAATCATCCCGGGAGAAGGTGATCTCATGAAGTCCATCCTCGTCGTCGATGACGAAAAAGAAACCTGCGTTTGGCTGAAACGATCGCTGGAACACAAACACTATGGCGTAGCGGTCGCCGAGGACGGCAAGCGGGCGCTGGAAATCGCGGCAAACGAGACCTTCGATCTCGTCCTCCTCGATATCAAAATGCCGGGCATGGACGGCTTGACGGTGCTGGGAAAGCTCAAGGACCTTTTCCCCGATCTGCCCGTGGTCATGATCTCTGCTCACGGCGACATCGAAACGGCCGTCGAGGCCACGAAGCAGGGGGCGTTCGACTTTCTCCCGAAGCCTCTCGACCTGGAGAAACTTTTCATCGTCGTCAGGAACGCCATCGAGCGGAAGTCGCTCGTGTCGGAGGTCCGCCGCATGAAGGAATCGGTCGAGGGGGCAAACGCCATCCTTGGCAAGAGCCAGCAGATCCGCGACGTCCTCAAGACGATCGAAAAGGTCGCCCCGACGGAATCACGCGTGCTGATCACCGGGGAAAACGGCTCGGGCAAAGAGCTGGTGGCGAAGGCTCTTCACCGCATGAGCAAGCGGAATGCCGGCCCTCTCGTTGAGGTGAATTGCGCTGCGATTCCCAATGAGCTGATCGAGTCCGAGCTGTTCGGTCACGAGAAAGGCGCGTTTACCGGCGCGACGGGGACGCGGGTCGGAAAGTTCGAGCTTGCGGACGGCGGCACGTTGTTCCTCGACGAGATAGGCGACATGAGTCTCAACGCACAGGCGAAGGTCCTCCGTGCGCTGGAGGAAAACAATGTTGAACGGGTGGGAGGCACGCGTCAGATCCCTGTCGATGTCCGCGTGATTGCCGCGACAAACAAGAACCTGGCGGAGGCGATTCGTCAACACGTGTTCCGTGAGGACCTCTATCACCGATTGAATGTCATTCCCATTCATGTCCCGGCGCTCCGGGAGCGGCGCGAGGATATCCCGATCCTGGCCGCGGCATTCGCCGACGAAATCTGCCGGCGCAACGGGATGCCGGTCAAGTCGTTTTCCCAGGATGCCATGCACCGGCTGCAGTCGCTGGACTGGAGCGGCAACGTGCGTGAGCTGCGCAATACCGTCGAGCGGCTCGTGATCATGACCAGTGAGCACGTCATCGATGCGGGATCGATCGATGCAGGTCCTTCGGTGTCGCGTGCCGTTGCGGACGATCTCGTTTCGGCCGGCGGGACATTCCAGGATTTCAAGGACCGGTCCGAGGCGGCGTTCATTCGTCGCCAGCTCGAAGCGCACGGTTGGAACATCAGCAAGACGGCGGAAGCGCTGGACATCCAGCGAAGCCACCTCTACAACAAGATGAAGAAGTTCGGGCTGGAGCGAGGCGAAGGTGAGGGAGCGGCGGGTTAGGGGAGCGGGAGAGTGGGGGAGTGGGAGAACGGGAGAGAGGGAGAGAGGGAGAACGGGAGAAATGGATTACGCGCCTGCGGGCTTGGGACTGTCCGCGGCGCGGCGCTGGCGCACGACTTCAAACATCACGAGCGCGCCGGCGACGGACGCATTGAGTGACTGGACCTTGCCGAACAATGGGATGCGCGCGATGAAATCGCAGTGCTCTCGCACGAGCCGCCGGATTCCTTTTCCTTCGTTGCCGACCACCAGCGCGATGGGTGTTGTGTAATCCACCTGCGTAAATTCCTTCTCACCCTCCATATCCAACCCCACCACCCAGTAGTGTGCTTCTTTGAGGTCGTCGAGCATCGTGGAAAGATTCGTGACCTCCGCGACGGGAAGATGTTCCGTGGCGCCTGCCGAAGCTTTGATTGTCGCCGCATTGACAGGCGCCGAATGGTGTTTCGGAAGTATGACACCATGGGCTCCCGCACATTCTGCCGTCCGAATCAGCGCGCCGAGGTTGTGCGGATCTTCGATCTCGTCAAGCACGAGGAGGAACCCGGGCCTGCTGTCGGAAGATGCGCGGGCGAGAATTTCTTCGACGGTTGCAGCCTGACGCCGCGCCACGACCGCGACGATCCCCTGGGTGGTGACATCGCTCGCGAGCTCGCGGAACTCCTGTCTGCTCGCTTCGTTCACAGCGATTTTTTGACGGTCCGCCGCGGCCGTGATTTCTTCGATGATGGAGCCTCGAACCCCCTGCAAGAGAACGATGCGCTCGATGAGCGTTCCCGCTTTGAGCGCTTCCAGCACAGGCTTCCGACCGACGATCAGATTGTTCATAGACTCGTGGCCCGGAACTCAGACAGGGCGTGATCTGCTCTCGCGACGATGATCCAGATAGAGCGAGAAGAGAATGCCGATGAAGAAGACGACAATGCTGATCAACTGAGCCTCCGAAAGTCCGAATGCCAGCCGTGGGTTCAGCCGGAGGAATTCCACGGAGAAGCGGAAGAGGGACGACAGGATCAGATACCAGGCAAACAGCTTCCCGTCGGGCCAGTTCTTCTTTCGGAGTTGCACCAGGATAGCGAAGCCGATGATCCCGAGGATCATTTCGTAGACCGGTGTTGGATGGCAGGGAGTATTGTCCGGGACGATGCCGCCGGGATAGCGTGAGGCAATCTCCGGAAATATCGCGAAGGCACGCGAAGGAGGGTAGATCCCGTGAGAGTAGTCCGTTCCCCAGGGAAGCGACGTCGGAAAACCGTAGTCGCCGTCTCCCGACAAGTGACATCCGAGGCGCGCGACGCCGTAGCCGATCATCAGGCCGAGGCCGATGCCGTCCCAGACCTTCAATGCCGGTGCGCGTTTCCGTCGGAGATAGACGAAGACCGACACAATGCCGAGGGCAAGCCCGCCATACCAGGTGAGCCCGCCCGGCGAAAACGCCATGCCGAGAGGATCGCGGACGAAGAGATTCCACTCCTCAATAAGGTAGAGGATCTTTGCACCGGCGATGCCGGACACGACCGCGATGACCGTAATCGTGCTCGCCATGCCGGGATCGAGACGAAGGCGTTTCAGATGCGAGGCGAGGACGTAGCTTCCAAGCAGGAACCCGATGCCGAGCATCAGGCCATAACTATAGACGTTGAAGGGGCCGATCTTGAAGAGTATGGGGATCATCAACCCTCGGATGCAGTGTCGGGGTGGTCAGTGGTTATGACTTGGAGAAACGAGCCCTTGGGATGTCGGACAACCTGGATCCGGTTCGGCACGATCTTCAGCAGGACCGTTGCCGTCTTCCCTTCGATGCCTTCCACGGTCACCTCGACCTCCCCCTTCAGCTTCTCGTACTCGCGGGAGAACCGGGCGTGACCCGTCGCCGGAAGGCTCAGAGGAGGCGTTTTCAGTCCGAGCACTTTGAGGTGCAGACGGGGAGGATCCTCGGTCTCTTTGACGGAGAGGTCGTACTGGAAACTGGCAAACACCTTGGCGGTTTCGAGCCGGAGCGCGATGCCGTCCTTCTGCGTCGCTTCATCAAACCGCGGGGTAACATAAAGTCGGTATTCTGGTTCGCTGGAGTGAGCCATGTCAACGCTGTTGATCGTTCCCTGCGCCTTCGCGCCCTCACACTTCGAAATACGTGGCTTCTTCCTGCTTGAACAGCTCGATAATCTCCGCGGCGGTATGCGGTTCGAGGAGGCGCCGGCGGAATTCCTCTTTGCTCATCAGACGGGATATTCTGCTGAGGAGCTTGATGTGCGGTCCCACAAGGTTGTCTTTCCCCACGAGGAGGAACACGAGCCGAACCGGCTTCTCGTCGAGCGACTGGTAATCGATCGGCTCGGCGGTCACGGCGAAGGCGGCGACGATGTCGCTCACCGCATCGGTCTTGCCGTGCGGGATCGCGAAACCGTTTCCCACGCCGGTGGACATGATCTTTTCCCGATCGAGGATGGCCTTCCGCACTTTCTCCCGGTCGAGGACCTTCGGCGAGGCGGCGATCCGCTCGATGATATGGTCGATGATCTCCTCTTTTGTTTTCCCTTCCAGCCCCGGCCACACAAGGTCCGCTGTCAGTATGTCGCTAATCTTCATTGAAACCCGCCCTGGTTATGGTTCGTCACGCCATTGAATGACGCGATGTTCATAGTGTTCCGCGATCCGCGTCGCGTTCTCCGCATCGAACGCTTCCGCGTCGATATGAAAGAGCGGCCGTTCCTTGTCGGGGACAAGGAGGACGGAACCGCCCTGATCGAGATGGAGCCGCACGCCATCAACAAGCTCGCGTTTCTTCCCGTCGGTATCGTACATGATCCGGCGCATGACTTTCCCCTTGTGCTCCCATGAGCAGTTGACCGTGCGCGAGGCGCGGGCAAGCCGGGGGACAAGGCCGTCGAGCTCGCCGAGGTTCTTCCCGGCAAGCGCGACCATTTCAAGAATCTTGGCGACGGCATACATCGCGTCCGTCGCAAAAAAGAAGTCCGGGAAGATAAAGCCGCCTTTGGTCCCGCCGACGAACCGGACTCCCTTGATGCCCGCTGCTTCCATCATCGCAAGATGATTGTCGCGGGTCTTGAGGACTTCCACGTTTCTTGTGCCGGCAATCAGGTCCACCTCCCCCGATGAACTGATCGGAACGGCGATACGCTGCGCGTCGGCATTGGTCCTCAGGAAGAGGTCGGTCACCAACGACAGGAGACGGTCGTTCGGGACAGCACGTCCTTTCTCTGTCACAAATGTGACTTTTTCTCCGCCGACATCCATGAGGCACCCGAGGTCGTATTGCAGCGATGTGACGATATGGGTCAATTGCTGCAGGGCGTATTCATGCTCGTTCCTGTCGCGGGTCAACTTGTGCGGGTCGAGGTGAGCGTTCAGCGTGACCACCTGGCAATCAAACGACCCGAGGATGACCGGGAAAATCGTGGAGGCGATGCCGTTCTGATAGTCGATCGCGATCCGGAACTTCCGGCTGCTGATGGCGTCGACGTTCAGCGAGGAGAGAAATCGTTCCTTGTACGCTTCCGCGGTCCGTTCGGGGAAGAGGATCCCGCCGACCTGCTCGCGCGGCGCTCTGGCAAAGTCCTCGCCGAAAAAGAGCCGCTCCACGTTCTTTGATTTGCCGGTGGGAAGATCGCGCCCGTTCGCGTCGAAGAAGATGATGTCGGTCATCGTCTTGTCCGTCGGACTGCGCCGGACATGCAGGCCGCCGGCTTCCTTGCCGGTGCTCAGTTCCTGACGGACCAGCGGGATCGATGTTGCGCGAAGGTCGACCGTGTTGACCCCTGCGGACAGCAGACCGCAGATCAACGCGCGGTTCATCATGCGCGAGACATTGTCCGAATCGCGACTGGCAACGACGTTCTTGCCGGGGCCGATGAACGCGCCGTAGGCGGCGCCGAGCTTTGCGCCGAACTCGGGGTTCATTTCAATGTTCGAGAGGCCGGTGATGCGGGAATCCGTGAAGAGCTCGCGTAGCCACTTGTCCTCCCAGACAAGACTCCGCGTCAGGATCGCCCCTTCCTCCACCACCTTCTCCGGCCACAACTTGATGTTGGCGGACAGCTTTGCGTCCCTGCCGACCCAGCACCCATCGCTGATGAACACGTTCTCCTGGATCACGGCCCGGTCGCCGATTGACGTCCTGGACCCGATGACGTCCGACGACACTTCGGCGGAATGCCCCACCGAGATATCGTGCCAGAGCACGGAGTTGGTGATCACCGCCCCGACGCCGATCGAGCAGCTATTGCCGATGACGACGTTCGACAATCGCGCGCCATCGCCGACCGTGCAGCCGGAGCCGAGAACAACATTGCCGGAACAGTGGACCTTCGTCCTGTCGATCGTCGTGTTCGCGCCCACACGGATGCCCGCTTCTTCGGTTCCCTCCAATTCCACCTTGACGAACCCGTTCAGCACATCAAGGTGCGCTTCCTGGTATTCATGCAGATTCCCGATGTCCCGCCAGTACCCTTCAACCACACAGCCGTACAGGTCCTGATTCTGACGCAGTAGAAGCGGGAACAGATCCTTGCCGAAATCGTAGCTCTCCCGGTATGGAATCATCTGGATGATCTCGGGCTCCAGAATATAGATCCCGGTATTGATGGCGTCGCTGAACACCTCGCCCCAGGAGGGCTTCTCGAGGAACCGCGTGATCTTCGATTGCTGGTCGGTCATGACGACGCCGAACTGCAGAGGGTTCTTGGCGTGCGTCAAGACGATCGTTGCTTTTGCCTTGTGCGTTTCGTGGAATCGGATCGCTTCAGACAGGTCGAAGTCCGTGAGGACGTCGCCGCTGATGACCATGATCCGTTCATTCATGCCGTTCGTCGCGTTGCGCACGCTTCCCGCGGTGCCGTAATCCGCGTTGGCATGGGTGTACTGCATTTTCACGCCGAATTTTGATCCGTCGCCGAAGTAGGAAGTAATTGCGTCAGGGAAGTAGAAGAGGGAGGAGATAAGGTCCGTGATCCCGTGTTTCTTGAGGAGGTCGACGATGTGGTGCATCATCGGCTTGTTCATCAACGGGACCATCGGCTTAGGAATGTTGGCCGTCAGCGGACGCAGCCGAGTGCCAAATCCCCCCGCCATGATCACAGCTTTCATGCTACGGCTCGAGATATTGCCGGGGACAGTTCTGGTTAGCCAAAAAAGATATGCAAAAAATCCATGAATTCAAACATTTTCCTTCGGGAGAGACACCAGGGTTTCCTTGAGCTTCGCAGCCGATTTACGAAAACCCTCCTCTTCGTCCGGACTGAGATTTAGCGTCAGCACATCTTCGACGCCGTTCGCGCCGACGACGCAGGGGAGGCTCAGGCAGATGTCATGGACTCCGTATTGACCGGTCATCAGGGTGGAGACGGACAACACGCGCCGTTGATCGCCGAGGATTGCCTCCACGATGGAGACGAGCCCGAGTCCGATGGCATAGTAGGTCGCCGATTTTCGACGGATGATCTCATATGCCGCATCTCGGACCTCGAGAAAGAGGCTGTCCATCTCCGCCTGGTTGTACGCCTTATTCTTGAGCGGAGCGAATTCCTGGAGCCGCACACCTCCGATATTCGCCGTGCTCCAGAGAGGGATCTCGCTGTCCCCATGCTCGCCGATGATGTAGGCATGGACGCTCCGCGCATCCACTTCGTAGTACTGACCGAGAAGGAACCGGAAGCGCGACGTGTCAAGGATCGTTCCCGAGCCGATGACACGATGAGAGCCCAGGCCCGATACCTGAAGCGCGATGAAGGTGAGAATGTCCACCGGATTGGTGGCAATCAGGAGAATCCCGCCCGGGTTGTATTTCACGATTTCTGGAACGATGGAACGGAAGATCGCCGCATTCCGGGAGAGGAGGTCGAGACGCGTTTCTCCCGGGCGCTGCCCGGCACCCGCCGTCAACACCACGACCTGACAGCCGGCGAGGTCCTCGTACGATCCGGCGCTGATTTTCATCGGGCGCGTAAACGAAAGGCCGTGGCTGAAATCCATCATCTCGCCTTCCGCCTTCTCGCGGTTCGCGTCCACAAGCACGAGCTCCGAGGCGAGGCCACGGATCATCAACGCGTATGCAAAGGAAGATCCCACGAGTCCCGTCCCGATGACTCCTACTTTTCGCGAACCGGCGGTCATGCGGATGCCTTCCGATGCATGCGGTTGATCTTGCTCGCGGCGACTGCCGCGCCGAATCCGTTGTCGATATTGACGACCGTCACTCCCGCGACGCAGGAATTCAACATGGCGAGGAGTGCAGCAATACCTCCGAAGCTCGCGCCATAACCGATCGAGGTGGGAACCGCGACGACGGGAACGGAGACCAATCCTGCCACGACGCTTGCGAGAGCCCCTTCCATCCCGGCCACCACAATGATGACCGCTGCCTTTGCCAGCATATCGGTATTGCTGAGGAGACGGTGGATCCCGGCAACGCCGACGTCGTACAGCCGTTCCACGCTATTCCCGAACATCTCGGCGGTCACGCACGCCTCTTCGGCAACACCAATGTCGGAGGTTCCTGCGCAAACGACGAGCACCAGACCCTCGCCCTGTTTCTGGACGAGGTTTTCCTGTGCCGTGATGACCCGTGAATCGGGGTGGAAGTGCGCCTTCGGGACGGCTCTTCTCACCGCCAGGAAGTGTGCCTTCGTGGCGCGCGTTGCGAGGAGAATGCTGCCGTGCTTCACAATGTGCCTGGCGATTTCCGCGACCTGGGCAGGGCTCTTGCCTTCGGAGAAAATGACCTCGGGAAATCCTTGTCGTAGCTCGCGATGGTGGTCGACCTTGGCGAACCCGAGCTCTTCGGAGAACCCGTTCTTCAGGATGCCGACCACCTGATCGAGCGTTATCTCCCCCCTTGTGTATTTTTGCAGCAGGGCGCGGAGAGTTTCTTCGTTCATGGGGATTCGTTTCAGATTGTCTGGTGCGGGTCGGAATTAAGACATTCTGCGGTCAAAATTCAAATGAGGGGGCAGGAATCAGGAGTGAGGCGTCGGCTCGAAGACAGCACGAAGAAATGTTGCTAACTGACTCCTGACCCCTGAGGCCTGATCCCTGATTTATTGACTCTCCACTAGTTTCTTCGTATTTTACTCAAAATAGGCCGACTTTGAGCCATATCGGGTCGACGCGTGAGCTCTTTTCTGCTTTCACTCCTCATCGGCTATGTTCTCGGATCCATTCCGACAGCCCATCTGGTTGTTCGAAGGGCAAGAGGGGTTGACATCCGAAACGCCGGGAGCGGCAACGTCGGCGCGCTGAACTCGTACCTTGTTACCCGATCCCCCTTTGTCGGCGCCGTCGTTTTGTTGTTTGATGTTCTCAAAGGCTTTGCGGCGGTTGAGCTTTCGAGGGCGATCTTCGGCGGATTGTATGCCGCAGCTGCAGGGGCCGGAATCGGAGCGGTGTTGGGGCACAACTTCCCGGTCTGGTTGAAGGGTCAGGGCGGAAGAGGACTTTCGACGGCTGCAGGGGCGATGCTTTCGATTGATCCGGTCGTCGTCCCTCTCTGGATGCTGTGCTGGGGGGCGGGCTACGCGGTAGTGAAGGAAGTAAACGTCGGGAGCGCGATCGCATGCTGCCTTGCCCCGGCGATAATGTCGTTCCTGCCGGACGGTGTCTGGAATTTCATGGTGCCCCCACAAGTATCGCGGTGGTCGGCTCAGCTGTTCATCATAGCAACGATGGTCGTCATTCTCACAAAGCTTGTCGGGCCGGTGAAAGAGTATCTCACTCTTCACAGGCGTCTTTGAAGGTGATCGGATGCGCGGAAAGAGTCTCATCGCTGTCCTCCTCTTCCTGGTCCCCACTTTTGCGGCCGGGATCGTCGGCTACGGGCTTGGCCACCGCTCCGTCGACCAACCCGCCTCGGCGGATCAGCGTGCGGGCGACATACCCTTGCAGTCCGCTTCGTATCGCGACTCCGTGACGAATGTAGTCTCAGCCTCGCGCCAGAACGCCATCACGCGCACGGTGGCGAGCGTCAGCCCCGCCGTTGTTGGCATCAACGTCATTGAAGTCCGCACCGTCCGGTACCGGAGCCCGTGGGGAGATGATCCATTCTTCCACTTCTTCGGCGATCAGATGTACACGCAGCGGGTGCAGGAGCTCGGTTCGGGATTTCTGATCTCGTCTGATGGATACATTGTTACGAACGACCATGTCGCGGGGAACGCGAAGGAAATCACGGTGACAATGACGAACGGCGAGAAGTACAAAGCGGAGTTGGTGGGAAGCGACCCTGTCTCCGACGTCGCACTCCTGAAGATCTCCGGAAAGTCGTTTCCGTTTCTCCATCTTGGGAACTCGGACGATGTCATCATCGGCGAATGGGCGATTGCCTTCGGCAATCCGTTCGGGTTGTTCGATGTCAACAATCGGCCGACGGTAACGGTGGGCGTCGTCAGCGCCACGGGGATGAACTTGCAGGAGCAGGAAGGGCGCGTGTACAAGGGAATGATCCAGACGGATGCGGCCATCAATTCCGGCAACAGCGGCGGCCCCCTGGTGAATGCGGATGGTGAGGTCATCGGCGTCAACGCCGTGATCTTCACGCCGAATCAGGGAAACATCGGCCTCGGGTTTGCCATCCCGATCAATCGCGTCAAGACGATTATCGCACAGCTCCGCAAGAGCGGAAAAGTCGAGCGGGAATTCTGGACCGGCATCGAGGTGCAGACGGTCGACCGGCGCTTGGCGCGGATCTTCGGGCTCGCGATGGCGCAGGGCGTCATCATCAGCGATGTCGAGGAAGGAAGCCCTGCCGCGCGGGCAGGCTTTGTGACGGGTGACGTGATCACGGCGATCAACGGGGAAACCGTCACGGACGAAAATTCGCTTGCCGCAATCCTGCAGGATGCGAAGGTGGGGGATGTGCTCAAGGTGAAAGTGCTCCGCAACAAAAAGGGGATGGAGCTTCCTCTGAAACTGGAAAAGCGACCGGGGTAGGTTCTTCTTTCTCGAAAGGATCCTTGCGTGATACGCCGTTACACCCGACCGGACATGGGAGCGATTTGGGAGGAGGAAAACAAATTTCGGATCTGGCTTGAAATTGAGATCCTCGCATGCGAGGCCCAGGCCGAGCTGGGGGCCATCCCCCGGGAAGCAGTGCGGACCATCAGAGAGCGGGCGCGTTTCGAAGTCGCGCGCATCGATGAGATTGAACGGGAAGTGAAGCACGACGTCATCGCGTTTCTCACGAATGTCGGCGAGCATGTGGGATCCGAATCCCGGTTCATTCATCAAGGGATGACATCCTCGGATGTTCTTGATACCTGCCTCTCCGTGCAGATGCAGCAATCGGGAGCACTCCTGTTGAAGGACCTTCGCAGCCTTCAGGAAGTCCTGGGGCGGCGGGCCAGGGAGTTCAAGCACACGGTGATGGTGGGAAGAACGCACGGCGTGCACGCGGAGCCGACCACCTTCGGCTTGAAGCTGGCCCTCTGGTATGATGAAACGCGGCGCAACATCGCGCGTCTCGAAGCGGCGCAGGAGAGGATTTCCGTTGGAAAGATCTCGGGCGCGGTCGGGACTTTCGAGCACCTGAGCCCGAAAGTGGAGGAATATGTGTGCGCGAAACTCGGCTTGAAGCCGGCGCCGGTCTCGACGCAGATCATCCAGCGCGATCGTCATGCGGAGTTCATGTCCGTCCTCGCCATTGTCGGGAGCTCGCTCGAGAAGTTCGCCACCGAAATCCGGCATCTGCAGAAGACGGAGGTCCTTGAAGCGGAGGAATACTTCTCGAAGGGTCAGAAAGGATCGTCCGCCATGCCGCACAAACGGAACCCGATCACCTGCGAGAGGATCGCGGGTTTGGCGAGGGTCCTGCGCGGCAACGCCCTTGCGGCAATGGAAGATGTTTCGCTGTGGCACGAGAGGGATATTACCCATTCGTCGGTCGAACGGGTCGTCGTCCCGGACAGCTGCATTCTTCTCGACTACGTTCTGCATCTGACGACGGACCTGATCGACAAGCTCCTCGTGTATCCGGAGAATATGTTGAAGAACATCAACCGAACGCACGGGCTGATTTTCTCTCAGCCGGTGCTCCTTGCGCTGACGAAGAAGGGGATGAAACGCGAGGATGCGTACAAGATGGTTCAATCGGCGGCGATGCAGGTGTGGGAAGACGGGCGGGAGTTCAAGGAACTGTTGGTGAACAACAAAGAGGTGGCGGCGCTGCTTACCCCCGATGAGATCGCAGGGCTCTTCGATCTCGGTAAAAGCACCCGGAACGTGGATTATATTTTCAGCCGCGTCGGGCTCACCTAACGCATGGAGACCAAACCATGGCTAAGAAATTCCAGAATTTCATCGATGGGAAGTGGGTTGACGCACAGTCGGGAAATACCTTTGAGAATCGTAACCCGGCACGGTGGGATGAAGTGGTAGGAGTCTTCCCCAAGTCGGGGAAGGAGGACGTGGACTGCGCGGTGAAATGCGCGCGAAAAGCCTTCGAGCAGTGGCGTCTTGTCCCCGCGCCGAAACGGGGCGACATCATGCGGAAGGTCGGCGACCTCATGGTCGCCAGGAAGGAGGATCTCGCGAAACAGATGACGCGCGAGATGGGGAAGGTCCTCACCGAAACGCGCGGCGACGTGCAGGAGGGGATCGACACGGCGTACTATGCATCGAGCGAAGGGCGGCGTTTGTTCGGCCATACCGTACCCTCCGAGCTCCCGAACAAGTTCAATATGGCCATGCGTGTGCCGATCGGTGTGGCGGGTGTTGTTACGCCCTGGAATTTCCCGATGGCTATTCCGACATGGAAGATCTTCCCTGCGCTGCTGTGTGGGAACAGTGTCGTCTTCAAGCCCGCGTCCGATACGCCGGCGACCGCGACATCCCTGGTCGAAATTCTTCTCGAAGCCGGTGTGCCGGAGGGAGTGATCAATCTCGTCCACGGCGGGGGAGGCGAGGTGGGGATGGCGATCGTCGGGCATCCGGATGTGGACCTTGTCAGCTTCACGGGCTCGACGGTGGTCGGCAAGAAAATCGCCGAAGTCGGGGCGCAAACGCTTAAACGCGTCTCGCTGGAGCTCGGCGGCAAGAACGCACAGATTGTGATGAATGACGCGAACCTGGATCTTGCTCTTGAGGGCGTCCTCTGGGGAGCGTTCGGGACCACCGGTCAACGGTGCACGGCGACGAGCAGGCTCATTCTCCAGGACGGGGTCCACGACAAGTTCGTTGACATGCTCGTCAGCCGCGTGAAGAAGCTCAAGTTGGGCGACGGGCTTGTGGACGGTGTCGATGTCGGTCCCTGCGTGAACGAGGGACAGCGCCAGACCGTGGCCGGCTACGTGAAGGTCGGACTGGAACAGGGAGCGAAGATTGCGATCGGCGGCAAGATTGCCGCTGACGGTGCCCTTGCCAAAGGATGGTTTTATGAGCCGACCGTGTTCGTCGATGTGAAGCCGGAACACCGGATCGCAAAAGAGGAAATTTTCGGTCCCGTCCTCTCGGTGATCCGCGTGAAGACGCTCGATGAGGCCATCACCGTTCTCAACGATACCATCTACGGCCTCTCTTCTTCGATCTATACCAACGATGTCAATGGAGCGTTCCGGGCCATGCGAGACATCAAGGCGGGGATCACCTACATTAACGCCCCGACGATCGGCGCAGAAGCCCATATGCCGTTCGGCGGTGTGAAGCAGACCGGGAACGGCCACCGGGAAGGTGGTTGGACGGTGTATGAGTTCTTCAGTGAATGGAAGACCGTCTATGTCGACTACAGCGGCGGATTGCAGCGCGCGCAGATCGACAACTACGGAGCTGACAAGTAGCGTGCCGGAGTAAATTGCAGTGAAACATGTTCCGACATACATGGTGTCGCTGTACGAGCACCAGGAATTCTTCTGAATCGATGATGGCCAAGAACGTCCATACTGAACGGAAGACCCATGCCATCAACGTTTCACGAAGGAGTATGCTATGGAACTGCACGGTGTTGACACCATGCGGAACACGTCGTCACATGTTTCGCCCTCCGACGTCATGTCGACCCTTTCCCGCCACATGTTGGTGGATGGGTTCGATCTTGTCGTCGATCTCCGCCGGAGCCGCGGCTCGCGTCTGATCGACGCGAAAACCGGCCGGTCATACCTCGACTTCTTCACCTACGTCGCCTCCTCGCCGCTCGGGATGAACCATCCCAAGATGCAGACCCCGGAGTTCCTCGAGAAGATCAGCCACGTTGCACTGAACAAGCCCTCGCTGTCCGATATCTATTGCGCCGAGCAGGCGGAATTTGTGGATACCTTTGCCCGTGTTGCGATCCCGGAATATTTGCCCCACGCGTTCTTCGTGGAGGGCGGGACTCTCGGCGTGGAGAATGCCTTGAAGGCCGCCTTCGATTGGAAGATCCGGAAGAACTTCGCCCGCGGTATTCGTGAGGAGCGCGGACGCCAGGTGATCCATTTTCAGCAGTGCTTCCATGGGAGGTCGGGGTACACGCTGTCATTAACCAACACCGACCCGGTGAAGACCGATCTCTACCCGAAGTTCTCGTGGCCGCGCGTGCTGAACCCGAAGGTCACGTATCCGCTGGACCGGCAAACCCTCGCCCAGGTGGAGATGGCGGAAGGAACAAGCATCGCGCAGATCAAGGAGGCGTTCTACCGGAACAAGGACGATATCGCCGCGATCATCATCGAGCCGATCCAGGGTGAGGGCGGTGACAACCATTTCCGCCCCGAGTTCTTCGCTGCCCTGCGGCAGCTCGCCGATGAGAATGAGGCGATGCTGATCTGCGACGAGGTCCAGACGGGAATCGGGATGACGGGGAAAATGTGGGCGCACCAGCACTTTATCCAGCCCGACATGATCTCCTTCGGAAAGAAAGTCCAGGTGTGCGGCTTCTTGTGCGGGCGCAGGATCGAAGAGGTCAAAGACAACGTGTTCAAAGTCTCGAGCCGACTCAACTCCACGTGGGGCGGCAATCTCGTGGACATGGTCCGGTCGACGCGGTACCTGGAGATTATTGAGGAAGAGAACCTCGTCGAGAACGCGCGGGTGGTCGGCGAGCACCTCCTCGTGAGGATCCAGGAACTCGCGGAAGAATTCCCGGGGATCATCTCCAATCCCCGCGGGCTTGGCCTGTTTGCAGCGTTCGATGCGTCGGATACAGCGAAGCGGAATGCGGTCCGGAACATGTGCTTCGAGAACGGGCTCATTATTCTGCCCAGCGGAGATCGCTCGATCCGGTTCCGGCCGGCTTTGAACGTCTCCAAAGCGGAGATCGACGAGGGGATCGAGATCATCAGGCAGGCAATAAAGAAAGCCTGACTCTAGCAAACGGCGGGAAGTGGCTTCTGCGAGCAGACAGCGAACAGCTGTCAGCGGACAGTGATTCAAAATTCCAATTCACCATTACTGTCTACTGTCAACTGTCCGCTGTCTGCTTACCTTGGATGACCGACGATCGCGTGCTACCTGACCAGCACAATCCTCTGCGTCCTCATTCTGTTCTGCCCGGAAACGCCCAGCGCCTCGATTCGAATGAAGTAGGTGCCGGAGGCGACGTGCATTCCGTTCCCGTCCGTGCCATCCCACGTCACCAGGCCGGTCGCCGAAGACCTGTACACGGGAGGAAATTCCCGCACGAGGCGGCCGAGGATGTCGAATACGCGTGCCGTCACACGGGACGGTTCAGGAAGCTGGTACTGAAGGTCGGTAACGCCATTGATGGGGTTGAAGGGATTGGGATGGCTCGGCAGCACTTCCAGCGAGGACACCGGCTGCTGGGCAACGACCGCGATCGCCGCTGCTGCGTCGACGATTCCCCAGCCGATTAGATTGTTTGGCGATGATGCATTGGAAGCGGTGGACTTCATCCATGCGATGACGTTCCCCGGCGTTGCTGTCGGATGGGCTTTGATGATGAGTGCCGCCACCCCCGCGGTCAGGGGACAGGAAAACGAAGTCCCCTGTGAGAATCCATAAGAGGTATCATTGACTGCGCTCGCGACGGCGACCGAGACCCCCTGTGCCATCACGTCGGGCTTGATGACCGGCGGATTGCTTGTCGTTGGGCCGACCGAGCTGAATCCCGCACGGTTGCCGGAGGGATCTACAGCCCCCGCAGAGATCACGCTATCTGCATCGGCGGGGGCATTCAAGGTATTGTGATCGGCATTGAAGCCGTTGTTTCCCGCCGAGTTGACCACCACGACTCCTTTGCCTACCGCCATCTCCGCCGCACGCGTGATGATCGACGTCCTGCCGTTCATGTCCTGCCAGGTGTAACTGATGTAGGGGGCATCAAAGTCGAGATATCCCAACGAGGTACTCGTGACCTGGACGCCGAGACTCTCGGCCCACTGGATCGCCGCAGCCCAATTGTCTTCCTCGATCGGAGTTTCGCTGCTGTCGTTTTCTGTCCTCGCCAGAATGAACGATGCCCCGAACGCAGGGCCGACGACATGCCCCGGCTTGAATGCCCCGATGGTAGAGAGTGTCCAGACCCCGTGAGACCCGAACGAGGGGTCCTGATCATTGGGGACCACGCTTGTCTTGTGGTCGACGAAATCGTGCGTCGCGATGATGCGGGAGCGGAGGCTGTCGAAGGCGGTGTGCGTCAGCAACCGGAAGCCGTTGTCGAATACGCCGATGATCACTCCCTGGGCGTGGTTCCCTTGCCGGTGTACTGCTGGAACATCGAGCATGGTGAGGGCGTTGAGAGACTCTCCGTAGTCGATGTCGGAGACCGACGATGTCTTTCCCAGCGTGGGTGATGCTGTCGCGGGAGCAAATTGCTCGAGCGAACTGTCCTTTCTATATCTCCCGACCAATTCGACGGAATGCACGTGGGGCAGTGTGGCGACCTGTTCGATTTGGCGGCCGGTCGCAATAACGCTGATCCCATTGAACCATTTCAGCCTGTGCCGGATCACCGCCCCTGTTGCACCGACCTCCTTGATGTAATCCTCGTCGACCGGGAGATCTGCTTCATCGACCAGATGCCCGGGGGGGAGAACGTTTGCCCTTCGCAACAGTGCACGCGGTGTGACGAGCTGATCCGGCTCATAGGACTTGAGCAGGCCGGGTCCGCCTTTGTCCGCAAAGGTGATAAGACAAAGATACGGGGCGTCGGGGCCGTGCTGTGCCATCGCTTCACGCAGCTGCGGGCTGACGATGGACTGTGCCACGAGAGCGGAAGCGGCGGTACCGCAAGCAAGGAAAAGGGCGACGCACCGGGTGAACGATCTCATGCAGGATTCCTGGAGAAACGTATTGCACAAACACAAAATTCTACGCAGACGCCGACCGAAAAGCAAACCCCTTGAATCCCACCACACTCTTTGGTAGTATTGGGGCGATGGAAACCACAAGCAAAGTCGGCGCCGACCTCGTCCTGAACACCGGGATCGTCAAGAAGCTCCTGGTGGACTTCCTGCGTGATGAGGCGACGAGAGCGGGATTCACGCGCGGCGTGCTCGGTCTCTCGGGCGGAGTCGATTCCGCCGTCGTCCTTTTCCTCGCGGCAGAGGCCTTTGGACCGGCAAACGTTCGTGCGGTACTCATGCCTTATCGCACGAGTCATCCATCCAGCCGGCACGACGCGGAAGAGGCGGCACGGAGGGCCGGTGTCGCAACCGAACTCATCGATATCTCTCCGATGGTGGATGCCGCGCTCGAAGGCCTGGGGATATCCGACCGCTTGCGCGCAGGGAACGTGATGGCGCGGCAACGCATGGTGGTGCTCTACGATGTGTCGATGCGCGAGAAAGCACTCGTCATCGGCACCAGCAACAAGACCGAGCTTCTCCTCGGATACGGGACGATGTTCGGCGACCTTGCCTCAGCCATCAATCCGCTCGGGGATCTGTTTAAGACCCAGGTATGGCAGCTCGCATCGGACCTCGGGGTGCCGAAAGCCATCGTGGAAAAGAAGCCCTCCGCCGATCTCTGGGAAGGGCAGACCGATGAAGGGGAGTTGGGCTTTTCCTACAGGGACGTGGATCGACTCCTTTTTCAGATGGTGGATCAACGCCGGACCGACGCGGAGCTCTCCGCCATGGGCTTCGACACCGCCTTTGTCGCGAAGGTGCGGTCGACGATCAGGAGGACGCAATTCAAGCGCCGTTTGCCGGTGATCGCCAAGGTCTCGACGCGCACGATCAATGTCGATTTCCGTTATCCCAGGGACTGGGGGATTTAAGCCACAATATCGCTCCGGACCCCTTCATGCCTGCTTCCTTGCCTGCCGGGACCCTCTACATCGTCAGCACGCCGATCGGCAATCTCGATGATATGACTTTTCGCGCCGTGAGGGTGCTCGGCGAAGTCGATCTCATCGCCGCCGAAGACACGCGAACCTCCGGGGTCCTCCTCAAGCATTTCAACATTCGGAAGCCGATGGTCAGCTACTTCAGCCACAACGAATCCCGGAGGGCAGGCGCTCTTGTCGGGGCGCTCAAAGAGGGGCGAAATGTGGCTCTGGTGACCGACGCGGGGACACCGGGGATTTCCGATCCCGCTTACACGGTCGTCCGGGAAGCGCTTGACGCCGGCATCCTCGTCGTACCGATCCCCGGTCCGAGTGCGCTCCTCGCCGCTCTCGTGGCAAGCGGACTCCCGATGGAGCGATTTCTCTTCGAAGGCTTCCTCCCTCTGAAAAAGGGAAGACAAACGCGTTGGAAAGCCTTGAGGGAAGAGTCCAGGACCATCGTCATCTATGAATCGCCGCAGCGGATCATCAGGGCGATCGAAGAGTTGATCCTGCATCTCGGAGACCGCAGAGTCGCGGTCGGCCGGGAATTGACGAAGAAGTTCGAAGAAGTGGTCAGGGGGAAGGCGTCCGTTGTGTTGAAGCAGCTGCAGTCGCGAGAGCCCCGCGGCGAATATGTGATTGTCGTCGCCGGCACCGGCTTTAAAGACGATGAAGCGATTCCTCCACGCGTACATTCCTTGATGCCGTTATGAACCCCCTCTCTCCTCTCCGCCTCACCTTGACGGCCCACCCGATTCTCTATGAAGTCAACACGCGAGCGCTTATCACCCGGCTCTCGCGCCGGGCGGGCAAGAGTATTTCTCTCGGTGATCTCCCTGATGAACTCCTCGACGACTGGATGGCGCTGGGGTATGATGCAGTATGGATGATGGGGATATGGGAGACGGGTCCGACAGGTCGGCGGATCGCGAAGAGCTACCCCGGGCTTCAGGACGAATTCAAGAGGGCGCTGCCGGATCTCACGGATGACGACATCGGCGGCTCGCCGTACGCCGTGCAGGCATATGAACCCGCACGTGCACTCGGAGGATACGAAGGCGTCGAACGGCTTCGCAACAGACTTCACGAGAGAGGCATCGCTCTCGTGCTGGACTTTGTGTGCAACCACACAGCGCGCGATCACGCGTGGGTGTTGGAGCACCCGGAGTACTTCATTCGGGGCGCGGACCACGACGCACTCCAGCATCCCGATCAGTATTTTTCCGCCGACACCAAACGTGGCAAAAGGAACATTGCCTTCGGCCGCGATCCGTATTTCCCGGGGTGGACGGACACCGCCCAGCTGGATTACCATAGTCCTGAGACCCGGAGGGCAATGACTGACGAGCTCATGCGCGTGGCCGAGCTTTGCGACGGCGTTCGTTGCGACATGGCCATGCTCATCCTGAACGACGTCTTTGCCAAAACCTGGCCCGCGACAACGCATCCGGACCGCCAACCCGAATTCTGGAGCCAGGCGATCCACACAGTGCGACAGAGGCATCCAGCGTTCCTTTTCATTGCCGAAGCATACTGGAACAGGGAATGGGATCTCCAACAATTGGGGTTCGATTACACGTACGACAAAACCCTGTATGACAGACTGCTGCGAGAAGGCGCGGGTGCCGTCCGCGATCACCTGAAGGCGGAAATGGAGTATCAACGGCACTGCCTGAGGTTCATCGAAAACCATGATGAAACTGCGGCCGCAGCGGCGATGCCTTCAGAGTCGTGGCAATTTGCCGCTGCTGTTGTTGCCGGGACCATCCCCGGCATGTTTCTCCTGCACGACGGGCAGTTAGATGGGAATCCCGTGAAGCTCCCGGTGCAGCTTATCCGTCGGGCGGAATGGGCTCCGAACCCACGGACGCAGTCCTTCTATCGGTCTCTGCTGAACACCATCTGCGCCCCGGTGTTTCGGACGGGCACATGGCTGCAAATGTACCCCCGTGCCGCATGGGGAGAGAACCACACTTGGACGAACTTCCTCGCTTCGTGGTGGCACGACGACACTAATGGTGATCGATTCGTGATCGTGAACTACGCACCTCTCTCGGGTCAGTGCTACATCGATATTCCGGTCGACCTGCTTTCTGGCACCATCATCGAATTCCGTGATGTGATGGGACGCGCCGTCTACATCCGAGAGAGATCGGCTCTTGGAACAAAGGGGATGTTTTTCGACCTGCAGCCGTACTCATTCCATATTTTCGCCGTTTTTTCTAAGAATCGATAGATTTTCGAGGATTCTGTCCACCTCCAGGAACCTCCCGCCTCTTGACTTTCTCCTCCATATCGCTATATTGTTAGCACTCAACAACAAAGAGTGCTAATACGACTCTCCGGTTTTCCTTTACCGCAGTTGCTTACACTCATCAAATCGTATCACGAGGGAGGTACCTATGAACATCAAGCCGTTGGCTGATCGCGTGGTCATTAAGCCATCGCAGGCGGAAGAACGGACCAAAGGCGGAATCATTCTCCCCGACACGGCGAAAGAGAAGCCGGTCGTTGGTCAGGTCGTGGCAGTGGGGCCGGGAAAAATCACGGATGAAGGGAAGAAGATCGCCCTCGAAGTGAAAGTCGGCGACAAAGTGCTGTACGGCAAGTACTCCGGCACCGAAGTGAACGTTGACGGCGACGATTATCTCATCATGCGCGAAGCGGACATCTTCGCCATCATGTAACGAACGGCCGACGCTGCAGAGGCTCGTGCCAAGAGTGTTTCATTAACGGAGAATCAGACCATGGCAGCAAAACTCATTCATTACGACACCGACGCGCGCAGCGCATTGAAGCGCGGCGTGGATCAGCTGGCCGATGCGGTGAAGGTCACCCTCGGGCCGAAGGGACGCAATGTCGTCATCGACAAGAAATTCGGTGCACCCACGATTACGAAGGACGGCGTGACTGTCGCGAAGGAGATCGAGCTCTCGGATCCGCTCGAGAACATGGGGGCGCAAATGGTCCGCGAGGTGGCCTCGAAGACTTCTGACGTCGCGGGTGACGGAACCACGACCGCCACGGTGCTCGCACAGGCGATCGTCCGCGAAGGGCTCAAAAACGTCGCGGCCGGCGCAAACCCGATGGACCTGAAACGCGGGGTCGACATGGCTGTCGCGAAGATCGTCGAAGGCCTGAAGGAAATCAGCAAACCCGTCGACAAGACCAGCAAGAAGGAAATCGCCCAGGTCGGCGCGATCTCCGCGAACAATGATCAGCTGATCGGTGACCTCATCGCGGACGCGATGATGAAAGTCGGGACCGACGGCGTCATCACCGTCGAAGAGGCGAAGGGGACCGACACGACGACGGAAGTGGTCGAGGGGATGCAGTTCGACCGCGGTTACTTGTCGCCCTATTTCGTGACCGATGCCGAGACCATGGAAACGATCCTCGAGAATCCGATGATCCTCATCCATGACAAGAAGATCTCCGCGATGAAGGACCTTCTCCCGATCCTTGAGAAAGTCGCCCAGACGGGCAGCCCGATCCTCGTTATCGCAGAAGACCTCGAAGGCGAAGCCCTCGCCACGCTGGTGGTGAACAAGCTCCGCGGGACGCTGCGCGTCGCGGCCGTCAAGGCCCCTGGGTTCGGCGATCGCCGCAAGGCCATGCTCGAGGACGTTGCGGTCCTGACCGGCGGCACCGTGATCAGCGAAGAGCAGGGATATAAGCTCGAGAACACGACGCTCAGCTATCTCGGCAAGGCGAAAAAAATCACCATCGACAAAGATAACACGACGATCGTCGAAGGCGCGGGCAAGAAGGACGACATCAAGAAGCGCATTAACGAAATCAAGGCGCAGATCGAGAAGACCACGTCCGATTATGATCGCGAGAAGCTCCAGGAACGCCTCGCCAAGTTGTCGGGTGGCGTCGCGGTGTTGAAGATCGGTGCTGCGACGGAAGTGGAGATGAAAGAGAAGAAGGCCCGTGTGGAAGACGCGCTGCATGCCACGCGCGCTGCGGTGGAAGAGGGAATCGTCCCCGGCGGCGGGGTCGCGTACCTCCGAGCTGCCAAGAAGCTCGACACGCTGAAGGGCGCGAACGAGGACCAGATGACCGGTATTGAAATCGTGCGCAAGGCCCTCGAAGAGCCCATTCGGATGATTGCGCAGAATGCCGGGGCGGAAGGCTCCGTGGTCGTGAACCGCATCAAGAGCGAGAAGGACGACTTCGGGTTCAACGCCTTCTCCGGCGAGTTCGAAAACCTGGTGAAAGCCGGCGTGATCGATCCGACAAAGGTCAGCCGCGCCGCTCTCGAGAACGCTTCCTCGGTGGCGGGCTTGCTGCTCACCACAGAGGCGACCATCGTTGAGAAGCCGGAAGAGAAGAAGCCGGCGCCGGCGATGCCTCCGGGCGGCATGGGCGACATGTACTAATCAAAAAAAAAGACCAATTGTCACTTGTCGATTGTCGATCGACAAGTGACAATTTTTTTTATGCCTTCGGTGCTGGAGATTCTTCTTGTGCTGGGGAGTCCGCTCGGAGATAGAAGGCATAGAAGACTCCCTCCATTGCCGTCAACAGGAGGAGGGCCGCCGCATCCCGGTCGAAAAACAGCCCGAACCCCTTCGGCGCCATGACGAGCTTCATGATGAAGGAGCTGATGCTCCAGCCGACGAAGAAGATCAGGCACATGAAGAAGACGGCGAGGAAACCTTCGCTGAGCCCTTCATCCTGGTATCTCTTGGTGAAGGCTCCCGCCATCGCCACGATGTGGAAATAGAAGACGAGGAGTGGAATCATGGTTAGTGGACCTCGCTGACCTTCATGGTTGCACGGAGGGTCATGAGAAGGATCTTGATGTCAAACGCCAGAGACCAATTCTCAATATAGTACAAATCGAACTTTATCCTCTCCTCCAACGACGTATCTCCCCTCAACCCGTTCACCTGGGCCCAGCCCGTCATTCCTGCCTTCACCCGATGCCGGTCGAGGTACTGCGGGACAAGGTGTTTGAACTGGTCCACGAAGAAGGGTCGTTCCGGCCTCGGTCCCACGAGACTCATGTCGCCCCGGAATACGTCAAACAGCTGAGGGAGCTCGTCCATGCTTGTCTTGCGGAGGAGAACGCCGATGGCGGTCCGCCTCGGGTCGTGCTCCTTTGCCCAGACGGGGCCGGTTTGCTGCTCGGCGTCCACCCGCATCGACCGAAATTTATGCATGGTAAAGAGACGGCCGTCCAACCCCAGGCGCTGTTGCCGGAAAAAGATCGGCCCCCTCGAGGAGAGCTTGACCGCAAGAGCGATCAGGGCGAAGAGGGGAAGGAAGAACAGCATCAACACCGACGAGACTGCAAGGTCGAAGGCACGCTTGGTGATGCGTCCCCAGGGCGTGAACGGGATCCCTTTCAACCGGAGGAAGGGAATTCCCTCGAGCTCGTTCAGGTGGACATGGCTCGTGACCTGATCGAGCATGTCGGGCACCATCATAAATTCAACGTTCATCCCCTCGCAGGAATGGACCAGGTCCATCAGTGCGCTTTTCTCTTCATGGGGAACCGCGATGAAGACGCGCTCGACATCGTGCGACCTGATAAAGTCCGGCGCGGCGGCCAGCGGTCCGAGCCAGGAAGCGTTGCGGAGTCCTTCGTCCTTCGAGGATTCCTTTGCGAAGTAGCCCAGGATATTGAAGCCGAACGAGGCATGGCGGTGAAGACGCAGGAACACCTCCGGGGCGGGTGGGGAAGTGCCGAGAATGATGGCGCGCTGGAGATGGATCCCGCGGCGATAGAGCGCCCGCTCGCCGACATTGATGATCGTCCTCCCGATGAATAGAAACGCGATCGACGTGGCCCAGAGAATGGCGACGAAGCTTCGGGAATAGGAGAACTGTCTGTACATGAATGCCGCTCCCATCAAGAGCAGCATGCCGAACGAGACGACACGGAAGATGACGAGGAGTTCGTCCGTGAGGATGACGTTCCGGCGTGTCCTGTACATCTGACGGGACTGCAGGAGGAGAAGCCACACCCCCACCACCACGATGGAGGTAAGAAGATAGTTCTCAAACGGTGGCGGGATCTCTTCGTGGAACCCGAGCCAAGTGAACAGGGTCGTGCGGAAGCGAAAGGCATAGGAGAACAGGAATGCCGCTTCGATGGCGATGCCATCGGAGAGCACGGACAACAGGGGAAGCAGGATGTCACCCCGCCGGGACGAGGAGACCTCAGCCATAGAGTTCTCGCTCCGCGAGGCCGCAGAGGATGTGCCCAATGGTAATGTGTCCTTCCTGAATGCGCTGCGTATCCTGGGACGGGACAACGATCGCCAGGTCGACAAGCGATTTCGTCGTTCCTCCGTCTTTGCCCAGCAAGCCGATCGTTCTCATCTTCTTCTCTCGCGCCCGGCGGACCGCGTTGTTGACGCTCTCGGACTTTCCGCTCGTGCTGATGCCGATGAGAAGGTCGCCTTCGTTGCCGAGGGCCTCCACCGCGCGGGCGAAAACATGATCGTAGCCAAAATCATTGGCCCCTGCGGTCAGCATCGACGTGTCGGTCGACAGGGCGATGGCGGGAAGTCCGGGGCGTTTGATCGTGGGGCTGAGCCGAATCACGAATTCCGTCGCGAGGTGCTGGGAGTCGGCGGCGCTCCCTCCATTGCCGCAGAACAGGAGTTTCCGCCCCGCGCGAAATGTTTCCACGATCAACGTGACAGCCTGATCGATCTGTCCGGAGCACTGTTCGAGTATCTTCTGTTTGGTCTCCGCGCTCGCCGTGAGTTCCGCGCTGATGAACACGAACCGATCCATCGTTCTGATCCTCGTTTCGTTGGTAGTCCGTGCAGGTGCCGCCGCCGCGTGGCGAGCGGCAGGTGAGGCATACAATCTACTTGAGGGTGCTGCGAACGACGCTCTCCGCCTGGCGGAGTGCGCTTTCGAGTTTCTGGATGTCCTTGCCGCCGGCCGTTGCCATGTGCGGTTTCCCGCCCCCGCCGCCACCGACGAGCTTCGCGAGAGCGCCGACAATCCTGCCGGCCTGCAGTCCGCGCTGTGTGATCAGGTCATCGGTGACAACACACACCAACGAGGCCTTGCCATCGAGCTCGGCGCCGAGGATGCCCACGCCGCTCGCAAGTTTCGATCGCAGGGCATCGCCAAGTCCCTTCAGTTCGTCGAGCGATGGAACGTCAACCTTGATGCTCACCACTTTGAATCCATCGACGGATATTCCCTCGTCCACCGCCTTCTCGATGAGTGAAGAAGCACCGTGCACGCGGGATTTGCTGGCTTCCTTTTCAAGATCGCGGATCCGATGCGCAATGCCTTCGATCTCCTGCTGTCGTCGCTCGATGCTGGTCTCAAGCGCGCGAACAGTGTCCGGACGGATCGCGTTGAGATCTACAAAAAGGCGTTCGTTCTGCCTTCGGGATGGCGGGGTTCCGCCTCCCAGTGCCTTTTCGAGCGACGTCTGTTGCTCGAAGAGATCGTCCAACTGTCGATCCATCTCGCCGAGCCGCCGCTGTTGATCGACGATGTAGTTCTTCAATCCGTCGCCGGTCACGGCTTCAATGCGGCGTATCCCGCTGGCGACGCTCGCCTCGGAGATGATTTTGAAGAGCCCCAGATCGGCCGTGTTGGTCACGTGCGTTCCGCCGCAGAGCTCAACGGAGAAGTTCGGATCGATCTCCACGATCCTGACGCGGTCCCCGTATTTGTCGCCGAAGAACATTTTCACATTCGGATAGCGCCGCCGGGCTTCGTCGATGGTGAGCCAGTCCTTCTGGTCGTTCAGCGCGTTCACGGGAATGTGTTGCGCGATCTTCTCGTTGACGATGTCCTCGATCGCGCGAAGCTGGTCGGGCGTGATCCGCTCGAAATGGTTGAAGTCGAAGCGCAGCCTGTCCGGCGCAACCAGCGATCCGTGCTGGTGGAGGTGCGTTCCGAGAATTCTGCGAAGCGCCTCATGGACGAGATGCGTTGCGGAGTGGTTCCGTTGGATGTTCATCCGCCGCGGGCTGTCGACCAGGGCCTCGACGTCCGCGCCACGCAGCGCGTCCGGAGAGCCCTCAAGCATGGAGATCTCGTGGACGATCCGTTTGTCGACCTTGAACGAATCGATCACCTCGGCGACAGCACCATTCGCCCGGATCTGTCCGATGTCGTCGACCTGTCCCCCTGACTCGACGTAGAAAGGCGTTCGGTCGAGGGAAACGTAGCGGTCGTCAATCAGCGCGCGGACGTGGGCCTTCGTTTGCGTTTGCGTGTAGCCGACGAAATCAGTGTCCTCGAGGTCCTCCAGTTTCGTGATGACGGCGGCGACGTCGGCGGCCTCCATCTTGCCCGATTCCCTTGCGCGCTTCCGTTGTTGCTCCATCAGGATGTCGAAGGCGGGGACGTCGACAGCGATGCCGCGCTCCTGCGCCATCATTTGCGTGAGATCAAGAGGGAATCCGAAGGTATCGTAGAGCTTGAACGCCTCATCTCCCGGGAACGTCTCTTTCTCTTCGAGGCGATCGAGCACCGAATTGAAAATCTCGAGGCCGCGGTCAAGGGTCGCATTGAAGCTCTCTTCCTCGCCCTTGATCACGCGTTCGATATGCGACTGCTTTTCGATGAGCTCCGGGAACACGCTCCCCATCGAGTTGACTACAGCGGCCGCTGTCCTGAAAATAAACGGCTCGTGCATCCCGAGATTTCTTCCGAACCTTGCGGCCCGGCGCAGGATGCGCCGCAGGACATATCCTCGACCGTCGTTTCCCGGAATGGCGCCGTCCGCGATCGCGAACGAGAGCATCCTGATGTGATCGGCAATCACCCGCATCGCGACCTGGTCCGGGGGGGCGCTGTACGGCCGGTTCGTGACCTGCGCGATGCGCTCGATGATCGGTGTGAACACATCGGTGTCGTAGTTCGACTGTTTTCCCTGCAGGACCGCGCAGATCCTCTCGAAGCCCATGCCGGTGTCGACGTGCTTTGCCGGCAGATCTTCCAGGCTTCCATCTTTCGTCCGGTTGTTCTGGATAAACACGAGGTTCCAGATCTCCATGACCCTTGGATCGCCCGCGTTCACCAGCGACCCGCCTGAGCGGTCGGACGTCAAATCGATGTGGATCTCCGAGCAGGGCCCGCACGGGCCGGTATCGCCCATCTCCCAGAAGTTGTCTTTCTTGCCGAAACGCAGGATGTGCGACGGATCAATGTCGGTTTCTGAGGACCAGAGGCGGGCGGCCTCGTCATCGGTCTCGTAGACCGTTGCAAAGAGTCTCGTCTTGTCCAGAGGCCAGACCGCTGTCAGCAGCTCCCACGCCCAGCCGATCGCCTCCTTTTTGTAGTAGTCCCCGAACGACCAATTCCCCAGCATCTCGAAGAAGGTATGATGATAGGTATCCCGGCCGACCTCTTCGAGATCGTTGTGTTTTCCGCTTACCCGGATGCACTTTTGCGTATCGGCAGCACGGACATACTCCCGGGATCCTGTGCCCAGAAAGACGTCCTTGAATTGATTCATCCCGGCGTTGGTAAAGAGAAGGGTCGGATCGCCATGCGGAATCACTGGGGCGCTCGGGACGATCTTGTGTCCTCTCTGCTCGAAGAATCGGAGAAAATTTGCTCGGATTTCCCTGGAAGTCATCAGAATTCAACCTGTGTCATAAGCTGGATTTCTTCAAGAACGGAGCTCACTTGAACGCACCGCGCGATCTCACCGGTATACACGATCGCCTTCCCCTTGGTATGGACCTCCCACGCCAGCGCTTCAGCTTTCGTTTCGGCGCATCCCGTCGCCTTGATCAACTGACCGATGACCTCTTCAAAGGTGTGGACGTCATCGTTGAAGAGGATCACTTTCGCGGGCTCCTCGGTCTTGACATCCGTTTCGTCCTGGACTTGTTCTTGCGGGCTGAGTGCCATCGCCTTTCTCGCCTCAAACTCTTAAATTATCGAAAAATGTTAACTTCTGCAAATTCAAGAACTTGCGCCCATTTCTGTGTGTATGTATATTGAGACTCACTTCAACAGGGTATTCACCATGATCTTTGACCTTGCAATGATCGAGAGCGTCTATCGAAGGACGCCGGCCCGAGTCCGCGTGGTTCGAAAGCTCATCGGCAGGCCCATGACGCTCACAGAAAAAATCCTTTATGCCCATGCCTTCAGACCCGTAACGGAGGCTGCGGAGCGCGGCGTCACCTACATGGACTTCAGCCCTGACCGTGTAGCGATGCAGGATGCCACAGCACAGATGGCTTTGTTGCAGTTCATGTCCGCAGGCATCGAGACCGTCGCGGTTCCTAGCACGGTGCATTGCGATCACTTGATCCGCGCTGAGCGTGGCGCTGGTGCGGACCTCGCACATGCCACCGACGAAAACCGCGAGGTCTATGATTTCCTTGCCGGCGTATCGAAGAAACACGGGATCGGATTTTGGAAACCGGGTTCGGGGATTATCCATCAAGTTGTGCTTGAGAACTATGCGTTCCCGGGCGGGATGATGATCGGCACCGATTCCCATACGCCGAACGCCGGCGGACTGGGGATGATCGCGATCGGCGTCGGCGGGGCGGACGCGGTCGACGTGATGGCGGGGATGCCCTGGGAATTGAAGTACCCGAAACTCATCGGTGTCCACCTGACCGGCGCACTCAGCGGTTGGATATCCGCGAAGGATGTCATCCTGAAACTCGCCGGCATCCTTACCGTGAAGGGGGGAACAGGATCGATCGTCGAGTACTTCGGCGAAGGCACCGCTTCGATCTCGGCGACGGGCAAGGCGACGATCTGCAACATGGGCGCGGAAATCGGCGCGACAACGTCTCTCTTCCCCTATGATCATCGGATGGCGGCGTACCTCAACGTGACCGGTCGATCGAAGGTTGCTTCGCTCGCTGACAGCGTGGCCGAATTTCTCCGCGCTGACCCGGAGGTGATCAGTGATCCGGCACGCTACTACGATCAGGTCATTGAGATCGATCTGTCAGCCCTGGAGCCGATGATTAACGGGCCCTTCAGCCCGGACAAGGCCTGGAAGCTTTCCGAGTTCGCCGACGCAGTGCGCACGAACGGATACCCGGAGGAATTGCGGGTAGCGTTGATTGGCAGCTGCACGAATTCGAGCTACGAGGACATCGAGCGGGCGACAAGTGTTGCGAGGAAGGCGCTTGCGAAGGGCCTCAAGGCGAAGTCGGAGTTCACCATCACTCCCGGCTCCGAACAAGTCCGCGCTACCATTGAGCGCGACGGGCACCTGAAGGTCTTGACGGACATCGGCGGCACGGTGCTGGCGAACGCCTGCGGCCCCTGCATCGGTCAATGGAAGCGTCACGATGTCAAGTCGGGCGACAAGAATTCCATCATCACGTCCTTCAACCGGAATTTCGCCGGACGGAATGACTCCAACCCCGATACGCATGCATTCGTTGCGAGCCCGGAGATCGTCACCGCGATGGCACTTGCAGGTCGGTTGACGTTCAATCCCGTAAGCGATACGCTCCCGGGTTTGAGTGGAGAGCAGGTAAAGCTCGATCCGCCTGCCGGAGACGAATTGCCACGGAAAGGCTTCACTCCGGGCGAATCAGGGTTTGTTGCTCCGGCGAAAGACGGGTCGGCGATAGCAGTCAATATCGACCCCAAGAGCGAACGGTTGCAGGTGCTCGAGCGTTTCCCCGCGTGGGACGGTAATGACATCATGGATGTTCCCGTGCTTCTCAAAGCAAAGGGCAAATGCACGACGGATCACATCTCCCCGGCCGGTCCCTGGTTGAAATACCGGGGGCATCTCGACAACATCTCGAACAACATGTTTCTCACTGCACTCAATGCCTTCACCGGCGATGCCGGCATGGGTGTGAACGCGTACACGAAAGAGAAGAAGGCGATTGCGGCGATCGCAAGAGAATACAAGACGCGTGGGATCGGCTGGGTGGTGATCGGTGACGAGAACTATGGCGAGGGCTCGAGCCGCGAACATGCCGCCATGGAACCGCGCTACCTCGGTGGGCGGGCCATTATCACCCGGAGCTTTGCGCGGATTCATGAGACCAACCTTAAGAAACAGGGAATGCTCCCCCTGACGTTTGCGAATCCGGACGACTACAACAAAGTCCGCGAGGATGACCGCGTTTCCATCCGCGGTCTCAGGCAATTCGAGCCCGGGAAGCCGCTCGCGCTGGTCTTGAAACATTCCGACGGCACCGTCGACGAGTGCGTTCTGCAGCATAGCTTCAACGTGCACCAGATCGACTGGTTCAAGGCCGGCAGCGCCTTGAATCAAATGTCCCGGGCCACGCCTAAAACCGCCCGCAGGTCGGTCCCGGCATCAAGAAAGCCGAAACGGCCCGCTGTTCAAAAACGACGTGCGGCTCCGGCGAAGCGTCGTACAAAGAAAGCAAACACCAAAAAAGTGACCAGGAAGAAGGTTGCCCCGAAGCGCAGCACGCGTACACCCAAACGGCGTGCGGCGACAAAAGGGAGGAACAATACTCGGCGCTGAAAAGTTGATTGGGTAAAAAGTCGTGATCGATGCCGGCGGTGCGATGATCAGTGCGTCCCGCCGGCTTTTTTTTGTTGAATTCGTGTCGTTTGTTAAACCGCTCGCGAATGAGTGCATCAAATCTACTGGGATTGATTCCAGACCGGGCCCTAGCACTTACGGCTGGAATTGTTCCCGCCTCTTTTGCGTTTACGTGGATAGAGTTTCCAGATCCCGGAGAGCAATTTCCGCGCCTTCGCTTACGGACGTTTGAGAGATGGTGTACGTGATGGAGATCGTGGGATAGGTGCCGCGAAGGGAGGGTTGCGTGCCGTGACAAACGAAGGGTTGTCCGGGATCGGACTTGGCATTCTGGATCGTCTGACAGATGTTTTTCCCACCAAGGTTCCCAGAATCTTTCAATCGCTGTTTCTTCGGACGGTAGGAAGCCCGATTGTCGATCGGTGGATCTTCAAGATGCACCAAAGGCGTCTGCGGAAGGTCCCGTCCTTTGAGCGCCTTCTTGTTGTCGCCGACGTTGGTATCGGCGACGCCCTAATCGTCCAGCGATCGCTTTCGGTGCTGCGGTCACTGTTCCCCTCATCCCGTATCGACTACGTATGCAGCAAAACGGCCGGCGAGATCCTCTTGTCACTTCCGGCTGCGGACCATGTCTATCCGTTATTCGATCGGCATGGGACTCCTTCCGGTCAATCGTACCGGGCGATCTGGGAGTTGCTTGACGCCGTGGAGTATTCCGCGCTTCTCAATCTCTCTCCGTTTCTGGACTCCCGGATCTTTCGGGCGAGCGTGCCCGTTCTGGATATTTACATTCCACTCGCGTCGCAGATCGTGAGGCTCTGGAGAACACCCGGGGAAAAGCGCCACATCTCGATCGCCGTCCCACAGTTCTTTGAGAAGTTCTTCTCGTCTGTGTCGGTCAGACAACCAGCGCTTGCTGCCGGCGATCATTTCCCGGCTCCGGGTGGGGAGGTGCTCGCCGGGAACGTCGTCTATATACCCGAGGCGTCGATCGACGCAGCCGAGGAGTTCCTGATGCGGAAGGGGTTGGGATCGCTGAACGGGATTGTTTTCTTCAGCCCCGATGCAACGTCCGTATATTCCATGATTCCCTTCACGATGCAGGTCGAACTGCTGCGCAGTCTGGCAGAAAACGACATGGTTGCATCGATCCTCGTCGGTGCCGCGTACGCGCAGAAGGGCATCGAACACCGTCTGATGGACGCGCTCCCCGCCCGTCTGCGCAATCGAGTCATCATCGTTCCGCACATTCCCCTCCCGGAATACGCCGCGTTGCTGGATGCGAGCGAAGTCTTTTTGTCCGGGGACGGCGGACCTTCGCATGTTGCCGCGGCATGGAAGCAATCGTGCGAGGGAATGCGCACGTTGAGGAATCGCACAGCGGTATTCACCGTCTTCGGCGGGACGGATTCCAGAATGTACGGCTACGACTCGTACCGTGACGACTATGTTGCCGCCTCACAACGGGCGCCGTCGAGGGTCTTCGACGCGCCTGCGCCATGCCGGAACATAACCTGCGTTGACAAATTGGGGAAGAGCTGCAGGGAAGTGCGGTGCTTCGCCGGTCTCCGAACGGAATCGGTATCACGCGCGGTGAGCGAGTATCTCGCCTCGTTGAGCAGGATGCGGCATTCGGCGTAGGTGTCCCGGAATCTTCCGCATGGCGACGATGAGAAATATCCTGGTTGAAGTGTGCGCCTATCTGATGGGATTCCTTGCCGCGATCCCTCTGGGAGCGACGCAATTGGAGATCGCACGTCGTTCGCTTTCGGGATTCCCGCGTGCGGCCCTGATGGTCGTGGCCGGCTCCGTGCTTTCGGACGTCATGTATGGCGTCTTCGCCTTCCTCGGCATAGCGCCGTTCCTGCGGGACGCGAAGGTCGTCGGGGTCTTCTGGTCCTTGAATGCATTGATCCTCGTCGTTCTCGCATTGTTTGCACTTCGGAGCTCCGCTTCACGGGAAACGCGGACCGCGTCCGTTCCGCTCTCGCTGCATGATCGACGTGCTTCGTTTGTGGTGGGGTTCTCCCTCGCAGTGACCAACCCGCTGATGATCGTTTGGTGGCTCCTAGGGGCAAGGGTCCTGACGGACGTGGGCCTCATGACGCCATTGACGCCGTTGCGGTCCGGTTTTTTCCTTCTCGCGGGAGGATCGGGGATCGCGTCGTACCTGACGTTGCTGACGTTCGGGATATATCGCGCGAAGCAGTTTCTCTCGGAGCGGGTGATGCGCCGCATCACCGTAGGATTAGGAGCAGGGCTTGTCGTCCTCGCGCTGTACTCCGCCGTCAGGTCCTGGATGGCGCTCACCGGAAGCGGATAGGGGCGAATTTTAGGCGTCAGACCGGAGCCGAATCGCCATGAGCGTCAGGTCATCGGCGCGTGGAGTCGCTCCTCTGAAGGTTCGCATATCGGCGAGAATCGTATCGAGGACTTCGCGGGGCGGCGTGCCGCACGCACGCTGGAGTGCCGAGTGCAGACGCGCTTCTCCATATTCCTTCCCCGTGGCGTCGGTGCATTCTGTAACACCGTCGGTGTACAGGAGGAGGAGATCGTCTTCTTCCAGCGTCAGCGCGCTGCTCTCGTAGACCCCGCTAAAGAAAAGACCGAGCGGCAGGCTCGCACCTTCGATCGTCGAGACGGCGCCTTTGCGCAACAAAAGCGGCCGGGGATGACCGGCATTGCAGACGGCAACGGCGCCGCCAGCCCTGGCTTCGACGCAGACAAGTGTTGCGAAGTGTGTCGAATGGGTGGCTTCCGAGAGCATCCTGTTGGCGCGGCCGACCATTTCCTCGATCCCGGAGGCCGAATCCGCCAACGTCCTGAAGATCGCCTGCAACTGCGACATGAGCAACGATGCGGCAACACCTTTCCCGGACACATCGCCGACAAAGAAGAGCGTGCTTTCGAATCCCCCCGGTCGACGGATCACGTCGCAATAGTCTCCGCTGACAGAACCGGCGGGTTCATAGACATACGATATGTCCCAACAGGCCAGCCGCACATGATTCTTCGGCAGGAGGTGGGCCTGAATGCCGGAGGCCAACTCAAGATCCCGCTCAATGGCCTTTCGCTGGTCATGACTCAGGTCGTCGAAGCAGACGCGGACGAGGGGATCCAGGCGGAGTATGTCGGCTTCAATCACTCCCTGACAGATTTCGCAAATGCCATAGGTGCCCGCGTCAATTCGCTCAAGCGCGGCATCGATCTCTTTCAAGAGATCGGCGAGGCGGGCGTTCTCGTGCACTTCGGACATCGCCGAATTCACGCGGAACCGGCGATCGAGTAGCTGCGCGCGCACAATGTCGTTGCTCATGCTGTCCGGCATTCGGGTCCTCTTCTAGGCTGCCAAGTACGGTGATACGCCGGGATGGGGGAATTGTTGCACGCCAATATGAAGAACTTCGTCAAGAAATGATAGGCGAAAGTTGACTGACGCTTCGAAAACAGCTATCATGCTCCCTGATGTACCCTGCGTTTCATCTGCCCCTCGCCGGATGGAAATGTACTCCGATTCAATGACTTCATAACGGTAACCCCATGGCAAGACACCGTCGCTATACTGTCATGCTGTACCTCCTCATGTCCATCACGATATCCGCCGCCCGTGCGCAATCCCTCCTGGGATTCGGCGGAACCAGGGCTGATGAGGAAAGGGCGCTCGAACGCAAGTTTGACGTCTTTCTGAACAAGGACGATCAGAAGATGTGGATGCACAGGATGTCGGCGCAACCGCACCATATCGGATCAGCGTTCGACAAGGAGAATCTCGAGTATGTCGCATCGCTCTTTCGGTCGTGGGGTTTTCAAACGTCCATCGAGACGTTCTACGTGCTCTTCCCGACACCGAAAGTTCGCACGCTCGAGCTCCTCGAGCCCGCCAAGTTCGCCGTTGCCCGGGGAGAGCCTGAAGTCGAAGGCGACACGACCTCCCGCCTCGTCTCGGAAGAGCTACCGCTCTACAATGCGTATTCTCCTGACGGCGATGTCCGGGGAGAACTTGTCTATGTAAATTACGGGGTCCCCGCCGACTACGATGAGCTGCAAGAACTTGGCGTCGATGTGAAGGGGAAGATCGTCATCGCGCGATACGGAGGCTCGTGGAGAGGGATCAAGCCGAAAGTCGCGGCAGAGCACGGAGCGGTCGGATGCATCATCTATTCCGACCCCCGCGACGATGGATACTTTGAAGGAGATGTATATCCCAAGGGAGCCTTTCGCAATAATGAAGGCGGGCAACGAGGGTCCGTCCTGGACATGCCGGTCTATTCCGGCGACCCGCTCACGCCGGGTATCGGCGCAACGAAAGACGCACGGAGGCTTCCAAGAGATTCAGTGACGGTCATTCCGAAAATTCCTGTTCTCCCCATATCGTACCATGACGCCTTGCCGCTGCTGCAGGCTATGTCGGGGCCGGTCGCACCCGAGCCGTGGCGGGGTGCACTTCCGATCACCTATCACTGTGGAGCTGGGCCTGCACTCGTTCACCTCAAGGTGCAATCGTCTTGGGACCTGGTTCCCATTTATGATGTCATCGCGAAAATCCAGGGGTCGACGTACCCTGATGAATGGGTGATTCGCGGGAACCATGAGGACGCATGGGTGTTCGGCGCAGGTGACCCCTTAAGCGGTCTTGTCGGCTTACTTGCAGAAGCGCAGGCGGTCGGGAAATTGGCTGGGCAGGGCTGGAAGCCGAAAAGAACAATGGTCTACTGCGTCTGGGATGGCGAAGAAGAGGGGCTCTTCGGATCGACGGAGTGGGTCGAGACACATTTCGACGAGCTGCGTCAGAAGGCGGCGCTTTACGTGAATACCGATGGGAGCGGCCGGGGATTCCTTGGCGTCGCCGGGTCTCACACCTTGCAGAGATTTGTCAGCCAAGTCGCACGCGATGTCCGCGATCCGGAATACGGCGTCAGCGTATTCGACCGGCTCAGAGCCAGGATGATCGCCACTGCGCCGCCCGAAGAATTGGAAAGCCTGCGCGCGAGACAGGATCTTCCCATCGGCGCCCTTGGGTCGGGCTCCGACTACACGCCGTTCCTGCAACATCTCGGCATTGCGACGCTCAATGTCGGATACGGGGGAGAAGACGGTGGAGGGTCGTACCATTCGGCTTATGATTCGTATGACTACTACGTCCGCTTCGGCGACCCGACTTTCTCCTACGAGGTCGCCCTTGCGCAAACCACCGGACGCATGATGCTGCGATGCGCCGATGCCGATATCCTCCCGTTCGAGTTCACCGATTTTACCGAGACCGTCAAGAAGTACGTCAGCGATGTCGTCAAACTCGCCGACAATATGAGGAATGAGACCCACGAGACGAACCGCCGCATCGAGGAGCACACGCTGCTGTGGAATGCCGATCCCACGAAGACATTCGTGGTGCCGGCGGAGAAGGCCCCGGTGCCGTTCCTGAACTTCGCGCCGCTGCAGAATGCCCTGGCAACGCTCGAAGATCGGACGCAGGAACTCCGCGGAGCGTTCGACAGCGCTGGCGCTGCTCCATCGAAAGACACGGCGGAGAAACTCGATCTTCTGCTTAAAGATTTCGAACACTCATTGACGCTTGCCGGTGGCCTTCCCGGACGGCCATGGTATGTTCACGAAATTTACGCGCCGGGCAGATACACGGGATACGGCGTGAAAACGCTTCCGGCGATCCGTGAGGCGATCGAGCTCCGAGAATGGGGAGAGGCCGACAATGAAATTGGCGTGGTGTCGAATGTGCTGACGCAAAGCAACGAGCTTCTTGCACAGATCCATGCCCTCGTTTCCGGCAATCCGTTTCGGCCGAACACATCCCCCGGGGATCGCTGATATGAGAATTCTTGCTCTCTCGGATATTCATGGCGCCTTCGAGACGATGCGGAAAATTATCGAAGCAGAGCAGTCGGCCGACGTCATCATTCTGGCAGGCGACCTCACCACGCGTGGAGACGCCGATGATGTGAAGGAGGTCGTCGAGAAGGCGATCGCATTTCACAAGCCGGTCCTCACCATTCTCGGCAACATGGATCCGCCGGAACTGGAATCGACGTTGCAGCAATCCGGGACGGCGCTCGACAGCCGGGCCTCGGAGATTGACGGGGTGGGCTTCATCGGGATTTCGGCGTCTCCGCATTCACCTCTTCACACGCCAAATGAAGTGGGGGATGAAGAGCTCGGGCTCCGCGCGGAACGCGGTTGGAGTCATCTCGGCAACCCACGCTGGAGAATCATGGTCGCCCATACGCCGCCGCACCGGACTTCAGTAGACCGCCTCCGTCAGGGATCGCATGTCGGTAGTCCATCGCTTCGGCGATTCATCGAAGACCGACAGCCGGATGTAGTCATCTGCGGTCATATCCATGAGGCGAGGGGGTTGGACATGATCGGCAGGTCGCAGATCGTCAATTGCGGTCCGGCGTTCGAAGGTTCGTACGCCATCATCGAGATCGGCGAGATGATGCAGATCCGATTGGTCCCTTAACATGCGCGTGCCCCGCCTCGACGGACTCTTCATGATATCCTTCTGTGTCCACGTTACCTCAGCATTCAACTTCCTCGGAGGACCCCGTGCGCCTATTCCTTGGTACAGCATTTCTATGTTTGGTCTTCGGGCCTTCTCTCGCCCTCGGGCAAGAGGAGACGTTTCAACGTTGGTTCACCGGCGCCACGTTGCGTATCGACTACTATGATACAGGGACGAAAGGGCAGGAACTGCTCAGCCTTGACCGGCTTATCCTCGAAGGAGAATGGCCGGGCAGCCGGATCAACCTCTTGGATACGTTGAATCTCGGAGAATACATGGCGCAGGTTTTCGATCGGTCGACGAACGCGCTGATTTACGCCACCGGGTTCTCTTCGCTGTTTAATGAGTGGCAGACGACCGACGAGGCCCTGGCAGGAATATACAGGACGTTTTTGGCGACGGTGCGGATTCCGTTTCCCAGGCGGGAGGTGCAGCTGGTGGTATCGCGGCGGGACAAAAGCATGATCTTTCACGAGCTCTTTTCCACGGTGATCGATCCCAACGCGCCGACAGCGATCGACCGATCGCAGCGAAAGCCGTTATTCCCCTCGCACGAGCTCATGCACAACGGTCCTCCGTCAAAGAAAGTGGACCTGGTAATTCTGGGGGACGGCTACACCCGCGATGAGATGGAGAAGTTCAGGAGCGATGCGCAGCACTTTAACGACGTGATGTTTTCGACGCCGCCGTTCAGCACCCACAAAAGTGACTTCAATGTGTGGACAGTGGAAGTGGAATCCCCCGAATCGGGTATTAGCGTCCCGGACAAGAACATCTGGAAATCAAACACGCTCGGGTGCGCGTACAATACGTTTGGCTCGGCACGCTACGTCCTGACAGCTTCCAACAGGACCCTCCGTGACATCGCGGGGGAAGTTCCTTATGACTTTGTGGAGATTCTGATTAACGATACGCGGTACGGCGGAGGGGGCATCTATCAACTCTATTCCGTCACTTACACGAAGGAGCAAACCAAGGGGCAGGAATGGCAGGAAGACTACATGTATGTTCACGAGTTCGGCCATTCCTTCGCGGGACTGGCGGATGAATACTACACTTCGTCCACGGGATATAATGACTTCTATCAGGCTGGCGTTGAACCGTGGGAGCCGAACATCACGGCATTGCTGGACCCGTCACATGTGAAGTGGCAGAAATTCGTCACCCCGGGCATTGCCATACCAACCCCCTGGGACAAAGCGAAATATGACAGCCTCGAAGCCCTCCGGGGGAAACTGGATCGGCTTGCGCCGGACTACTACGGGAAGCGAGAGCCCTTCATGCAGGCCGAAGCGAAGATCATGAAAGACCCCGCCTTTACGGGAGTGGTCGGAGCGTTTGAAGGAGCCGGATATATCTCGCGAGGACTGTACCGCCCTTCGTTGGACTGCCGGATGTTCTCGTTGAGCCTTACCGGCTTCGATCCTGTTTGCAGTGCGGCGATCCAGAAGGTGATTGGGTGGTATGCGAAGTAGAACTGTGGGCAGGGAGATCAGTCGACCTCCCTGCCTTCAGTCGACATCATGCAGCGGCTGCGGGGGGAGCAGGAGCTTTCGGCTTCCGTGAAATGACCCACCACGCTCCGAGCGCGATGACGATGATCCCCAGAATGTACAGGATCAGTCGGAAGTCCAGGGTTTTTGCCCCGAGTTCGCTCACCGTTTTGTCCAGAGCGGCGTATTCGGATCTTCCGAGGACGCCATCCTTGACCAGAGATTCCCTCCAGTCCCGGTCAATCCGTTCCCTCCACACCCCGTCGACGAACGCGTGAACGTCTCCGTTCCCCGCTTTGTACGATGCGACCAGGGCATTGATGGACGCGGCGAACGAGGGGCCATCCGTGAAGTGATTGACGTTGATCCCCTTGCTCGTGAATTCCTTCTCGATCGAGCTCCAGTAGTCGCGCATCAGCGTGCCGTTCCAGGCGGAGATCACGGAGTCGACCTGCGCCGGTGGAGTCTGGGCGATCGGAGGAAGAGTCGGTTTCCCGGAGCCCTTCTTCTCGGACGATGGCAGAGCATTCCGTCGCTCAGCGGCGGCGGCAACATCGCGCAGCTTGGTGCCGAGCCCGTTCCAATGTGAGCGGAACGCCTGGTACTGATCGACGAGGCTCGCGTAGTCTTTCGGCTGAAGCTGCGTGGTCTCGAGGAAGCGGACGTTGTCGTTGGCAACGGAATAAACCCGGGCCATCACGTTCGATTGCTGAAGGTTCCCGGCGATCTTTTCCTTCTCAATGTCCGTTGCCTGGCTCATGTTACGATCATAGGGGAGAAAGATCGAATCGATGAGGGAGAATAAGAGCCGATCGTTCGCCTGCAAATTGGCGTTCAGGCGTTTCACCGTTTCCCGGAGGGACGCGACAGTCTTGTTGGCATCCTGCAGATCGGAGAGAAGATGCGCGCGTTCGCTGGAGAGCGTGTCGAGACGGCTGTTCATCTCGGCGACGGTGGTCTCGAGCTCGACGATTTTCACGCCCTGCGTCTGGATCGTCGATGTCCGTGCATAGGCGATATCGTACTGCTTGCGGAGTGCGGCGATGCGGCCGTCGAACGAGTCGGGGGAAAGGGCCTTGTCCAGGAAATCCTTCTTCGGCTGGAAGTCGAGCGCGAGTGCATCAATCTGGGTTTTGATCGCATCCAGGGCCTGGGGGGTGTTCACGGAATCCATCGCGGCCTTGATGGCTGCAGACCGGGTTTCGAACCATTGCAGAGTGCTGTAGTCCGACTCCTGCGCGACCGCAAAGCCCGCAAGAGCGACCAGCAGGAAGAGAATACGTTGAAGCTTCATCGGGAGTTTCCTTCTGCGATATCACTGTGGGTCAGGAGTTTGCGGTATCCATCGGTGTCGATCAGCTCGATATACGGAGACCGGAGGTTGAGCGCCGGGTTGCGAAGCCCGGTCTGGGAGACTTCGATGATGCTTTCTTTCGCCATGGCGTTTTCTGCCGGGCTGAATACGTAGACGTGCTTGAAATTCGGCGCCGTGATGAAATAGTAGCCTTCATCGTTTCGAATGATCCGAATCTTCTTCCCGGTCAGTGCGGTGGAATCCTGCATTTCATTTTCGGCGATCTTGGCGACGCTCAGCGAGAGACCGTGCCGGTCGGAGCTGATGCGATTGGCGTTATCGACCGTGGCGACCTCTTCCACCGGCCAACCATATCGCACATGCTCCAGCGTGAGAGAGGAGCATGCCAGAAGAAGGAGGGACATCAGACTGCATATGCTGAGTTGGATGATCCGCATCGGTGACCCCGTTGTATAGTGGTATGAAGCCAGGTGGGAATTGCGGAAACTACAATAGCAAGAAAATACGAATAATGCAATTCCGCAGCATACATGTGCTGCACAACACAATGAAGTTGCATAATTCGCAGAGTGGGAGTATATTTTGACGCTTGCCCGCCTTTGCACCTCCTCGACCACGAAGCGGACCGGAGCCGAGTCCCGCAAATAGTTTACGTACATTGAATGTGCAGTGCGATTGCCCCGTCCACATCTTCACGAATGACATCGAGGGCGTTCGCCGATGCACGGAAGATTCGAGATAAAAGCACCATCATGGCAAAGAGTATCCGGAATGCGCAAAACAGAAACGTCCTGATTGTCGAGGACAGCCAGGACTTCTCGAATCTCCTGAAGTTCATCGTTGAAGACGATGGATTTGTCGGCGTCCAATTTCCTCTCGACGGAAGCAGCGTCGTCGACTGGGCCAAGCAAAGCAAACCCGCCGTCATTCTCATGGACCTCACTCTTCGGCGCAAGCCGGGGATGGACTTCATCGAAGAGCTGAAGGCGGAGAAGGAGACGAAACACATTCCCATCATCATCATCACGGGACGGGAACTCTCGCCGCGTGAGATCGTGGGATTGCAGCTCCGCGATATCGGCTATCTGAGGAAGGGGAGAGTCGAGCTGGACGAGATCCGCGCGGAGATCCGGAAGGCCGCCGGGCTTCCCGCGCGCAAGGCGCCGCCCGGAAAAACCAACCCCGCATGAATGTGTACTGTCCCATACTTGTTGGAGGACAGTACCTGCCCGCCCGATCGATGAACCGTTCGATGCCCGGTGGACGCGACGAGTCTCCGCGGATCGAATGGTCCGATGTCCCCACAGAAACAAAATCCTTCTGCCTCACGATCTCGGATCTGGATGCCGGTCCGCAACCACAAACGCTCTGGTCGATCATCAACATTCCCTTTGAGATCCGCGCGTTTCTTCCGAATGCCTCTCTCGCAACGGAGTTGCTCCCTTCCGAATGCGTGCAGCTGACGAACGCCCTCGGCAACCAGCGGTATGACGGTCCAAGCCTCTTGCCCGACAGTCCGCCGCACAGAATCTCGTTCGAACTGATCGCGCTTTCGGTGCAGAAGCTGAACGTCGGCCTTTTCACTCCCGTCGAAGAACGCCTCAAGACCATCCGGTCGAAGATGATCGACCGTGCTTCGCTGGACGCCATGGCCACGAGAAGTCGATAGCGGCTAGGTGTGCAAAATCCTCACAAGCATCAACAAAGATCTCAACCTGTGTAGGGACGTTGCATGCAACGTCCCTACAGGGAATGATATCGAATGCCAGGTCTGCGGATCTGTTCCAGGTCGAGCCGATAGGCTCGATCGACAACTCTTGTTAGGCTGGCCCATCCTGAGGATGGCGCGCAGGGAGAATCTCAAGAAATTGCCGGATGAGTCGATAGGTGAGCCCCCAGAGCGGCGGCTTGCCGTCCTGTGGGAGCTTGAATGAGGGTCGGGTGAAGCTCCGATCGTCGAACTTCACCGCCGCCTCACCGTGACGCGCGGGATCGAGAAGCGCTTCGAGCGGAACCCAGAAGGCGTCTTTCACTTCGTTGCTGCATCGCAGGTCCGCGATCTTGTCCAACCCGTAGACAAAGCAGGAAACCCTCACGCGGAGCCGCGGACCGCCGACATCGGAGAGACGGCCGAGATACCGGGCTTTGTGTAGATCGATGCCGACTTCCTCGCGAGTCTCCCGGACCGCCGTCTGTTGCAGGTCGGCGTCTTCTGTTTCCATTTTCCCGCCGGGAAAACCGACATTGCCCGACCACGGATCATCGGCGTGCGTGGCACGCTCGATGAAGAGCACCTGAAGGCCGTCTGCATCAGGGGCCAGCACCAACGACACAGCCGCGGGAACGCCCTCGCTCTCTGCCAGCGTCCGCGGCCGGTGAAGGGCGAGAGTTCTCTCGATAATTTCAAACGTCATTGCTTCTCCACGCCACACGCCTCTACCGATCTTCAGCTTTCGCCCGCAGGCTCTCCCACACGGCATAGGTCACCAGGAGGACGAACACGATGAGGCCGGTGATTTCGCCGCGAGCGCTTTCAGCCCAGCTCGTGAAATACCAGCCGGGCACGCCGAGGTTCACCGTTTTTTGGAGCGATTGGTCGAGGAACCGGAGGAACGCGTAGAAGACGCCGAACAGCGCGCCGCCTGCGATGAACCCCGAGGCAATCAGCGTCCCGCGGGACAGCCGGGCCTGGTTCAGTCGCTCATCCTTTGACCGCGAAGTGACAAACCACGCAACGATGCCGCCAATCAGGAGCGGGGTATTCAGCTCCTGGGGAATATACATCCCGAGTGCGAACGCCAGGGGAGGAACGCCGATCATCGTCATGAGCAGCGCGATTGCCGCGCCGACAATGTACAGCATCCACGGCGTCGGGGCATTCGACATCAGCGGCTGAATGACGGCGGCCATGGCATTCGCCTGCGGGGCGACCATCGCGCCTTCTCCCTTGAATCCATACGTCTGATTCAGGACGTAGATGACGCCGCCAACGGTCGCCGCGGAGATTACCACGCCGAGAAACTTCCATCGTTCCTGGTTCCGGGGCGTTGTCCCGATCCAGTACCCGATCTTCAGATCGGTGATGAACCCGCCTGCGACGGAGAGTGCCGTGCACACGACGCCGCCGATGATCAGCGCGCTCACCATCCCCGATGTCCCGGTGAGTCCGATCTGCACGAGAACAAATGACGAGAGAATCAGCGTCATCAGCGTCATGCCGCTGACCGGGTTCGTCCCGACGATGGCCGTTGCATTGGCTGCCACTGTCGTGAACAGGAAAGCGATCACGACCACGATAATCAGTCCCACCAGCGCGTGCCCGATATTGAAGACCACGCCGGCGGCGAAGAACACAAAGACGAGCAGCGCGGTGAGGAGAATCAGGAGCATGGTGAACAACATGGAAATATCACGCTGCGTCCTCGGAACATCGGTCCCTTGCTCCGCCTGCCGGTGGAAGATCTCCCGATAGGCGAGCGAGAACGCGCCGGCGATGATCTTCGAGGAGCGAATGATGCCGATGATGCCGGCCATTGCAATGCCGCCGATCCCGATCTGCCGGACGTAGTTCCGGAAGATTTCCTCCGCGGACATGTCGTTGATGAGTTTTGTCACCGATGATCCGAGCGGGAGCGTGAGCCCGCTACCGGCGTAGTGGACGAGCGGGATCAGGACGAACCAGGACAGGAGCGAACCCGCGGTGATGATCGCCGAGTATTTCAGGCCGACGATGTATCCCAGGCCGAACACCATCGCGGAGACATCGAGCCGGAAGACCATCTTGGCCTTGTCCGCGATCGCCTGTCCCACCGACACCATGCGAGAGGTGATGACTTCCGACCAGAAGCCGAAGGCGTTGAAGGTGAAGTCGAAAAGCCCGCCAATGATGCCGCTCGTCACCAGCACCTTTGCCTGGTTCCCTCCTTTTTCCCCCGCGACAAGGATCTCCGTGGTTGCCGTCGCTTCGGGGAACGGAAGCGTTCCGTGCATGTCCTTGACGAAGAACTTGCGGAAAGGGATCAGAAAGAGGATGCCGAGAAATCCGCCGAGGGCCGATGCAAAGAACACCTGAAAGAACGATGTGGGAAGATCGAGGATGTAGAGAGCCGGGATCGTGAAGATCGCGCCGGCAACAATTACCCCCGAGCTCGCGCCGATGGATTGGATGATGACGTTTTGCCCGAGGGCCTGGCTCCTGCGACCGACGGTCGAGATTCCGACGGCGAGGATGGCGATGGGGATGGCAGCTTCAAACACCTGACCGATCTTGAGTCCCGAGTAGGCCGCGGCCGCGGAGAAGAGAATTGCCATGACAATTCCCCATCCGACGGACCACGGGGTGACTTCCGCGAAGGTTTTATCGGCCGGGAGGATGGGCTGATACTCCACGCCCGGTGGGAGTTCTTTGTAGGCGTTGTCAGGCAATCCGCCGGTGGTTCCCTGTTGCTCCATGAGAGGGTTTCCTTGGTTGGCTTAGTGAGAGCAGATCTCGGTCCACACCTGGACCAACTGGACGACTGTGCGAATCGAGGCATTCATCCCCTCCACGGACAACCATTCCGTCGGCCCGTGATAATTCTGGCCGCCTGTGAAAATGTTCGGACAGGGAAGTCCACGTTCGGTGAGGCGCGAGCCATCCGTGCCGCCCCGGATCGGAACCCATTTCGGTTTCAGCCCCGCGCGCTCGGTCGCCTGCCACATGGCCTCGAGTCCTCGCGGGTCCTTGTCGAGCCAATAACGCATGTTTCGGTACGATTCCTTGATGTCGAGCTCGATCCTCGCCTTCGGATGGAGCGGTTGAACCTGCGCGATGATCCCGCGCAGCATCTCCGCCTGTTTCTTCAGTCCTGCCGTGTCGAAGTCCCGCAGGAGCAATTTCAGTGTCGACTTCGCCTCCTCCCCTTCGATAATATGCGGATGGATGTACGGCTCATACCCTTCGGTTGTCTCCGGCGCCATGTCGCGCGGCAACCGGACGATGATATCGGCAAGCGCGCGGATGGAATTCACCATGATGTTCTTTGCGCTGCCCGGATGAATGTTCCGGCCGTGCACGGTGATCGTCGCCCCGTCCGCGCTGAAGGTTTCCTTGTTCAGCTCGCCTGGCGTGTCGCCGTCAACCGTGTAGGCGAACTCGGCGCCGAATTCCTTGATGTCGAAGAACTTCGTCCCATTCCCCACCTCTTCATCGGGAGTGAAGGCCACCTTGATATCTCCATGAAGGATCTCCGGAGAATTCACGAGCGTCTGGACGAGGGTCATGATGATCGCCAGCCCGGCCTTGTCGTCCGCGCCCAGGAGCGTCGTCCCGTCCGAAGTGACGATCTGTTTGCCGACATTGTGCTCGAGCTCGGGGTTTTCGCTCGCCCGGATGATGACGCCGGGATCTCCGGAAAGGACGATATCCCCCCCGGCATATTTCAGGACATTCGGCTTGACTCCAGCGCCGCTGGCAGACGGAGACGTGTCGACATGCGCGATGAACCCGATTGCCGGGACCTTGCCAAAGGCGGCATGTCCCTTGGGGAGATTGGACGGGATGGTGGCAAATACATAGCCGTGCTTGTCGATCCGCGCGTCGCGTACGCCCAGCTCTTTCAGCTCGCTGAGGAGCAAATTGAGGAGGTCATACTGCTTCCGGGTGCTCGGGTAGTCTTCGCTGTCATCCTTCGATTGCGTGTCGATCTTGACGTAGCGAAGAAACCGGTCGAGGCCTGACTGGTTGATCATGGGGATCCTCTGGGGGGGTGAAAAGAGATTTAGTGAAGATACGCCTTTCCGACGAAAATCGGAAGAAGAGTGAACAAAACGAAGGTTCAGCGGTGTTATAGATCAGACGTGTATCGGACCATCCGGAGATTGACCCATGAAACTGATCCCACTGCTCGGAGCGTTTCTACTGGCTGGATTTCTGTTTGTCGCTGCGGCGGCCAGACCCGGGGACACTGCTGCGAGTATTGATCACGGGAAATACCTTGCCGAACATGTGGCCATGTGCATCCAGTGCCACACGCCTAGGGACGAGGAGGGGAACTTGTTGCTGTCGCAGCGTTTCCAGGGCGCGCCCGTTCCTTTTGTCTCTCCATGGCCCAACAGCCGCTGGGCGAATACTGCGCCCTCGATCGCCGGCCTCCCGCAATACACGACCGACCAGGCGGTGAAACTGCTGACCACCGGCATCTCCCGGACGGGTCAGTCTCTCAGGTCGCCCATGCCGCCGTTTCGCATGAGCGAGAGCGACGCGCGGGACATCATCGCCTATCTGAAGTCCCTCGAGTAAGCCTCAGCCCCTGGTTTCTCCGCGAGGAGGATCCCCTGACGGAGCGTCCTCCAGCCGAAAGCGAATCCTCAGGACATCCTTTTCGAAATCGGTTGAGACAATCCTGAAGCCGCCGATCTCACGTGTCGACGCAACGTGTTCTCCCCTGCAAGGGCAGGCGTCGTAGTCACCGACGCGGATGATGCGGATCGTTTCCCCTGCGGAGTCGGGCAGCCGGTCGAGATCGAACTGCCGGCTTGCTGCCTCGCGGGGGAGGAACTCGACCGTGACCGGCACGTCGCGAGCGATGACCTCGTTGACTCGCCGTTCTATATCGGCGATCTCTTCCCCTCTCAGGTCGCGGTCAAAGTGATAGTCGCACTTCGATTTTTTCTTTTCGATGTGGGCGCTGAATGACCTTCCACGATGAAACATCCTGACCATCGTCTGATTGAGGATGTGCTCGGCTGAGTGCATCCTCGGGTCATACTCTTTTGCCATTCTTCCGGTTCCCGGCTCATGTTCGCGTTTGTGCTCGTCCGTGATCCCCGCTGCGTGCCAGCGCGCTCCTAAGGGAGTTCAAGCCTCTTCTCCTCCGTTTGGATCCGCTCTTTCAACGACGATGCATAGTCGTACCCGTCGAACTCTTTCGCCTGCCGATAGGCGTCGCGGGCTTTCTCTTTTTCCCCCATCCTGGCATACGCGGTGCCGGCCAGGAAGCGCGCGTTGGGAGGAATCCATGTCTCGTGTCTGATATTCAGACCTCGGATCAACGTGCAGGCAGAAACCGTCGCGCTATCATTGTTCTCTGCATAGAGAATCTGCGCGTGGTCGTAAAGCGCTTCCCCTCTGGTATCGTCCTCCAGGCCGGAAAGCTTCAGCGTAAGTTCAAGCAGCGAATCGGCCGGGTTGTACTGCTTGCGGTCAAGAAGATTCCCTGCCATGATCACGTAGATGTCACCTCTTGTCAAGGGAGTTGCCAATCGTATCCTGCACATTCTCGTGCTTCGTTCCTCCCACGTCGGCACTTCACGGTCGGTCCTCACGTTGCTGTAGGTCTTGACCGCCCCGGTCCGATCTCCCTCGATCTCCTGGCAGAGGCCGTACCGATAGAGCACCCAGTTTGAGACCAACGCTTTGTTGGCGAGCTTGTCCAGATAGAGCGCGTAGTTCTTTCGGGCACCGGCAAAATCATTGAGGGCGAATTGCAGTGACGCAAAGGTGCTGTACAGGAACTCCTCACCGATGTGATCGGCCCGGCGTTCATTGATTGCCATGGCACGGCTGGCGAGGGCGAACGCGCTGTCGAAATTCCCGCGCCGGCGGTACATCGTCGACTCGTTCAGGAGGAAGAGGATATTGTCGGGATACGCCGTCGTCAGTTCCCTCATGTACTGAAAGGCCTCCGAGTCCCGGCTCTCATTGAACATGAACTGACTCAGGAAAAATCTCGCTTCCGTGGTTGCATACGTGCCGCGTTCCGCGGCCTGCTTGAGGGAAGCCAGGCCGCCGTCGATGCTTCCCTCGAACCCGATGGTCCTGAGAATCCATGACAGCGATCGCGGCGCCTTCGCGATCATGTATTCAAAGATCCCCAGGCCCATCTGCGCGTCGTACAGCTTCGGATCGATCTCGACAGCGTCCTCGAGGTTCATATACCCCTTCCTGCCGTCGAACACCGCCTTCACGGTCGACCCGCGGGCCTGCTTTGCCATTCCCCGGTAGCCGTAGATGCCGCCGAGAAAGAAATGTGCCATGGCATTGTCCTTGTCGCGATCGAGCACCGCTTCACAGACGTCGATCACCGTATCCGAGAGTGCCAGGAAATGGTCGTACTCCTCCTCCTTCCCGAGAAGGTTGAATTTCCAGAATGCGACCATGGCTTCGAAAAAATGTCCCCGGGGATCGGCGGGTGCCAGGGACGAGACCTCTCTAAACGTCACGAGAGATTGGTCGACGTGCATGTTGTACAGTTGGTGGATGCCCTGGAGGGTCAACGTGTGCACCCGGTTCCAGTCGATGGACTGGGCAGCAGCGCGGTGAAGATCACCGGCTGTGAGTGCGGCGGAAAGGAAGAGAGCAATCCTGAGGAATCGAGGGAAGCCGGGGTCTCCTCTTTGTGTGAAGGGGAAGAGATGCAAAGGGACGTCCTATTTGCCCCTCAGGTAGTCGTCGTACGTCTTCTCGTGGTTGGGGTCGATGAGCGAGAGCTTGCGATAGATGGTCCGATCGGGATAGTCTGCGAAGATATCGCCGAGTTCCTGGTACTTGGCATCGAAGAACACCCGGAGCGCGAGGTTCCTCGGATCGACGTTGGCGCGGACCTTGCCGATGATATCGATGGCCCGTGCAATATTGGCCTGAGCCCTGGATCTGTCGATGGCGAGCGAATCCAACCCGGTGAAGTAGTACAGGTACTCGGCTTGCCGCATGGGCTGGGTGGAGGGAAGAAGAACGTCATCGATGAACTGCGACCGGTTGTACCCTGTCGTCGACGGCTGCCACCCCTTTTGTGAGCTTGTCCGCGCAAGCCGGGAGATGTCGGATGCCCGCTGGAAGTACGGCGTCCCGCCGAGAGGATCATAAGTGTCGGCGTCAAACCCGACGACCAGATACATGTAAAAATCGAGGAAACTCGTGAGATCGTTGAACGTCCCCGGATTGTGATTAATCGGCCGACTCTTGAGATAGGTGAACTCCCAGCTGTCATCCTTGATCCGCATGACGGCCGTTCCCTTGTTCGACTTATAAATCGGCCGCTGGCTTCCGATGAAGACCTGCGCAAGGTACGAGTTGTCTCCGGTGTTCCCCTGGACGAAAACATCGATGGCGCAGGGGATTTTGTCCGGCACATTGTCCGCGCCCCACTGGAAGTTGTTGATGTAATCCTTGAGGTCGCTCGCGAGATTGACGAGCAGGTCCTTGTTCGTGCTGTTGACCGATTGTGTGTTGACCGTGACAGTGCAGTTAATCCCCTGCGCGGAAAGTGGGGAGAATGACGCGCCAACCGCCAAGGTCAGAGCCAGTGTCGATAAGCGAGCAAAGAACGAATATGTCATGATTGATCTCGCACAAGAGGGATGAGCGCAGTGTGATCCAATATAGATGATTAGAAATTGTCATTCAACAAATCGGAAAACGCCGCTTCCCAGCGTAGTCACTAAGGGAGGTGACGATGATCAACCGGGGAATTGCCCTTTTCTCATTTCAGATCGTCCTTACGCTGACGCAGGCGACAGCGGCATTTGAGCGGGTGCCGGCCGGGGCCCGCGAACTGGCAATGTGTGGAGCTTCTTTGGCTTCAAGGCGCGACCCGTTCGGGCTTGAAGCCAACCCTGCTGATATCCCGCATCCGGGTGGGCTGATGGGAGGGTTTTCGATGACCCCGGGGCTGTTCGGGATGAAGGAACTGCAGCGCACCGAGGCGGCTCTTTCGCTTGATCTTTTCGGCGGATCCGGGGGAATTCTCGTCAGGACGTTCGGATTCAAGCTCTATCGTGAAACCACTGCAATGGCGGCCCTCTCCGTTCCACTCACGAAGGAGGTTGTGCTCGGGGCGGGTCTGACATGGTACTCTCTCACCATTAGTGGCTACGGTCATGCGGGAACCCTTGGCGTTAGCGTAGGGACGACGATTCTCCTTGCCGATCAGCTGCGATACGCATTTTCTCTTCGCAACGTCAATCGGCCGCTGCTTGGAAGGTCCCGTGAGCCCATCCCGACCGAGTTGCTCACGGGGATCGAGTTTGAGCCCCTTCCGTCCTTCCTGCTCGCGGCGAGTCTCACCCGGGACCCGGATTCCCCTCTGTGCGGTTCATTCGGCGTGGAATGGATCGTTGAAGGACGTGTCGTCATTCGATGCGGAGCACAGGAAGGTCTTCGACAATTCGGTGCTGGCGCCGGAGTGATTCTTGGCGCAGTGAGTCTTGACTACGGAATTTCCATCCATCCCGATCTCGGTCTCACACATCAGTTCTCCCTCAGTCTTTGCTGCCCATGATCCGGCCTGGCTCAATCTTCGCAGTTCTCATAATCATCATCTTCGCGGCGACATCGGGCGTGAGTCAGGAATCAGATGACCTCGAGCCGGACTCTTCGACGATCGAAGTTCCCAATCCTACAACTGAAGAGGGGAATCTTCTTGGGGAAGAATTGAAGGCTATCGACGCCCTTTCGTGGGAGCGTCAATCCACGCCGATCTCGCTGACACAAACTCCCTCCCGGACGCATGAAATGTCGCCGGACGATCCGGTGTTCCAACGGTCTTCCCGAAGCACATCGTATTTCGCCTATCTTGAGACCAGCGTAGCCAGATCGCGAGGCGGAACGACCATGCCCTCCGATTCTCTCCTCCTCGGTAGTCCTCTGTCGACGACGGCCCGTTTCCAGATCAGACCGGCACAGGGGTGCGATGCGCATCTCGTCGTCGCCAAGCAGGCTGGAGAGAAACTCGGGGATGCTGCACTTCGAGGGTCACTCGAATACCACCCAGGGTCCGCGCTCCATGCAATCCTGGGCGATTACGTGGTCAATGTCGCGGACGGGTTGGTGCTCTCCGGCAACAGGGCTTCGATTGGAGAAGGGACGACCAGAGCGGCAGATCGGCGGCATTTGCTCTCTCCGTTTTTCGGGACCGGGACCATGGGTTTCCTGCGTGGCGCCGCCGTCGCTTTGCGGAAGAGGATCGGGGGCGGGACGGGATGCGTGGTCCTGTGTTGTTCGCGACGTTCCCTCGCCGCATCGACGCGCGAAGACGGGACGGTCCGCTCCATCGATTGGACGGGCTACGAACGGACAGACCTCGAGGTGCAGAAACAGGCCCGACTCCATGAGAGCGTCTTTGCTGCGCGGTGCTCATGGGAAACGGGCGGTGGGAGCTCGCTTGGGATGACGATGGCGGCGAGCTCCTATGATAGAAGAATCCAGCCGGAAAGCGGATTGGGCTTTACAGGGGACGGGAGCAAAGTACTCGGGCTGGACCTGGAAGCACACGTGGGGAGAGCAGTCCTCTGTTCGGAGTGTGCGCGGTCATTCGGCGGATCGCTATCCTTCGTCGCCCGGGCCGAGATCAAGCCCGCCCTGGGATCGACATTCGTGATTCTTCTCCGCTCATACGGAACAGATTTCTCAAATCCGCATGCATCCGCCTTCGGTCGTCACTCGGACGGCGCCAACGAGCAGGGGGCGTTCGTTGGGTTCTCCTGCCGTCCGGTTCCCTCCCTGGGATTTGACGGAAGCGCCGATCTCTACCGATACCCCTCGCGCTCTTCGACGTCGGTCTTCCCTGCCTCGGGTGGGGAAGCAGGACTCCGGGCGACACTGGAATGCAACAACGGGGTGAACCTCTCAGGAAGATTACGCGCGCGGCACGGCACGGAACAGCGACTCGTCGAGTCCGGCCAGTCGAATGAGTGCCGTCGCGACGTTGTGACGGACCTCGTGTCCTTCACTGGAGTACTCCGCGTGCCGCTGGCGCGCAATCTCAGCATGCATTGCCGAGTATCGACCGTCTCCAACCTCCCGGACTGCGGCCTGACCTCATCGCACGGGTCTCTTCTGGGCTTGGACATGCGATGGGATTCTCCAGCGTTTCATATGACATGTGCGTACAATCAATTCTCCACGGAAACCTATGACGCAGCGGTCTACGTCGTCGAGCCGTCGGCGGCGAACGGGCTGACGGCTTGGACCTGCTACGGGGCCGGCTCTCGGTGGTCGTTGTCAGCCGGGTGGAAACCATGGCAGGCGTCTTCGATCTCCATGCGGCTCGGTTCGACGGTCTGCAGATGGAAACCCTCAAGCACGGGGAGCGGGCCTGTTCTCTATCCTCCAGAACAAATGTACTTCCTCTTCGAGATCTCATCCTTCCTGTGATGTCCGGGCGCACGCCCCTCGAAGTATGGATGTTCAAAGACCTTCTTCGTATCTTCTTGAAGACTTGAGGATGCGTTCCCTGAACGGGAGAAGGAAGCGGACGCAATCGATCGTTGAACCCGGGAGCTCGAATGGAACTCGATGCCGGCGGATGTCGGATCCGCTCCTGGCGGCGCGGTGACGTCGCTTCGTTGACGGAGCACGCCAACAATCCCCGCATCGCGCGCAACGTCCGCGATATGTTCCCGTCTCCCTATAGGACCGAGGATGCCGAGCACTGGCTTGCCGTGGTGTCCTGCATGCAGCCCGAATCGCAGTTCGCGGTGGATGTCAACGGGCATGCAGTCGGTGGAATCGGCATCTCGCCGGGATTGGATGTGCATCGCATCGACGGCGAGCTCGGCTATTGGCTTGGCGAGGAGTTTTGGAACCGGGGGATCATGACATCGGCCATTAAAGCGTTTGTCCCGTACGCGTTCTCGACGTTCAATCTTGAACGCATTCACGCTAACGTGTTCGAATGGAATGTCGCCTCGGGCCGGGTGCTTGAAAAGGCAGGATTTGTGCTCGAAGGCAGGATGAGACGGGCCGCCCTGAAAGACGGGATCGTCATCGATGTTCTGTTGTACGCCATGATTCGGCCGGACGAGGACGGCGTCAGCGGAACTCAGCGCGGGTTGGAGCATGAACGTGGGATGAGAACAGGGTGACGGTGATGAGTGCGCGAAGAATCGTTGTGGCGATGAGCGGCGGGGTGGATTCGTCCGTGGCGGCTGCGATGCTGGCGAAGGAGGGGTACGATGTTGTCGGGATCACGATCAAGACCTCGAACTTCGAGGACGTGGGAGGAAATCCCGGCAACGAAAAGAGCTGCTGCTCCCTGGATGGCATCAACGATGCGAGGCGGGTCGCAGCGCAGTTTGGTTTTCCGCACTATGTCCTCGATTTCACGGAGAGGTTTTCCCGGGAGGTCATCCACCCCTTCATTCAGGAGTACCTTGCCGGTCGGACACCGAATCCCTGTGTCTTGTGCAACCGGACGATCAAGTGGGAAGAGCTCCTGAAGAAGGCCGATGCGCTCGGGGCAGAGCGGATTGCCACCGGCCACTATGCGCGGGTTCATCATTCGCCTGAACGAGGGCGCTACTGGATTGGAAGGGGACGGGACGGGAATAAGGATCAATCCTATGCGTTGTGGGGCCTGACCCAGGAGTCACTCGCACGAACGCTCTTCCCCCTGGGCGAGCTCACGAAACCCGAGGTGCGATCGCTGGCGGAGACGCTCGGCCTCGATGCCGCAAAGAAAGGGGAGAGCTTCGAAATCTGTTTTATCCCCGACGACAATTACGAGCGGTTTCTCAACGACCAGGTCCCCGGCCTGGGGGAGAAGGTGGCAGGAGGAGAAATCGTCAAGGACGGCCGCAAAATTGGAACTCACCGCGGCTACCCGTTTTATACCGTAGGCCAGCGCAAGGGGCTCGGGATCGCGACGGGCGAACCGATCTACGTAACGTCCATCGATGCCGCGCAGAATCGTGTCGACGTAGGCCCCGAGAGCGCGCTATTCAGAAAGTCCATGATGGTTCGATCCGTGAATTGGATGAAGTATGCGGCTCCAGACTCCGCT
>DATJPR010000119.1:0-13231 GCA_035506295.1 Bacteroidota bacterium | reverse complement strand
ATGGCACCGAGCTCGATCTGCAATTGCGGCGACGCCACATATCGACGATCGTTCTCTGCGGCATCTCCACCGATATCGGTGTGGAAAGCACCGCCCGTGACGCTTTTGAGCGCGGCTACCAGCTGGTGTTCGCCGAAGACGCGATGGCTTCCCGTTCCCTGGACGGGCACAAGCATGCCATACAAGAGATCTTCCCCCGGATCGGCCGGGTACGATCGACGTCGGCAATCCTTGCCGCATTCTGATACTCCTCTCGCTATGTTCCTCTCCGGTCTCCTTCCGATTTCCTCCTGAACGAATCCTCGGCCTTCGGCTCCTTCGAAAAAGAATTTTCATCTGACTTCGGAAAAACGCCCTTCCCGCCATATACATAATGGGGATAGGGTGTTCCGATGAACATTCGAAAGTCGGTACTTGCTTTCCTTCGTGTCGCCATGGGTGCGCTGTTTCTGCTTGCCGGCACGTCCAAAGGTGCAGACATCGAGAAATTCGAGGAGGAGATTCGCCTCTACTATATCGTCCCGGTCATGGGGGTCCCCTTTGTGGCGGCCGTCATTATTGCCTTTGAGACCGTCGCGGGTTTGGCATTCGTCGTCGGTAAAGGAGTGAGGGAGGCGGCTTCTGCGCTGAGCGCACTTTGCGCATGTTTCCTCGTTGTGCTCCTAGTGAGGATCGTCGGAGGAGTGCCGGGGGAGTGCGGCTGTTGGGGGGGAATGATGACCGAGACAATCGGACCGGCGGCCGTCGCACGTGACGGGATCTTCCTGGTCATCTGTATCACGATCGGGAGGGAGGAGAGGATCCCGGGGCTGCACGTGTAGTTCACACATCGCTGCAATTGACAGGTGATGATCAAGAAATGCAGATGCTTTCCTTTCATAGGAACGGGAAGGCGACCCCGGCTGCGCTCGCGCGTCGGTTGTGGAGACTGATCCCCGGTCGACGATTCCCACTTGTCCGTCAATACGAGATCGCAGATTGTGGCCCGGCAGCGCTTCTCAGTGCGTTGAGGGCACTCGGGGGGGACGCTCCGTTCGCGCATGTCCGCCGGCTGTGCGGGACGGATTCCTCCGGCTCGACGATGTACGATCTGCTGGTCGCCGCACAGGCCCTCGGGCTCAACGCTCGGGGCGCAACCGGAGACTATTCTGCTCTCCTGAAAGAGCATATGCCTTGCATCGCTCACGTCATCACCGATGGGTTGCTTCCTCACTTCGTCGTGCTTTTCCGTGTTCGGGCGAAAAGCGTGCTCGTGGGAGATCCCGGCAAGGGGCTCCTGAGGATTTCCAGGGATGAGTTCCTCGCAATGTGGAAATCGAAGGTCGTGCTCCTGCTCGACCCGGCAAACCCGGCGACAATGCCGCCGGGGGAATCCCTGTCGGCCTGGCTTGCATCACACATGCGAGGGAACGGTCCGTGGATGACGCAGACAGTATTCCTTGGCATCATGACCACGCTCCTCGGCCTTTTCTCCGCATCGTCCATTCAGATCGTGCTCGATCACCTGATTCCGGAAAAGCGTCTCAGCGCGGTGGTCCTTGCTTCGGGACTGCTCGGACTGGTCGTTGCATCGAAGGCGGGGCTGGGGTATTTCCGACAGAAATTCATCACGATCGCCGGCCGTACGATCGCCGAACGCATTTCCAGCGAGTTCTTGAATCAGATCTTTCACCTGCCGAAGGAATTCTTCCTTCGGAGAAGAACGGGCGATATCACCTCCCGGTTCGGAGACGCTGCGAAGGTCCAGCAGGCACTCGCACGGGTGCTCTCCTCGGCCTTCCTGGACGTGTTTGTCCTCGCTGGATCACTCGCGCTTCTGGCGTACTATTCGACCACGATGTTCTGGTGCACCTTCGCGGTCATCCCGGTGTGCCTTCCGTTGATGCTTCAAACGATGCGGCGTGTCACCGACACCAATCATGAGGTTCTCGCTTCGTATGCCCGGGTGGAATCGGGCTATATCGATGCGCTCAATGGCATCGACGAGATTCTGAACAAGAACTGCGCCGACCATTTCAGCCGGACATCGGGTGAGAGCTTTTCCCGGTTCCAGGCGAGCGTCCAGGGGCTGGGGTTCCTGCAGGCGAAGCTCTCGTTCATGGCGGAGCTCTGTTCCGGCGTGCTCTCCTTTGCGCTGCTGATGTTCGGGTCTCTCCTGGTCATTGATGGCAGCCTGCGGATTGGTCAGATGATGGCCGCATTCTCTCTCTCGACGTTTGCCTTCCCATCGATGCTGCGGCTCGTCGAGGCGGGAGTGGTCTACAACGGTGCAGCGATCGCCATCCAGCGGCTGCGAGACATCTGCCAGACGGACCGAGAGCAGGGGGCAACAGGACGTTCGTGTCCTGCTGCCGCAGGCCTCGAGATTCGGCACGGAACGTTTGGCTGGAACCGCAGGACAATGCTCTTCGATGGCGTGTCGTTCTCTCTCGACCGCGGGACACTGACGGCACTCTGGGGACCGAGCGGATCAGGCAAGAGCACGCTCGCCGACATCCTGTTGCGGAAAATCCCGCTCACATCGGGGACGATCCTCGTCGACGGCATCGCAGCAGAAGAATTCTCTCTCCAATCGTACCGCGAAAAGATCGCTCTCGTTCCCCAGGAGCCAAAGATCTTTCACGCCACGATTCTGGACAATATTCTCCTGGGATCCTCCGGGATGCCTCCCGTTGACTTGTGCGGCCTTGTCCGGAACCTGGGACTGGACCGGTTCTTCGAACGTTTCCCCGGCGGCGCAAACGCCGTCCCGGGGGAGAACGGGCTGCAACTGTCGTGGGGAGAACGCCAGATTGTCGCACTTCTCCGGGCCCTCGTCCGGAAGCCCGAAATCCTGATCGTCGACGAGGGACTCACGGGTCTGGATGCCGGTCTGGAAGAAGGGGTCAAGAACTACCTGCGCCGGTACTCGCGTGAGCATGGCGTATTGTTGATAACCCACGACCGCGACACCATCGCGATGGCGGACAGGGTGTATGTCCTTTCGTCCGGGACAATGTCCACGCCGCTTTCCCGTACTGATGCGTTGGCGCGTGTCTGTATAGGAGCGGAAATCTGAAATGCAACCGACGTGGACACTACTCGAGTCACTCCGGCGCGTCGATCGTCGGACGGAATCGCGACGGCTCTGGAGGCTCTTTCTTGTCGTCGCCGCCGCTCATATTTGTGCAGGTCTTCTCTATCAACATGTTGTGTGGACGGAGGATGTGCTGCGGACCATATTTCCGTCGCTCACGGGAGGCGTACGCATGGAAGAATCGCTTGCTTCGATGCGTACGATGTCGCTTCTCGGGTATATCACCCTTCCGTTTCTTCTCTGGCTCAGGGTGGCAGCAGTCGCGTTGATGCTGCAATTCGGGTTCCTCCTGATGTGGGTCGAGGTACCGTTCCTCCGACTGTTCCGCATCCTGACCTGGGCATCGCTCACCGGTGCGGCGATGATCTGTGTGCGGACATGGCTGTTCGCGTATGCCCCACCGTATGAAATAACAGCATCTGCTCTGGTCCTTCCTCCGTTTTCCCTGGCCGATATTGTCGGGATCGATAGCTACACTGCGCCCGCGCGCGTGGTCCTGGAGAATGCAAATTTGTTTGAAGGAGCATGGCTTTTTGTGGTGTGGAAGGGGATCTGCAAAACGGAACGGATCGGGTGGAGCGATGTCGGGATTGTGGTACTTGTCGCGTGGTGCGTCATGCTCCTCGCCCAGGTAACAATCGTTTGGTTTTTCGGCGGGGGTATCAGTGAATGACGGGAAGGGCGGGGAGAGACGTTGGCGGTGGGGCTGGATCGGGGTGGCTGCGGGCGTTGCCGTGCTTGCCCTGTGGATGATTCAGCACGACGGCGATCCCCTGCAGATTGGGAATTTTCTGGCGCCTATGCCTCTGCAGACCGAAGGCGGGCCGGCTACGATAAGAGCAGATTCTCTTTGCGATCAGGTCATCATGATCTTCAGCTGGACCTGCCCGCACTGTTTGCGCCAGCTTGATCTCCTCGAGGCGCACATCGAGGAGCTGAAAATGGCGCGGCTCGTTCTTATCGCAACGGACGGGGAGATCAGCGCGGACTCCGCGAGGGCACTTTGGCCGCGCCTGATGGCGGCAGGGAATGTGTTGACAGGACGCATGGAGAAGAATGCGGTGCGCGAGCGCTTCGGACGACTGATCCTTCCGCATCTGGTATTTGTGGGCCGCGATGGCATCGTGAAGGCGCGGCGCAGTGGTACGACAACGATATCGACGGTGATATCTGTGCTCGAGAAAATCTGATTGGTCCGGAACAATCAGATCAGCGGCGATCAATTCATGCCCGGGACCGCGGGGCGCTATTCATCTAGTGAACCAGGAGAACAACCATGAGGCTGCTTTCATATGACAAGCTCGCCCATGTTGTTGGTGGGGAATACACGAAATCCGAATGTGCCGGCCTCGGCTTTGCTGCGGGGCTGGCCGTATGCTTCGGCGGTCCGATCGGGTGGGTGACGGCGGGCTTCTCGCTCTGGCAAGCTGCGGAAGGCGGCTGCTTCAGCAACTAAGATCATCGACTTCATGAACTGTTTTTTTGAAAGGAACAGAAATGGAAACACTCGATCGTTGTGCATTGGAAAGCCTTTCCGGAGGTTCTATGGGGGCTTGCGTGGCATTCGGATTCGGCGTTGCGGTTGCGGTTGCCAATTGGTACAACCCGCTCGGTTGGTGTGCTGCAGAACTGGCCATGGTGGGAGCCGTGGGATGCTTCGGCTAAGCAACAGCCTCGCCGAATGGGTCGATCTCCCCCGACGCCGTGACGGCGTCGGGGGAGACGTTATGGACACATCGGGAATTGCCGGACGGAACTGGAAGTGGTTTTCGACGTTGGCCCTCGTGGAAATCCGGTCGGTGACCCGAAACAGGCCTTTGGTCATTGCCATGCTCGGAAACCTGCTCCTGGCTCCACTCTTTCTCTATCTCCTGTACTTCCGGAACCTGGCGGTCGAGCCTGCGGTGATGCATTGCGCGACGGCGCTCCTTCTCTCGATCCCTTCAGTGAACTATGCCAGTTTCTGTATCGGGAAAGATGGCTACGCGTTCCAGGGATACATGAGCGGGCTGACGATTCGCTCTTATGTCCGGTGGAAGATTCTGTGCATGCGCACCTATGCAGCCCTGTTCTCCCTGGTCCTGCTCCCGCTGGCATTTCGCGCACAGGCTGTTGCTGTCCTGGCATATTGCGCCTCTGCGGTGTACTACGTCGGCATCGGGGGCACGATTATGCTATTCGTCGCAACGCGTGTCCGCGGGAAGATCGATCTGAACGCATCGCCCCTCGTGGCTTCTCATCATATGCCCCTCTCTGCGACGCTGTTTGTCATGCCTGTTACCGCCCCTCTCTTTTTTGTTGACGGCGGTACGTTCTGGGCCATTGGCGCGACCTTCGGGGCAGGATTCGCGGGACTGGTTTTTTCAAGCTGCGTGTCAACCATCATTGAGAGAAGCCTCGCCCGCATGAAGTACGATATTCTCGACCTGTAACAACACTGACGAAGGTGAGAGAAGGTGATTTCAACCGGGCGCCTCGTGGTCCTCGAGATGTCTCTCCTGTGGAAGCTCTACGTCCGGAACGTAGTGTCGCCGGCAGCGAGGGTCCTTCGACCGACGCTTTGGCTTGTCCAGGCTTTCGCGGTCGTCAATTGCCTTGCAATCGGGTATTTTCTCGAGCCCATCCTCAGAATCTTCCTCCCTCAGTGTGATGGAGTTTCTCTCGTCGAAGCACATATCGGTCGGGCATTCCTCGCATTCTGTGTGCTCCGTCTCTTTATGGAAAAGCCCCCTTCTCTCATTGTCCAACCAATGCTGGTCCTTCCGGTACCGAAGACGGTGATCATCGGACTCCATGGTATCCGGATGTCACTGACGGCGATTCCCCTGGGATTGTTGCTTGGCGGTGTGGCATTTTGGTACAGGAGCATTCTGAGTTCTTCGACGGTGACCGGAAGCTCCTTCTGGCTTGTGGGATTTGTCGCGTTGCATCATCTCTTTGTCGTTCTCGGAATACCCCTCAGGTTGCTTGCCTCTGATTTCTTCAGGGCAGTTGCCGTGTCCAGTGTCATCCTCGTCCTTACACTCGTTGTCCCCACCATGGATATGCTGGGGACAGCTTCGCAACAGTTAGCCGTCCTCTTCTTTCGCTTGCGCCACGGAGATGCCATCGCTCTCGCCATCTGCGGACTTGCTCTCTTCGGATCGATCCCGGGGGTAGCGTTTCTTGTGAAAGGCAGTTTGAACATCGATACACACTGACACAGGCATCCATGCATATTGAGATTGCTGAACTTTCGAAAGAGTACGGCGGGCGGAGAGTCCTGAACGTCGATCGGCTTTCCTTTCACGCGACGGAAATCGTCGGCCTGGTGGGAAACAACGGCGCAGGCAAAACCACGCTTCTCCGATTGATGTTGGACCTGGTCAGAGCAACGTCGGGGGAAGTGCGGTCGAATGATCGGGTAGTCTCGCGGAGTGAAGAATGGAAGGAGTATACCGGTGCCTATCTTGGCGAGAGTTTTCTGATCGACTACCTGAAACCCCGGGAGTTCTTCGAATTTGTGGCCGAGGTCCGTGGCGTGGATGGAACGGAGCTTGCAAGAGGGCTCAATCGATATTCGGGATTTCTGGCGGGAACGGGTCTCGATACGCGGGCCACGCTCATCCGTGGATTGTCGGAGGGAAACCGCCAGAAGATCGGGATCATTGCTGCATTGCTGGGAGATCCGCGGACGGTGATCCTGGATGAACCGTTTGCCAATCTCGATCCGACCTCACAATACCTTCTGAAGAGTCTCCTGCGTGAGTATTGTCTTCGAACACGGTCGCTCATCGTGCTCTCGAGTCACAACCTCGTTCATGTAGCCGATCTTTGCTCGAGGGTGATACTGCTGGAAGGTGGAAAGATCATCCGTGATGATTCATTGCTCGGAAGGGAGGAAGAAGTTCTCTCTTCGCTGGAACGTTATTTCGCGTCTCCCCTTCCTCCTCCCTGATCAGAGTTATCTTCCTCACGACGGTGTTATGCCTTGCTGTCAAGCTGCGGAAGTGCACGTCGCACGACGCTCTCCTCGCTTTCCCGCCCAGATGGGGAGAGGGGGAGAACGGGAGCGGGAGAAAAAGCGTTCCTATCGCACCAAAGTCATCTTGCGAACGGCTGCAGCATTTCCTGCAACCAATCGATAGAAATATACTCCGCTCGAGAGGTTGCTTCCATCAAAGGTGAAAGTGTACCTGCCTGCCGGAAATCTTCCGTTCGCCAAGACGGCAATTTCCCGACCGAGCAGATCGTACACTACCAGCCGGACTTCACTGTCCGCTGTCCACTGTCCGCTGATAACTGTTTTCGGATTGAACGGGTTCGGATAATTCTGTTCCAGCCGCAACGAAACTGGCGCCGTTTGCAGGGCTGGCTTCACAGAGGTCAGCGTGAGCCACTGGGTATACTTCTCTGGAAACCAGTGAAACAGGTCGCCAAGGGGAAGGCCGCCGGTCCCGGCGGTGAGAAGCTTCGCATTGGAATAGGCAAGGTCTTCCGTCAAAGGCCAATGCGCGCTGAGGTCGGGGTGGAAACCCCAGAAGCAGTTCCCGCCGTTCAAATATCGGTCCCACAAGAAGGCGACGATGCTGTCGAGATTGGTGGCGGGATTCGCGAATCCCGGATCCACGTCGTCGTAGATGCCCGCTTTGGTGAACTTCGGATGCCATGTGAACATCCCGAGTGTGCGATCATTCATCATCGGTTCAGGGAGGATCCGAAAGTCAGGTCCTCTCGATGTGTCGAGCCCATTGTATGAATCATAGAAGGCCGGAAATTCGGGCTGCATGAAGTTGCTATTGTTGGTGAAGTCGACGACACGATCGAGTTCCGGGACCCCGTTGTAGGTGACTCCCTGGGGAATGGTATCGATGCTCAGCACGGCTCCATACAGTTCGGGATCGGGATCCTCTCCCATACGGTCCACTTTTCGCTCGCCGGTGAAATGGCAATTCACAAAGATGCTGTTGGTGGCGACGAGGTGTGTCATCCAGATGATCTTGAACGGAAACTTCGCAATGTTCAGAAACGTATTGTGGTCGTAGTACACATACTCCGGCGGAGTGAAGTCCGCCTGGAATGTGAAGCCCATATTCTCAAACGTACAATTCGTTGAAACAACGGAGTCGAGAAGAGCCCCCGCCGAGGCTGTCGCCAGTTGACGCCCGGCCCACCACTGCGAAGGGTCGATGCAGTTCCGGAAAATGCAGTTACGAAACGTCAGGCTGATATGTCGGCCATAGGCCATGACGCAAATGCCCATGTCCCAGTCGAAGATGCAGTTCTCGAAATACCCCTTCGTGGAGTCGCTCTGCATACTCAGGTCGGTCCATGTCTGTTGGCCGGTGTTCAGAACATACATGAGCCAAATATTCTTGAGGGAAAGGTCGCCGTAGTTGTCAATGATATGGGGATATTCCTGACCTGCTCTCACGCCCTCCACAATGACGGCCATGCCCGAATCCATGCCTGAGGACGGCGCGGGTTGGCCTTCCAGCCGCAGATGCGTGCCGATCTTTGTGACGAGGGGCCCGTTCAGGGAATAATATCCGCCGCGGTGAAGCAGGTAGATGCGGTTGGGGTTGACCCGGTTGCCGTTGGCCAGTGTATCACCCTGAACCACGTTGTTAACGGTGCCGGCGTTCATGTCGTTCGGAATCCAAACAGTATCCGGCGCCTGGGCAAATGACATGAGAGGCAGGGACGTGGCGATGGCAAGAAACACAGCACGTCTTGAAGTCATGCTCAAGCCCTCCTGACCTGCGTTGCTGAGGGAGACGGCCACCAATCAGCGAGGTGTGCCTTCCGCCTGTAGCGCGTTGTTGACATCGGCGAGCATTGACTGAAGTTGCGGGACCCTCGGATACGACCGCACCAGGTTCTCCAGCAATCCCTTTGCCTGCTGGAGTTTGCCCGATTGCATCAACGCGAGTGCGAGGACGCCCCCGTTCTGAAGTTGTTCTTCTGCGCTTTGAGGGAATGCTCCCATCTTCTCGTAGTACGGCAGCGCCCCTGCGGGATCTCCTTGCTGCATCTTCACATCACCGAGAGTCCTGTATGCCTGGAGAGTCGGATAAATTGCGAGGGAGCGGAGCAATGTCGCTTCCATCCCCGGGAGATCGTGGATGCGGTATTGGGCCTTGACAAGATTCATCTGGAGCTCAAGGTCGAGAGGAATCTCGCTCACGAGTGCCCGGTATTCGTTTACCACCTCAGCCCATGCGCCTCTGCGCTGATACTCCGCAATGGCTAATTCGTGCGCCCGTTTCCAGTCGAGCGAGAGGTGGACGAGTTGATCCGCGATTTCACCAATCGTGTCGTTCGCGGCAATCGGCATCGGTTCGTGCGCGCGGTCCACGAACGGCCAGGATGAAGTGAGGACTTCGGTGTTTCTCTCTGCGATTCGTTCATCCAGTTTCGTGATGGGCGCGGCATCCCAGAGTTTCTCTTCGGAAACGGTGTCACAGCTGTCCCACACATCGCGCCCAAACAGGATCGCCTGCTGGTGCATTGCCCGCGCGTAGGCCGCGGCGATCAGGAAATTGCCGGTTGCGTTCGGATGAAGATGTTCCCAGATCAGCGATCGGCCCGGAACCCCGCCCGGCGAATGCGCCGCGAAGAGTGAATCCACATCGACGACAATGCAGGACCCGTCTCTTTGGATCGAGCGGATCAGGGCATTGAATTTACTGTCGGTGCGGAAACGGAGCGCGTCCTCGTCGCGTGCCGCCACATATTCCGTTCGGGCAGCAGAGCTGTCCTTTTTCAGGTCGAGACATTGCGCAAGCCGGTAGTGCGGCTCGGCATACCGACTATCCGCTTCGATCGCTGCGCGAAAAGCACGTTCAGCGGAATCCAGCGCGTCCCGTGCGAGACATTCCTTGCCCTGGCGCAGTCCCTCGTCCGAGGCGAGTTTACGAGCGGGCGTCGTGTTTTCGCCGTGCACCGACACAAACGGCGCTTGATCATGCAGATTCGACACCTGTGTTCCGAGCAGAAGCGGAATATGCTCCCGCTCGCACAGGTCCCTGAGATCGAGCATGTTCGATGAGAATGTCGTATATGCATTGTCATAGACGGCTGAACCGGAGGGCACAATCCTGTCTCGCGCGAGAACCTCCATCATCGTGCCGCGGGGTGTGGAAGCACCCTTGCTGCTCACCCATGCCATGAGCGCGCGGTATCCGTCGGCGAGTAACTGGACGCTGCGGAATCGTATGAGCCGGAGGTACACCTGGGCAAGCCAGCGGGATGGCCCGAGCGACTGTCGCGAAGCAGCGCCAAGGGCGCCATAGAACTCGTTGTGGCCGTCGTAGACCACGAAGCAATCGGGCTGGCAGCCTGCCAGATCGCGCGCAAGATCGAGAACAGTGAAACTGTTCGTCGCGGTCATCCCGCAGTTGATCACTTCGATATTCCTCTCCGGGAAGACCTTCCGAAGCCGCTCACGGAGAAAGGCGGGAAACGCGCCGTTGAACATGTAAGGGAAACCAGCCGTCGTCGAGCCGCCGAGACAGAACACTCTGAAGGTCCCCGGAGGCTTGGGCAACTGAAAATAATCCGCGGCGGTCGCGGGAGCAAAATGGGACGATCCAAAGTATCGGTACTTGACATCGGGGTTCAGGCGATACCACGTCTGGTGGCGGAACTCCTGCGCGACGAGAGGGGAGAGATCGTGCCCGTACCCGAATACACGGAGGAGGACCTCCAATCCCACGAAGAAGATCACAGGGACAGCGACCATGGCGAACGTGAAAACCAGCGGTCGCAGCCTGGCTGGCGCTGAACGTGTTGACAGCTTCTCCCGCTTCATTTCTTTCCTGCAGGCGGTGTGCCAGGTCTCGAGTATTTCTCCCGGATCATCTTGCCTCGGGGTGTGTCGGCGTACTGTGTGGTGAGGATGTCGTAGTAGCCGGCAGCCTTTTCCTTCTCCTCTGAAAGCAGGGCGATCTGGAACTCGTTGAACAAGACCGCTTCTTTCACTGACCGCGAAGGCTGGCGCGCGAGCGCCTCGTGAATGTAGGCCTCCCACTTTGCCTCAGGCCATGATGATTTTCGCACCGAAAGGGACAGTGCGTCCGGGTTCAGCTCCCATGCTTGAGATCCGGGACCAAGATGTTCGAGGCACGTCGTCGCCGACGCGACGTCCCTGTCCCGGGCCTTGAGCGCAGTGCTCACATAGGCAAGGGCCAGCACCGAACGCACGAGCGTATCAGGTTCCTTCTCCTCTTCACGGAAGAGTGCCGCAAGACGCGGCCGCCAGTCGAAGATGGTGCTGTCAAGGGGCTTTCTGCTCCGTGCGGCGTTCAGACGTGCGGCGATGTAATCTTGTTCTCCCTTCCACCACCTGGATACTGCCGAAGCAATGCGCTTCGTACGGTCCGTCGCCGCGACAAAGACCGCCTTTGCCGGTGTTCCTGAACGGTCGAGCAAAGACTCCTCGAACCGTATGATTGCCTTTCCCCCGGACGCCGGAATCCTGGCATTGTAAAGTCCGTCAGGGGTCCGCACATACGTCGCATTTCGCACGCCCTCAGCGACGTCTCTGTCGCGAATACCACGGAGGCGAAATGTGACCGTGTCGGATTTTGTGTGAACCTCTGCGGTATAGAGTCCGTGCCCCTGGTACTTCATCGGGACCGCCGAGAGGATATTCCAGAGGTTGAAGTCCCCGATGACGGAAATGTCCGGCTGGCCGGCGAAGTAGTTGTGGCACCCGAGAGCAATGGTCAATTCTATCGGCCGCCGGTCCTGCGCGTAGACCACCATGGAGTAGTCCGAATATCCCACACCTGTGAAGCGCAGGAACCAAAGCCCGGAGCCGGGAAGCGTCACCCGAAACGCTCCTGTCGTCGTGGCCTGGTTGACCTGAAGCACGGACGTTGCATCCGGCGTCAGAAGGGCGACGTGTGCCATCGGGAGCGGTTTGCCTCCCGGACCAGTGACGACTCCACTGCAGTCGATCTGCGCGGAAACCGGGGGCGACAGAATTGCCGCGACTGCCAGCAACAAGAAAAACCGCATAGCGTGTTTCCTCCTCAACGAATCAACGTCATCGCTCGGGTTGCCGTCTGATTATCCACTTCGAGGCGGTAGAAATAGACGCCGCTCCCAAGATGTGATGCGTCAAATCTCACCTCATAGGTCCCCGGAGCCTGCCTCGCGTCGACGAGCGTGGAGACTACCCGACCGAGCACATCATAAACGGTTATGCGCACTGCACTGAGGCCCGACGCCTGACCCCTGACCCCACCCACCGTGTATTGGATCGTTGTCGTGGGATTGAACGGATTGGGATAGTTCTGCCGAAGGGCCAACGATGAGGGCACGTCGGCGTGTATCGGCTCGGCGAATCCCGTCGCAGATGACGCGCTGAAATAGCTCGAGACAAACACGAGCGGCGCGTTCCAATTGATCGCGATCTCGTTTGATGCGTAGCTCTGCCAGTTGTCGGCATAGCACCGTGCCGGGGGCGTCGAGCTGTTGAACATCGAGGCAAGGATGGCGTCGTCGAGACCATGGTCGGGGCCGCCGACCATAAGTCCGGGGATCGGGGCAACGACGCCGTCCGAATACGAGGGACGGTGATGCGGGTTCATCGGTGAAACGGTTCCTACACCCGTCACGAAAGTCCTATCCAGGCGATTGCAGCCTAGGATATAATTCAACTGCTGAAGCGCCGCGCGCTTGTAGTCGGCGTTCCCACCTTCTTTCCAGCCAAGAATAAGCATAATGGCGTTGTTCAGCACGTTGGAATTGCTGCCCCAGATGTAGTTTGTAGGCAGAAGGCTGACGTTCAACCCGTCGGCATCGACGACTGAAAGCAGGGACGAACAATAGGTTATCAGGCCATTGTGCAGTGATGTTTTAATCGAAGCGATTGTGCCCGTTTGACTTCCGAACAGATATTCGGCCTGAGCCAGCGCGCCGACGTTCGGCCAGCTCATGGGCTGTGTGAATACGCCCGGGTCGTTGTAGTGGTTCTTAAAATACGAGTGGTACGTGTCCTCCCCGGTGGTCTCAAAAAGTTCTGCAGCGGCCCAGAGGCGCTCGTCGGCATCGTACGTGTCTCCGTATCCGCCCGTGTTGGTTCCCGCAGGGTTCTGGAACCCGCCAGCCGGAACGATCGAGCTGTTCGCCGAAAGCCAGACCCATGCCCGCCTTGCTGCCGCAAGG
>DATJPR010000118.1:0-14935 GCA_035506295.1 Bacteroidota bacterium | reverse complement strand
TCCGGGAAGAACTCAAGGGAGATCACGCCCCCACAGGCCGTCGAGTAATGGTCCATCATTCCTCCCGGCTCGTGAAACTCGACGACCTCGGCCGCATGTGCCAGTCGCGCACAGAGCATCGCATCAAGGTCCCGGTGCTGGTCGCTCATACGGGCTAGGAAGTTCACCCAGGTCACGACGAGTGCAGATGAGCTGGAGGTCCCGGAATTGATCGGGATATCGCCATGGACGGTGCAGCGAACTCCTTGTGAAAAGGTGAAGCCTTCCCGCCGCATCACATTGATCGCGCTTCGGAAGTAGTCGCGTTCATCGCGATACTCCGCGGCATCCTGGAGCGGGAAGCTATCCTCGGAGTCGATGTCCGGAAGGTCAAGAATGACGGTGGGGTCGGGATTATGCTGCCCTTCGACGAAGATCCGGAGCGATATGGCGCATGGGATCACCGGTAGCTGCAAATAGTCCTGGTGCTCGCCGAAAAGACAAATTCGACCAGGTGTGGAGACGCGAACACTGTGGGCACGACGGGCCGAGAGTGCACAAGGAGTTCTGCCTCCAGTCTCAGAATGCATCCTTACGATCCAAGATTTGTGCACCTCGTGCAAGCCGGTTGCGGAGAGAATTCACATCGAGCGCCTCTGAGCAATGTAATGATTAGATTTCTACCGTCAAAGGGAGACGACGCTCCCCGTCGATTCTGGGCAAGGAGGACTCTTCAGCCTGAGGCTTGACCACAGGATCGAAGCGGGGGCCGATCTGGCCCGAGTAGAGAGGGGGGGCGGAAAAAAAGGAAGGACCTGTCCCGGGTAATTGGACAGGTCCTCCGGATGCGTCGAACGACATCAGTGAGAATCTGAGAATTCGCCTGCTGAAATCACACCGCTATACTTTGCAGAGATTCCGTTTCGTCCATACTGAGGATCCGCTCAAGATCCAGAAGGATGAGCAGCCGATCCTCCAGTTTCCCCACTGCGGTAATGTAGTCTCCCTTCCGAGCACCCAGAAGAGCAGGAGGGGGCTCGATGATACTCTTCGGGATTCGCAGGACTTCTCTCACACCATCGACGAGGAATCCGACCACTTGTCCCGCCAGCTCCACAACGACAATGCGTGTGCTCTTGTCCAGCTCCCTTCGGTCCATCCCGAACCGTCGTCGGATGTTCACCACGGGGATGACGCGTCCCCGCAGGTTGATGACCCCGTCAACGTAATCCGGTGCGTTCGGGACGTGGGTGACGTTCAGCATTCTGTTGATCTCCTGCACTTTGAGGATATCGACGCCGAACTCTTCCCCCCCAACCGAGAAGCTAACCAATTGCAGCAGTTCCTCGTTGGCGCCTTTGACGGCGCCTGGCTTCGCCTGTTCCATGGATCATGCTCCTTCGAGATGGGGAACGAGTTTGCCGTTGGCGCGTACTGCGACACTGCCCCGATCTTCGCGAGGAGACTCGTCTCGCTCGGGCTGGCCACCGGCTCCGAGTCTGAACTGGCTGATGAGTGACGCCAGGGTTTCTGTCAGTCGACTCAGGTCTTCTGCCGCCCTGGCGACCTGTTGTGTCCCCGATGCGGTTTGCGAAGTCACGGTGCTGATTGCCTCGACGTTTTTCGAGATCTGCTCAGCGGCCGAGGATTGCTGCTCCGATGCCGTCGCGATCTGGGTCACCATATCAGTCACTTTCTGGCTGACCTGCACGATCTCCCTCAGCGACACCCCCGCCCGGTCGGCAAGGCTTATCCCGTCGGCCACTTGCTTTGTTCCTTCCTGCATCGAACCGACGGCGCCGGCCGTATCCTGCTGGATCTTCTTGATCATGCCGGCGATTTCCTTCGTCGCCTTCGTTGTCCTTTCGGCAAGTTTGCGCACCTCGTCAGCAACGACCGCAAATCCCCTCCCTTGCTCACCGGCCCTGGCGGCTTCAATTGCAGCATTAAGCGCCAGCAGATTTGTCTGGTCGGCAATGTCGTCGATCACGGTCACGATTTCGCCGATCTGATTGCTCGACCGCCCGAGTTCCTGGACGGTTTCCGCGCTCTTCTCGACGACCTTGGCTATGCGCTGCATTCCTGCAATTGTTTCCTCGACGACCTTCCCCCCCTGTTCCGCGGAGTCCTTCGCCTGCTTGGCGACGTTTGCTGTCGTAGCGGCGTTCCGGGAATTCTCCAGGATCGTCTTCGTCATCTCCTCGACTGCCCCGGCAACTTCCCCGGCCTGGCTTGTCTGTTCCTGAGCACCTGCAGCCATTTGTTCTGTGCTTGAACTGATTTCGCTCGCCGCACTGGCTGTTGCGGCAACCGCTTGCCGAACCTCCCCGAGCGCTTTGTCAAGGTTCTCTCCCACCTGATTGATAGAGACCTTGATCAACTGATGATCCCCCTTATAGGCGGCTTTTACCCGCGCTGTCATATCGCCGCGGGCCATGTCAGCCAGGATATTTGCGCCGTCTTTCACCGGTTCAATCACACGGTCCAGAAGGGCGTTAACTCCCGTGGTGAGGGTGTTCCATCCACCAACAAACTTCCCGGCATCGGCACGGGTAGAAAGCTGGCCTTCGCTTGCGGCTGTCACAAGGACTCCAAGCTCGGCTTCGAATTCCTTCAGATTCCTCCGGACTTCCTCGATCGTGGTATTGATGAATGCTTTCTTCCCAGGGAATTGCTCCAGGGGGGCGTCGAAGTTCCCCCGGCCGAACTCCGCAACGCACGCCATCGCTTTTTTCTTCACCTGGATATGACCGGCAACCATGGTGTTCACCCCCTTGGCCATCTCCTTGTACGCACCACGGAACTCATCCACCGGGATCATCACATCGATGTCACCTCTGTCGTGTTCCGCCGACATGCGGTTCATCTCCCGGATGAAGGCCTTCACATTCGACCGAAGCAGCTCGATGTTCTCGTTGATGAATGCCTTCTTGCCCGGGAACTTCTCCAGGGGCGCTTCGAAGTCACCCGCGGCAAAAGCGGCAACACACGCCATCGCCTTCTTTTTCACCTGGATATGACCCTGCACCATGGTGTTGACACCGTTCGCCATTTCGTGGTACGCCCCTTCGAACCTCTCGGCGGGGATGACGACATCGATATCTCCTCTGTCGTGTTCCGAAGACATGTGCCGCATTTCCTGAATGAACTGTTTCACATTCGTCCGCAACATCTCGATGTTGTCATTGATGAATGACTTCTTCCCGGGAAACCGCTCCAACGATGCGTCATAGTCACCCTTCGCGAAGGACGCCACGCAAGCCATCGCCTTTTTCTTCACCTGTATATGGCCTTGGACCATCGTGTTGACACCCTCCGCCATCTCACGATATGCCCCCTGGAATTTCTCGACAGGGATGGTGACATCGATATCGCCCTTGTCGTGTTCGGTCGACATATGGCGCATTTCGGCAATCAACGCCTTGAGCGAGGCCAGTGCCGAAACAAGCGCATGACCGAGAATGTCTTGTTCAGATTTGGGCGTAATATTGACGTCCAGATCCCCCTTGGCGATCCGGTCCGCCGCTTCTGCCTGCTCGCGGATTGCCTCGACCATTTTCTGGAACGCTGCGGTCAGTGTCCCCACTTCGTCTCGCGAGTCATGCTTCAACGTGATATCGACATTGCCGACGGCAAGACTCTCCGCCGCTACACTGGCCGCCTTGATCGGCGCCGCAATGATCCTGGAGATGAGTACCGACATGATCATCCCGATGACGAAAACGACAACGACGGAAACAATGATCATTAGACGGGCTGATTGGTAGATCGCGTTTCCGGCGGATGCCGCCTGATCCCCCTCCCGTCGATTCAAGTCGATATCTTTCGCCAGCGCGTTTTCAAAAACCGTGAGGTCTTCTTTGCCTTGACCGTTCGCGATTGACCGCGCCGTCTCCTTTTTCCCCTGTTTGCTTAGGTTCATCACTTCCCCCACCCGCGCGTGGTAGCTCACCCACGCGCTTTTCATGCCTTCAAGATTCTGCCGGGCCTCATCGTTTGCGGTCATTCCCTCGGCTCGAGTCAAATCGGCCGACAAGGAATCGACAAGGGCCGCGATCTGCTGTTCTCGTTGGAACATCCCATCGGGACTCGCAGTCAAGATGTGCTGAAGTTCATTGCGGCGCAAGCGTTGAAGGTTGTCGTTGATCGTTGCGTCCAGCTCTGTCACAGGAAGTAATCGAGACTCTAGCTCTGCCGTGGTGCTGTTGACGCGAGCGAGTCGGTCGATGGCAAACAATCCTGTTGCAGCGGCGAGTGCCGCGATAACCATGAAGGCGACGACGAGTTTCGTCGAGAGTCTGAGATTTGCGAACCAACGCATGGGTGTCCCTCCTTACGTGACTATTCCTTAGCTGATTTGCGGGAATGCCCAATGTCGCCACGTTGAGAGACTTCGGGGAGTAGGAGCGATGCGCCGCCGTTTCCTGGGGCTACTTCGAGTGAACGGTCCTCCGGGTCATCCGCGTCCGGAAAGAATCGCACGAAGCATGCCAGTGGTGAAACGAGGATGAGCGATTGGAAAACGGGGGGTCTTTCCGCGAGGACATCTTCTGACAAAGACGTCCGGGATTTCCATGATGGTCAACAACGACCGCGTGGCGAAATTCTGATGCAGCCTCCCAAAGGGTGACGTGAAGACGTTTGTACAATGTATCGTCATCGCCTCGTTGTCCCGCAGTGCGGCCGCAGAAATCCCTATCGACAGATGGTGGCGAACTCTCGCAGAAGTCCACATCGATCGACAGTCCATCAAGCGAGCGCTGCACGCGTACGCGGCATCGATATGAAGCTCAGGTGCATCCCATAAGGCGCCGTGGATTTGTCGGATGCGATTCCCTGATTCAAAACCTCATCTTTTCCTCCCCCCTGACCGTCGCAGCTCGCTCTCCCGGACCATATCGCTCAAGTCCGCGGCCGGCCGGATCTCGAACGGTCCGTACTTGACGCCGGGATGCTTTCCGATCAACTCGACCGCGTGCTTCAGGTCTCGTGCCTCGAGTACGAGAATGCCGCCCAACTGTTCCTTCGTTTCGGCGTATGGACCGTCTGTCACCAGGAGCCGACCTTTCTCCCAACGGAGGGTCTTTGCCGTGTCAGGTGTCTGCAACGCTTCGCCGGCGGTAAAATGTCGGTGATCCCGCAATTCGTCGTCGTAGGCAAAGCATTCATCCAGCATCGCAAGGCGGTCATGTTCTGTCATCCCCGCGAGCACTTTGGGTTCGATATACCCGAGACAGATGAACTTCATGGCGTTCTCCTTTCGTTCATTACCGCTTGAGGGTCAATGTAGCTCCCGCTGTCCTACCATAGTCGTTCGAGAGGGGAGAAATTCGACAGCCACCAGAAAAGAAAAGGGCACAATCGTCAAAAGGCAATTCGATTGTGCCCGAAACACGAAACGGCAATCCCTCAACCCATATACACGACAACGTCATTCTTTTCCTGCATAAGATGGGGCGGTATGACGTTGCCCTGGATCTCCTTCCCATTGAGAAGAACCTTCGAGACGCCCTTCTGGACATGACGTTCGTTCTTCACGGTAATCGAGAAGTCCTTCCCGCGGAATCTTCGCGTCATCGTGAACTCCTTCCACTCCGCCGGGATGCACGGATCGATCCGAAGTCCGGAATACTCGGGTTGCACACCCAGGATGTATTGCGTGGCAGTGTAATACGCCCACGACGCGCTCCCGCTCAGCCAGGGAAGACGGGATGCACCATGGCGCGGACTATACTTGCTGTGGGTGAACTGACAATAGACATAAGGTTCAATCTGGCGCACTTCCGCTTTTTTGTTGTATGCGCTCGGCATGTACTTGCGATGGAGCGCAAACGCGCGATTGCCGCGGCCCAGCATCGCCTCCGCGATCACCGCCCATCCCTGGGTGTGACAGAAGACGGACGCGTTCTCCTTCATCCCTTTATTAAATAGTCGCGCCTTAATCACCTTGGGGTCTGTCTTCTCCACCGGCGGATCGCAGATCATCAGCCCGTAATCGGTGGAGAGGCGACGGTCGACCACATCCATAAGCTTCCCGGCCTGCTCGCCCGTGGAATGACCGCTGTACACCGCCCACGGCTGCGGCTCCAAAAAGATCGACGCTTCGGCATTCTCCTTTGACCCGAATTTCAATCCGTCCGCTCTGTATGCCCGCACATACCATTCGCCGTCCCATGCGTGCTTCTCAAGGTTCCCATCCAGGGTCTTGAGATGATCCTTTGCCCACGCAGCTTCTTTCGGCTTCCCCAGCATTTCGGCGATCTCCGCATAAACGTTGAGCGCATAGCGGAGCTGAAATGCCACGAAGACGGTTTCTCCATCCTGCCCCAGTTCGAGGCAATCATTCCAGTCCGCGAATAGGCCGCAGGGGAAACCGTGTTTCCCGCTGCGGTCGAGACTGAATTGAATCGCCCGCCGCAAGTGCGCCAGCACCGTGTCGTCTCCCTTGTCGGCATAGGGAAGGACCTTGTTGTAGAACTGCACGTCGCCGGTTTCCTTCACGTATGCAGGGACCGTATTAAAGAGCCACATGCAGTCGTCCGAACGATATTCATGTGCGGCCGGTGCAGATTCCTTTCCCGGGATGTGGGCGAATGGCTTGACCACCGGCATCGCTCCTCCGGTGGAAACCTGCCCGGTGATCATCAACTCGAGCCGCTCCTTGACCTCGCCGGGGATCGTGTGCATGACCCCGAGCATGTCCTGCACGGTGTCGCGATAGCCGAGGCCGTCCCGCTCGCCGCTGTAGATCAGGCTGGCAGCCCGTGACCAGGCGTACGTGATGAGGCAATTGTACGGGTTCCACATGTTCACCATGCTGTTGAACTCTTTGTCCGGCGTTCTGGCGCTCATCCCTTGCGTGCGTGCGCGCCAGTGCGCGACGAGCTTGTCGAATTCCGCATGAGCCTTCTCCGGCGTTCCCGATTCCGCAACCGCAGCCTTTCCTTCCGATCCTGCCTTGCCGATCCCCATGAGCACAACAAGTTCCTTAGATTCGCCCGGTTTCAGGGTGACGTCGACAGCAAGCGTACCGCACGCGTTGTCTCCCACAGCCTTTGAATTGCTGCAGCGCCCCAGCTCCACGGCTATGGGGTTTGCGTATGTCCTGTACGGCCCGAGAAACACATCGCGGTCCGTGTCGAATCCCTTCACCGGAGCCCCGGTGATCGCAAGGAACGTGTGACGCCCCTGGCCGCTATCCTCAAAATGGTCCGGAAGTTCCGGCATCATGACATTCGTTCCGTGGTCGATCATGCCGTCCACCACATCCATCTTCATGATGAACTGGGAGTATTGAAGATTGATGATGTCCTGCGAGAGGTTCCAGTTGTTCGCGTATTCCACGTAAGTGAAGAGTCGGAGGCTTCTTTTTTTCCGACCGGTGTTTTTCAGTTTGAGAAGCCAGCACTCATAGGTCCGGCCGAGCGGGACAAAGTACAAGGTCTCGCTTTCGATGGAGGAGTAAGATGAGGAAATCCGCGTATAACCTGCCCCGTGCCGGCACTCGCTCTTGAAGTTCTTCAACGATTTCCCGACCGGCTGCCAGGAGGCGGACCAGAAGTCTTTGCTCTCTTTGTCCCGGATGTAGATAAACCGCCCTGGTTGATCGGCGGGGATCACATTGAAGCGAAGGCGTGTGAACCGCCCCTGTGCGGCAGATTTGTAGAAGCTGTACCCGCCCGCGTTGTTGGTGATAATCGCGCCGTAGTCGGTCGAGCCGAGGTAGTTGCTCCAGGATTTCGGTGTGTCGGGACGTGCGATAACGTATTCTTTGTTGGCATCGTCGAAGTATCCATACTGCATGGTCGAGGACTCCCGGGAAGTGTGGCGGCACATTTGATGGATCGGTCACCTGCTGCTTGCGCGTCCGGAGGGACACACTCTGGCGCCTGCAGAGCGGTCGACCTCGTTCGGTTCATCCAGGGCACTGCAAGGGCAAGGCGAAAGGCGACGTCGTGAGAAATGTCTGAAACGGCTGGCAATTCCGTGCACAACAAGCTAGCAAAAGCCAGAACGGGAATCAATGAAAAGCCCCACCCGCAAGGCATTGCGTCTTGGGGAGAAGAAGCTCCTCGTCGCCGGACCCCGGTCGTGCTCTATTTTGTGGCGCTCGGCACGGGTGTCCGGTGCGAAGCCAGGGAGTGGATAAACGTCTCCGCCGCCTGCACGCCAAGCCCCATTCCGAGCCCGATCAGCGATCCATCCAGGAAATTCTCCCGGAAGAGGACCGCCGGCATCGATTCGGTGCCGCGCAGAACTCCGACGAGAAGGGTCAGGAGGACAAACATCGCGCCGTAGACGAGTCCGACCACGGCGAACTTCCCCCAATGGAACGTCGAGAGCTTCCGTTCAAAGAGAAACGCAAGCCACACGACGGGCAGGTTGACGCCGAACGACCAGACCACGGCGTTCAGCGTCGGGACCCACACGCTGGCGACGATGAATTGAATGGCGCTGACACACACCGCTGCGGTGATGGTGTTCGAGAGTCCACGAACGTGATAGATGGCGAAGATCAGCCCTCCGCTCGCGCCGAACGCCAGATAGGCAAAATCCGCCCCCGAAGGCGTGAACACGTTGACGCCGTGCATCATCAACCCCACGGTCACGCTGCCTGCAACGCCAATCACTGTGATAAGAGCAATCTTCCAGAGCTGCACAAAGAGGTTTTTCATGGGAACCTCCGATTGAATGAGGTGCAGAAGACTGCCGGCATCAGCGATTGTCAGCGTTTCTGACGCCGGCGCGTCGGGACAGCACGTTCTCTCTTTTGTTGCCTGGCGACGACTTTCCGGACGATCCGCTTGACCTTGTTCTCATCAACGCTGATCGCCAGTGCTTCCTTCGAGTAAACGGGATTCGGGCCCAACGTCATCGGCGTAGCATCGCATTGTGAGATCCGACCTACCAGGCCGTATTGACCACGGAGCGCCATGAGGCGATCGCGCTCGGTCGCAGAAAGGACATTAACGTTCCCCAGTTGGATCGCCTTCCAGACGATGCTTGCCGTGTGTTCAAGCGTTTCCATCTTGTGATAGGCATTCAGCAGGCTGTCGCCCATGGTGATCGCGCCGTGATTCGCCAGCAATATCACGTCCGATCCCTGGAGGAAGGGGCGAATGCGGTCCGGGATCTCCATGGTCGACGGCAGACCGTACGGAGCAGTCGGGACCGCTCCCATGACCAGGATCGCTTCAGGAAGAACGCACTTGTTCAGCGGAATACCGGCGACGGCAAAACTCGTTGCGTACGTCGGGTGTGCGTGCACGACCGAACGGACATCCGGACGTTCCTTGTACACATCGAGGTGCATTTTCAGCTCGCTTGATGGCCGGTAGGCCTTGTTCCCCGCAATCACCTTCCCGCTGAGGTCGCACGTGATGATCATGTCTGTCGTCATGAACCCCTTGCTGACTCCGGTGGGCGTGGTCAGCACCTGGTCGTCGCTGACCCTGACCGTGATGTTCCCGTCGTTCGAGGCCACGAAGCCTTTCATCCAGATGCGCCTGCCGATCTCGACGATCTGATCCTTCAACTCCGATTCATTTGCCATCCATGGTGCTCCTTCGTGCTTGACCCACAATTACCAGACACGGAACCGTGTTGTGCCCGGACCGGCGGTGGAAAACGGACCAACGGAAGGATTGTCCGGGTTCCGCGCGTTGCCGAAGAAGTCACGGTCGATCTTGAGCGGCGATCCATCGGGATTCTCGTAGCCGAGTCCAGACACCTTGGCCTTTCCCAATCGCTCCGTGTTGACAATAGCCGTAGCGTATCCCTGAATCGCGTCCCCGAGGGTCATCTGCACAAAAACGCTTTCGCCGTCATCCAGCAATTCCAAATGTGGATCGTTGTCGGAGACCACGGGAGTCCCGTACTCCCGGTTATGCGGTCGGGCGCCGTTGAAGTAGGCATTTCCCCCGGTACGCAGGGGATTGTCTCTCGTGTCATACACCCAGAGCCCGTACCCGGCAAAGCGCGGGGGGTGCTCGGTGTTCTTCAACGGATTGTTCGGAGCGATGAACAGGTTGTTGTAGTAGCGGTCGTCCCCTCCCTGGGTCCTGCTCATCCCCGCAATCAATGTCGAGTGCGCCTGGAGATATGGCGTCAATCGTGTTGTGTCAGGCGTATCGTCGACTTCGCCCGCCACAAGATTGTGGACGAAGGCGCCCCCTTCCGAGACGTCGCGGATACTGCACGCAGACATGAGGAGGTTGTTGTCAATGAGATACGGACCGTGGTCGACCTCCATGAGAATATCATCCGTCGAATTATTGTAGAACAGATTGTCGGAGACCCGCGTACCCTGCGCCATCCAGTCAAGCCACAGGCCTCTCCCCGCGTTGCGGATACGGTTGTGCTTGATCAGGACGTCCACCGCGCCATGAAGCTTGATCCCGGCCATCTCAGCGCCGCCGAACAAGCGCTTGGTCCAGATGTCATAGATATCGTTGTTCACGATATCGCTGAAGATCGCGCCCAGGCTTCCCACGATCCCCGCCTGCTCGCAATCAAAGATCGTGTTGTTGCGAACGATGTGATGGCCGACCGTTTCCTTGTTCCACCCGTTCGCCAGCGCCCGATCGATCGTCTTCACATACCCTTCCGCAGTGTTCGCCGACGTGTTGTCGAACTGATCTCCGTATTTTCCGAGCGAGATTCCGGAACAGATCGAATGGCTGATCACGTTGTTTTCGATGATCCATCCTCTGCTCCAGTGAGGGCCGATCAGACCAATCTGCTCCGCCGTCGGCGGCGCCCAGGGGGTCGCCGCATCGCGGAGAATGAAGCCACGGACGGTAATGTAATTGATGCCTGTCTTCTCCGGATAAAAGACCGTCTGGCGAACATTGATCTCTACGGTCTGGTCGTCCGGGTTCACCCCTTTGAATTGCGCCCAGATCGACGTTGCCTTGTCATCCACTTTCGCATACCAGAGGGGGGTCGCGCCGGGAGACGACATGACCTCCGCGGGCGTCGCGGCCTCTGTCAGCCACTCGCCATTGAGATAGACCGCGCCGGTGTGGTGCTTCCGGCCCATGGGGTCGAACCAATCGCCGTGAATCTCGTCCGAGTACGGATTGAACTGACCGAAAAACGCATTGGGCAGCGTGAGCTTCCAGAGATCGTCCTGGACCTTGACCCAGTTCTTCACGACTTCGGACCCCGTGATTTCCACCTTCTCCCCGGGCGCTGCGCGGTAGAGGATCCTTTTTGCGTCCGACTCACCGCCCCGGGGGGGATTCACACGTTCCCTGTAGATGCCCGCATGGACCGTGATGGTGTCGCCTGGATCAGCAGCACGCGCGGCGGCCGAAATGGTTTTGAACGGCCGCAATGACGACCCATCATTCGTGTCGTTCCCGTTCACCGCAACATGGTACTCCTTCGCGGAGGCAACGTGAGCGATCAGAAGAAAGAGAACGAATGTGAGTGCTTGCCTCATGTCCTGCCTCCTAATCAGTTCTGAACGGGAACTTTCGCGTTCAAGGTCGTGGTTCCGGAACCGAGAGAAACCCTCTGTCCGTCCGGGAGGACAGCCAGCGCCTCGACACCCGTGGGGACTGTCGCTGTGAGATGAAACGCTCCGTGGTCTTGCCGCCATCGGACCGCTATGGTCCCTGTGGGAGCGTTGAACGAGGCTGCGGTGCTGTCGATCGATCCGGGCTGAGGGGCGATCAGAATGCGCCGCCAACCGACACTGCCCGGTTGCTGACGGATACCGGCGAGATAGGCATAGTGCCACTCCACCAGATGCCCGAGCATGAAATGGTTCATGCTATTCCCCGTTCCCGGCTTTGCATCCCAGCTCTCCGGCAGCGTCGTGAGTCCCTGACGCACCATGTAGCCGTAACTCCCCCTGCTCTCCCTCGCATAGATCTTGTGGAGGGCGTCTCCCCTTCCCCCCTCCGCCAATGCGCGGACAAGGAACACTTGTGTGACCTCGCCGACCGTCTGTTGCCAGCCTCTCCGCTCCAGATCGTCGACGACTGCCTGGAGAACCGCAGCACGGTCCTCTTCGGGAACAAGCCCGGCGCACAGTGCTATGCAATTCGCTGCCTGACACGATCCATGATTCAGCACAGACTTCCGCACAGGGTCATAATACCGGCGTTGGAAATCCGCCTTAATCCGTGATGCGAGGGCGTCATACGTTTTAATGTCTTCGACATGCCCGAGGACGCGCGCTGCCTGCGCAACCGTCGAAGCGCCCAATTTCCAGACCGCCGTCGCGGTCAGGCTTGTGGGGGTCCATTGGGAAGGTCCGTCCCCTTTGCCGTGGCCGTAGTCGTACCAGTCCCCAAGATTGCTTTTGATGATCCCGTCTTCCGCTCCGCGCGACAGATAATCGACGTAGCGTTTCATGCTCTCATAGCTTGATGCCAGCGCAGCCGTATCCGCATACCATTCGTACAGGTGCCACGGCACAATCACGCCGGCGATCCCCCATTCCGGCGATTCGTTCCAGTACCCGTGCGGCCCGATGCCGACAAGGTAGTTCGGACAGTTCGTCGGGATGTGGCCGTCCGGCAATTGTGCGTCGCGGATGTCGCGTGCGATCTTTTCGTACCAGCTCCGCACATCGTAGCCGTAGCTGATCGCTCTCGCCATATGCCAATCCTGTTCAAGCCAGCCGTTCTTCTCGCGATGCGGACAATCGGTGGCAACGTAGCTCATGTTCGATCGTATGGACCAATCGATGATCTGATGAGCGCGATTTTGCATGGCACTCGAGCAGGAAAAACTCCCCACAATGGGGCAATCCGCACGTACGTGAACAAGCTCAAGAGATCGCACCACCGGAAGCCCTTCAGGGTTCGGGTTCCCCTCGGGAACAGCCCCTGCTACGCCGACATACTGGCACCCGACATAGCAAAACAGAACCTGGTGCGACTCTGCCTCTCCCCCACGTAACGTATAATCGTGCCAAATGTCCTTGCCTGTCCCCCATGTGTAGGTAAACTTCACCCGTCCCGTGGAATCCATGTATTCACATGGTTTGAACCGAATGGTTCTGCCGGTTTGACCTTCAACGGTAAATCGCAGCAGCGCGGAGCAGTTCTGGGGAAAGACATACGTATACTCACCGGTGCCTGATGACACCACTGACGTGGGTTTGAAGAGTTCGTGCGCAGTGATGGGCGGAGCCTCGAACCGTTCGATCGCGCCGGGAGGAGCCGGGACCACGCGTACGGGTTTCCACAGTTTGTCATCGAAGCCCGGCGAATCCCAGCCCGGAGGAAGCCGACGAGCGTCATAGTCCTCGCCTCCATAGATATTCGAAGCCGTCAGGGGGCCTTCGAGCCACTTCCATGATTCATCACTCACAGTTTCATACTCTTCGCCGTTCTTCAAGGTGATGCGCGCTTTGAGCCTCAGAAGATACTGCTCTCCCCCTGAAAAATCCGGCATGGCGTCCGTCTTCACATAGCGCAAGGAATCGGCGGGCTTTCTGACGCACCAGAAAGAATTCCCCAGCATGACCCCGAAAACATTTTCCCCCTTCTTCAGGAGCGCGCTGATATCGAAATCTTGTTCATAGACGGTCTTGTTGTACACTGACCATGGTTGATCGATCAACGAATTCCCCACCCGTTGCCCGTTGAGAGAGAGCTCGAAATGGCCGAGGCCGATGACCCGCACGATGCCTTGTCGAATGCCGCTTTCAAGAAGAAACGATGATCGCAAGATGGGGCAAGGCCTCTCGACTCCTTCGGCACGTCCGGCAGCGGGAGCGATCCAGCGGGCTTCGATCTTCGCGGGCAATGCATGGTGCTCGCCAGAAGAAAACGCTGCCGTTGTGGCCATGCCAACCACTGCCAGAAGTGCCATTCGTGGGGTCATCTGCGACCTGCTCGAAGAAATCACGGAACCGGGGAAGAGCGTACGCAAGCTTCCGACCGCCGTCCACTTGCGTCATCGATGCGTCCGCTCGAGGGCGAACGGTGAGAACAACTGGGGTGTAATATAGGGGGCATTAAGAGAAGAATCAATGAAGGGAGTCACCCGGGCGACCTCATCCTCGTCCCGATAAGCCACCCTGCTGATCGCCATAATCATCGGGTTTTGGCCCAACGTGAACGGCGATCGATGAGCCAATGCTCTCGCTCGTAAGGGAGCGCACGATCCATAACAGCTTTCTACTCTAGTCGAAACACCAAGAAAGAGTGTGGCTTTAGCCCAACGGGAAATGTGGTGATCTCGCTCTTCTCCCTGCCCCAGATCGGCCGGGATTCGCCGGGAGTGCCGGAGAGAATATCCCCGGTGAGCACGTTCTTCAACTTGCCATCCTGTTTGCGGACGACAATATTGAATGAAGTGCTGTCGGGAAGAAACGACTCCACGATGAACGTGCCGTTGTCATAGTTGAAGAGACAGATCTGCGCCGGCCCTTCAATCCTGACGTCCATGTCCTGAGACAAGACGGATCGTATCCTGTTGAGGACAGGGGCCGGGAGATGATAAAGATCGCCGAAGTTGTCGGGGACCGTGAGCACGAAGAGCGAGCCGTTCGCATAACGCGCTTGATGAAGAACGGGATAGCCGTTCCCCGAGGCAATGCACGAGATGTCTTCCCACGAATCGTTGGTAAGAAAGTGAATCTGCGGCAGCAAGATATCTTTGTCTGCCTGACAGTCCTCCAACATGCCCACAAAGAATTCTCTTCCGAGGACTTTTTGATCTGAAGAGCGAAGCTCCACGATGTCTTCAATCCCCTTCCCCTGCAACGCCTTGAGAAGTCCTGAGGTAATCATGACGTTCTTGCCGGCCATCAGCTGACCCTTGATCTTCTCGACGATCCCGGGATCATCTTTCGCCGACTCGGTCAGGAGAACCATTCGGGAATCGCCGGGGAACTCCGGAACAATGTCCATCGGAATCCCGGCCATTCCGAGATAGTTCTGGAGATAGTCCTCTCCCAACGAGTTGTAGGGTTTGTAGCTCTTGACGCCGA
>DATJPR010000117.1:0-4961 GCA_035506295.1 Bacteroidota bacterium | reverse complement strand
GATTCGCGCGCGAACGTGTTGGTGTTGTTGCCCGGCGCGCGCCAGGGTCCCGTCGCGAATGGGTGAGCACCTTCTGCGCCCACCCAGCTTGCGTTATGGGCGACAGTTTTGTGGTTGGGGATATCGTAGAAGGTGATCGCGCCCCGATCGCCGGCATAGTACACCGCGTAGTCCCAGAAAGTGATCCTCCCGGCGGAGGTAATTCCCGATCTGATTTTCACGATCGCGGCCGGGCGATACGTATCATTGAAGAATTCCTCCCGCCTCGTCCACGCAACCTGGACCGGTTTCCCGCTGAGTCTCGCGCATCGGGCGGCTTCGATGATCTGCAGGTCGTTTGATTTGCCGCCGAAGCCCCCGCCGAGGAACGGAGGGCTGACCCGGACATTTTTCGAGTCGAAGCCGAGCTCCTTCGCCACTTCATCGCGCGCATTGAACGGCGTCTGCGTCGAAGCCCAGACGGTTGCTTTTGTCCCCTCGATGTGGACCACCGCCGCATGCGGCTCCATAGGGGAATGTGCAACGTAGCCATCAAGGTACGTGGTTTCGACAATCTCCTTCGATCCTTTTTCTCCCGCCTGGAGATCACCCCCGGAGGCGAGAGGGGTCGCGGCAGGCGCGACTTTCAGCAGATGATCGAAAACGGTCGTATCATCGAACGTGGGTTTCGGCGTCTCGAATTTCGCCTTGACCTTCGCAAGCGCCGCCTCGGCCACGTCGGGATATTTGTGCAGGACAGCGACGAAGGTGCCCTCCCGGACCACCTGGACCCCCTCGACCTTCTCGGCGGCGGAAACGTCGACGTCCACAAGCCGGGACTGATGCGATGGCGGCCGGAGGATTTTCGCGTACATCATGCCCGGGATCTGGATGTCGGCGGCATATTTCGCGGCGCCCGTCACCTTTGCATGCGCATCCTGCTTCAGCGTCGGCTTGCCGATGATCTTGAACTCCGATGGCTTCTTGACAGCGACAGTCTGCGACACGTGCCGTTCGATCCGTTTCCCTTTGGTTAGTTGACCGTAAGAAACCCGGCGGCTCTTGTCCGTCGTATCGAACACTTCGCCGTTCTCCGTTGCGAGGCGGGAGGCTGGAACATTCAGGTTCTCTGAGGCAAGTTCAATGACGACCTGCCGTGCCTCCGCGCCGGCGGCGCGAAGCGCGGGACCGAAAAACCGCGTCGTCATGGAACCGAACGTCCCCATGTCCCACGGGCAAAGATCGGTGTCGCCCATGACCATATCGACGCTCTCGAGAGAGACGTCAAGCTCTTCCGCAAGCTCCTGGGCGAGGGACGTGACCGGACCCTGTCCCATTTCGATTTTTCCAGTGAAGCAGGTGACGCGGCCGTCTTCTCCGATCTTCAGGAAGGCGTTAAAGTCCGTCGGAAGCTTCTGCATGGGACGGGTCGGCCGCACTTCCTGCTGCTGCAGGAACGGCACTTCGCCCACGGTGAAATACAGGAATATCCCGCTCCCGGTGATCTTCAGAAACTCGCGGCGGTCCATCCGCAGTCCGGAGGGGCTCTCCGGCAGCTCGATATCCAGGTGCTCGTCCATGTCAGTGCCCTCCTTCCATTTCCTTTGCCGCGGTCTCGATCGCGTCAACGATCCGCGGGTGGGCGCCGCAACGGCACAGGTTGTCCTCCATTTCCTGTATGATATCGGCGGACGTGGGGTGAGGATTCTTACGAAGGAACGCGTACGCATTCATGATCATGCCGGGCGTGCAGTAGCCGCACTGAAGGGCGTCATGCTCCATGAACGCCTTCTGCAGTGGATGAAGCGTTGCGCCTGTGGCGAGTCCTTCGATCGTTACCACACTCTTGTTCCGCACGTCGCCGACCGACGTGGAGCACGATCGCACTGCCTCACCGTCGAGAAGGACCGTGCACGCGCCGCAGAAGCTTTCGCCGCACCCGTATTTCGTTCCGGTCAAGCCGAGATCGGTGCGCAATATCCACAACAGCATCCTGTCGGGATCGACAGAAACTGTTGCCGGTTTTCCATTGAGGGTGAATTGGATCTTCTCGATCATGGAAGGCTCCTTCCGAAGAAATTGCCTGCACTGTCCGGTAGGTAGGAAAAACTCGTGAGGAGGACCGCGGTCCTGATGCAAAAGTACGGCAGAAGGGGAGAAAAATCAATTCCCGCATTTTGCGCTCATTGACTTTGTTTGTGCATATGATTTCCTTCCACCATGTTTCTCATCGGAATCCACGGCGGCGTCGGTGCCGGCAAGAGTTCGCTTCTCCAACGACTCGCGGAATGGTGGCGGACGCAGGGGAAGGAGCCTGAGGGATTCGTTGCGATTGCTGAGGGACGGCAGGCGGGGGCGCGCGGTGCCGATCGATACGATCTCCTGATGCTGAACCGTGGGGCGAAAATTCCGTATGCCGTCCGCGAATCCTCTCAAAATCCGCCGTATAGGTTTTCCCCGGAAGCGACTGACTCCCTGGAGCGGTGGGCAGATGCGCTTGCCGCCGGACCTTCGCCTTCATTGGTGGTGATCGACGAGTTCGGCCCCCGTGAGGCAGCCGGCGAAGGGCACGTTCATCTTTGGGATCGCGTGCTTCAGGCAAAGCCGGAGATCGTGGTCGCCGCCGTGCGAGAAGGGCTCGAGGAACAGATCGAGTCGAGGATCGGCAGTACCTTTGAGGTGATGATTGAAGCCGGGACTCCCGAAGCGTGGGAGTCGCTCCGACAGGCGTGCGTCGAACATTCGGATTGGATGAGAGTTGGGCTCTTTGGCGGTGGTGCCGGTGGGTTCGAGGCATCCGTAGGCGCCGTCCTGCATGGGAGCCAGATCCCTCTCCGCGGTCTCTTCCTCTCGAGCATGCAATCGGTGATCTTGACGTACGCGGGCGATGGGATGGGACGGCGTCGCCGTTTGCTATGGGTTGCGCTCATTGCGGCATCGCTCAAGGCGCTTTCGCCGGCTGGGAATCGCGTCCGCCCGATGCTTGCGATCACCCTCCAGGGACTTCAATATGTTCTGGCCATCGTTCTCCTCGGTTGGAATGTCCTCGGCGTGGCGGTTGCGGGCTTCCTCGTCGGTGCATGGTCGGCCATCCAGGGGATTGCGCTGCAGTACGTTTTTGTCGGCGACGAATTGCTCCGCGCGTATGACTCCATCGTTCGATGGCTGGCCGAGAAGCTCGCCCTGCAGTCGGTGGGACTGTTTCAGCTGATGGCCGGATGGACGCTCTTCTGCGGGGCGGTGTCTGCAACCTTCACGCTCCTCGCCTGGAAGCATCGCCGGCGGATGCCCGGACGCCTGCGCGACTTGATGTTCAGAAAGCCCGTCGGTGTGGTCGTCGACTGGAGGCCGGTGAATATCGCCGGCGCGGTGAGACGCGGCCTGCAGGACATCGCCCGGCCGCTGTTCTGGCTTCCGGTCGTGATCGTCATCGGAGTGATGATGGCTTCGGGCTCGCCATGGGCATCTATGCTCTGGGTCGTCTTCCGCGCCGCCGCCGTGGGGTTCGTGCTGTTCTCCGTCGTCCGCTCGTTCGATCTTCACCGGTTCATCGCGTGGCTGCAGCATCGCGGCCACTGGGGTCCAGCCCTCGCCTTCCGCAGGGCGTTGGACCGCATGTCCTCACCAATGCACTGATGCTTCATGGATATGGATGAAGAGATCGTTGCCTGCCTTCGCAGAAAACGAAGTGCGGCCCTGGCGACCATCATCGGCAGCGAGGGCTCGACACCGCTTCGCGCCGGCGCCCGGATGCTCGTCGGAGAAGGGAAGACGTCCGTAATCGGCACGGTTGGAGGCGGGCTGGTCGAAGCCGAGGTGCAAAACGTGGCGGCAAAACTGCTCTCCTCCGATGCAGCCTGCACCGTCCGCCACTTTACGCTGACCGAAGAACAAAGCAACGGAGATTTCCTATGCGGCGGGAGTCTCGATATTCTCATCGAGCGGTTATTGCCGGCGTATGCCGGACTCTTCGTCGCTCTTCTCTCGCGGCGTGAGTCAGGAAGCGATGTCGCGGTTGCAACGGTGATCGGCTCCGGCCCCGTGGTGAAAGGGAAGTTCCTGATCTCTCCTGACGATGCGGAGCCTGGAGCTGATGATGAATTGCGGAAGTTGAATGCCGTTGCTGCGGGGGTCCCGGACACGTTTCTCGAAATGGTTCGTGATGCTCTCAAAAGAAAAAATGTGCTGCGACTACCCCTTTCCGATGGGGAAATTGTCGTCGAACCGATAGTGGGAGTCCGCGATCTGCTGATCTTCGGTGGAGGGCATGTCTCGCTCTACCTTTCTCGCAGCGCGGCGCTGGCCGGGTTCCGCGTTACCGTGATCGATGACCGTCCGGAATTTGCCAGCAAGGAAAGATTCCCCGAAGCGCACGCGACGTTGGCCGTTCCCTTCGACGCGGCGTGGGAACAGTTGAGGGTCAATCGATCGACGTCGATAGCAATCGTCACACGCGGGCACAGGTACGACGAGCAGGTCCTCGAACGCGCCGTCCGGACAAACGCCGGATACATTGGCATGATCGGCAGTAAACGGAAGGTCATTGCGACGTTTGAACATCTCGTCAGTCGCGGCGTTCCTCGCGATCTTCTCGAGCGCGTTCACGCGCCTATCGGGCTCGCCATCGGTGCGATGACGGCCGAGGAAATTGCGATCAGCATCACGGCAGAGCTGATCGCCGTCCGTCGGGGCGTGCCTTCTTCCTTTCCCACGATGTCAGATCAACGCTCGGTTGAAGGAGTCATCCTTGCGGCGGGATTTTCATCGCGCGCGGGAACGTTCAAGCCGGCTCTGCCGATCGGCGGCAAGCCGATGATTCGTCATTGCATTGATGGAATGAACGCGTGGTGCCGGCGGATCTTCGTGGTGGGAGGGCACGAGTTCGGAAGGCTTCAGGCCCTGGTGAGCGGCATTCCCGGTGTTGAGTGTATCGAGAACCCCGATTACAATAAGGGAATGTTCGCGTCGGTGAAGGCGGGGCT
>DATJPR010000116.1:0-6529 GCA_035506295.1 Bacteroidota bacterium | reverse complement strand
CCCGGGAAGCACCGACATGCTCCGCATCGCCAGGGCGAAGAACCCCGGCGGCCGGCTCACCACGCCCGAGGACGTCGCGCGGATGATCGTCCTCCTCTCGGACGAAAGCGCTTCATGGGTCAGCGGCAACGTAATCGGCGTCGACGGCGGCGAAGACATCGTGAGCTACGTCGGCCAGAAGGGCCAGACCGACTAACCGGCACCCTGTCATTGCTGGGGGCGCCACCGGCGCCCCGAAGCAATCTCGCGCGGGATTGCTTCGGCACGCCTTCGGCGTGCCTCGCAATGACATTCCGTTGTCATTGCGAGCGCTTCACCCCTGGTCATTGCGAGCGCTTTCTGCGAAGCAATCTGGTTCGATCCCTCCCGTTCTTCATTCATACGTTTCCAATTAAGGATTTCACCTATGTTTGACTTTGCCCTCACCGAGGAGCAGAAGATGCTCCGCGACATGGTCCGCGATTTCGTCAACACCGAACTCCGGCCCATCGCGCACAAGATCGACGAAGAAGAGAAGATTCCCCCGGAGCTGATCCGCAAGATCGCGGACCTCGGTCTGCTGGGGGAGGCGTTCCCGCCCGAGTACGGCGGCGGCGGATTCGGTGAGCTGGGATACTGCCTGGCGGCCGAGGAGATTGCACGCGCGTGCATGTCGACGGCCACGTTCGTCGGCGCACACCAGTCGATCGGGGCGAACGCCATCTACATCGGCGGGAGCGAGGCGTTGAAGAAGAAGTACCTCGTTCCCCTCGCGGAGGGGAAAATGATCGGCGCGTTCGCCCTGACGGAGGTCCTGGCCGGGTCCGATTCGTTCAACCTCCGCACGAAAGCCGTGCGGGACGGGAACGAGTGGGTGATCAACGGCGAGAAAATGTGGATCACGAACGGGGCGATCGCGGACGTTGTCTCGACGTTTGCCCGCACCGAACGGGGCATTACCGGGTTCGTGGTGGAAACGAAGACCCCCGGGTTCCAGGCGGGGCCTCCCGAGAAGAAGATGGGGATCCGCGGAAGCGTCACGACGCCGATCGTGATGGAAAATGTCAGGGTCCCCCACGAGAACATGCTCGGCGACGAGGGGCGGGGATTCCTGGTGGCGATGAAGACGCTGGATGCCGGCCGGCTCGGCCTGGGCGCGGCGACGCTCGGGGCCGCAAAAGAGCTCCTCGAGCTCTCGGCGAAGTACGCCAAGGAGCGAAAACAGTTCGACGTCCCGATCGCGCAGTTCGAGGCCATTCAGTTCATGCTTGCAGAGATGGCCACGCTCGTCTACGCCATGGAGTCGATCGTCTACAGGACGGCGGCCGCCTATGACGCCGGCAAGTCGGTCTCGCGTGAGGCGGCGATCGTGAAGCTCTTCTGCTCGGAATCGCTCGACAAGGTCGCCGACTTCGCCGTCCAGATCCACGGCGGCATGGGATATTCGCGCGAGCTGCCGATCGAGCGGTACTACCGCGACTCGAGGATCAATAGGATATTCGAGGGGACGAACGAGATTCAGAAAATCGTCATCTCGCGAGAGGTTCTGAAAAGGGGGGGGAAAACCTAGCCCGCGCTCGCCGGCTGCTTCGGGTGGAATTCCATTCGAACAACGGCTCGTTGCCTTTTTCCGCTCAATGCAGTATATTACTGTATTGTCTGGACAGGTAGCTCAGTTGGTAGAGCAAAGGACTGAAAATCCTTGTGTCGGCGGTTCGATTCCGTCCCTGTCCACTCTATTTCGCCAGTTTTTCCCTCCCCGAGACGGGACTGTCAGAAGAAATGTCAGAAGAATGACAGTCTCCAGTCCTTTCTATCTCTTCCGTCGTGGGCGATTCTACTACGCTCAGTATGCCCTGAACGGCGTAATCAAGCAGAAATCCACTGGCTGCACTACCAAGGGCGCTGCTACGGCCTATGTGGAGCTTCTCCGGGACAAAGTCTCTGTTCGACCGACTTCCGACGACTCGCCAACGACTTGAGGAACAGTTGAAACAAAAGCGTGTGTTTCTGCTTTTTCTGAGACAACCTCAACGTAGTGACCTGCCCCCCCTAGTCCGGTCCAATTCGTATATTGGCAATCGGGCGGATTCGACAATGTGGTAGAAGCCCCCACTTCACGAACTAGTCTGAAAGGCCACTCTCATGATCGCGCTCGTTCCCTTCCTCGTTCAGCTCTTGCTCCAAGGAACCCACGGCGTCTCAGATGAGCGCGTTGTCATCTCTCCGGCTGCGCCCGGGGTCGGGGATCATGTTACCGTGGTGTACCATACAACACTGGCACCCGACGCGTTCCAGAAGGCCAAGGATGTCATGCTTGAGGTATATACGTCTGATAAGGCGTACTACCCCGAGGGGTTTCTGACGCAGTACCCCATGACAAGGGACGGCGCCGACTGGACTGCGACATTCGTGATTGCAGATACGCAGGCCAATGCAATGTTTTTCCGCTTCACATCGGATGATCTCGTTGATGACAATGACAACAATGTCTGGTCTTCCCTGGTCTACGGCAGGGATGGCAAACCGGTCCGTTCTGCGCACTTCTCCGTCGCCTGGCTTTACAGCTACGGCATCGGGAGCTTCAGGCGGGAACGCGACCCGAAAATGAATATGAAGGAGATCGAGACGGAATTGTCGCTTTATCCTGACAACTTCTCCGCCGCGCAATGGCGATGGATGAACTTGATCCGCAACGGTGCGAATGATTCAATACGGACCGTGGTTCACCGGGAGATCGATAAATTCTATGAAAAAGCCCGTGGGAACGATTCTCTCATGTCGTACCTCCCTTCCGTATATGAACAGGCGGGGGACAGCACCCTGGCGAGAGAAATCCGCAAAGAGGGGATTGCAAAGAACCCTCGTGGATACGTTGCGTTTCAGGCGGAAACGAATGAAGCAATGTCGATGAAGGATCCAGGTGCAAGTATCACGCGTCTCCGGAAGATGCTCCTCGAATTTGCGCCTCTGTCCCCTGATCGCACGCAATCGATCCGTTCATTCCTGGCCTCTTATGCCATCAGGGCCGGCAAATTCGATATCGCGCTGGAGGCGATCAGCGGAATCACTCCCCCGTCGTGCCAGCTTTTTGAAATGCTCGCGAGAGAGATGCTGAAACGGGGGGAACAACTCGAGACCGCAGGGTACGTGGCCGCAAAATGCGTGGAGCTGAACAAGAACCCCGATATGCGGTTGCGAAGGAATTTCAAGACCGAGAAGGAATGGAAGGAAAGCTTGCTCGACGCCGGTTCGATGGACTGGCAGATCATCGGCGACATCTATGTGAAGAGGGGGAAGCCCGATTCCGCGGTCGCGGCGTTCGAAGAAGCCTATGCGCTCAGCAGGGGTGAAGATTCTGATATAGCCCACCGGTATGTCGTGGCGCTCGGGGTGACCGGCCGCTACGGCAAGGCCGTCCAGGTTGGGATGGAGACTGTCGCGCATGCTCAGGGGACCGACTCACTCATTACGGAAATGAAGCATTCTTTTGCCGCAATGAACGGTGGCTCAGCATTCGGTGCGCTCCCGCCTTCACAGAAAGAGGAATTTGCGGGCATGCTTGCAGGAGCGCGAAAGAAGATGTCCGCCGCAATGCGCCTCAAAGTAGAGAAGAGCCGCATCAGCCAGCCAGTAATCGATTTTACGCTCGCCGATCTCTCCGGCAGGCCCGTTCATCTTGCATCGTTAAGGGGGAAAGTGGTGGTCATGGATTTCTGGGCAACCTGGTGCGGTCCCTGCAGGGAGTCATTCCCAATACTCCAGAAGGTCTGTGACAAATACCGGAACAACCCATCAGTGGTGATCATGGCGATTGACTCCTGGGAACGTCTCCCGGACTCAGCAGCCATCATTGTGACGGTCAGGAAGTTTCAAAGCGACAATAAATACACGTGGCAGGTGCTTGTGGACAACAAAAACGAAGTTGCAGCCCGGTACGGAGTAACAGGCATTCCCGCAAAATTCATTGTCGACCGGAGGGGAACGCTCGCATTCAAGAGTATAGGCTTTTCAGGTCCGGATATGGAAGAGGAAATGGTCCAGCAGATCGAGATTCTTCTTGCTGAACTGCCGGCCGGCTCTCAGTGACCGACGATCCTGATGGAAGTGTGCGTAAGAGGTCGAATCTGATGGTTCGCAAAGCGTACGGACCGCCCCGCTCCACAGGGGGTTCTACACGCGTACGGGATAAGTCAGAGGAACAGCAAGAGGGGGAAGCTTGAATCCACGAGCGGGGGGAGGGCTGCAGCTATGGACGCGCTCAGGAGCCTCGCGAATAGGCCTTTCCTCCATGCATACGATAGGCGGGTGTACCAGGACGACAAAGGGAAGGATATTCGGATCGAAGCAGTTGCGCCGCTCATGATGTTGGCCCAGGCGGATGGCGAGTTGACGATTACACCTTCTCCAGTGCTTGTTGACCAGGTTGACGCATACTTTGCATGGAAGCCTGTGGACAGGGTGACACTCGTTCGCAAATCCAACAATGTTTCGTACCACATGTGAAAGGAGAGCCAGTGCTCTCCATTCTCAAGACGGTCATATGCGTCCTCACGGCGGCGACAGGTGCGTTCTCCGTGTTCCTCCCGCAATCCACCGTCAGCTTCACCGGGCTTCAGCCTGTCGGAGGAAGGGGAATCTCCGAAATCCGCGCGGTGCTCGGTGGGTTGTTTGTCGTACTCGGATGCGCCCCGCTCTTCCTGAAGGGTGACACCTACAGGATGCTCGGTTGGGGATACCTCGGTATCGCGCTCGTGCGGGGTATCTCGATTGTTCTGGACAGGTCGTCAGTTCAATCCAACTGGATCAGCCTCGCGGTGGAGATCGTTTTCGGCATCGTGCTCGTGCTCTGATGGAATTCCCCCGCCTTTTTCTTGTCGGCTTCACGATCATCATGGGGATGATGACGGCCCTCTGGCTGCTCAGTCTTGCGCTGAGGAATGCAAGCATTGTTGACATCTTCTGGGGTTGCGGCTTCGTCATCGTCAATTTCGTCGGATTCTGTTTTTCCGGGCAGACGCTGCGGCAGATCCTGCTGACGGTGCTTGTCACGGTGTGGGGGCTGCGCCTTGCCGCGCACATCTTCCGGCGGAACAGGAACAAGCCGGAAGACTTCCGGTACGCACGCTGGAGAATGGAGAACGGACCGCGATGGTGGTGGGTGTCGTACTTCAAAGTGTTTGTCGTTCAGGGTGTTTTGCTTTCGATCATTGCAGCTCCACTCCTGGCGGTGCAGGCGTCGGGTGACAGGCAGGCGTTCACGGTGCCGGACACCGTGGGCGTGGTCGTCGCGTTGATCGGTTTCTTCTTTGAAGCTGTCGGCGACGCTCAGCTGGCCCGGTTCAAAGCTGATCCGGCGCACGCCGGCATGCTTATGACGAGTGGCCTGTGGCGATACACGCGTCATCCAAACTACTTCGGCGATGCGGCGCAATGGTGGGGATTCTTCATCCTTGCCGCGGCTGCCGGCGCATGGTACACTGTGATCTCGCCTCTTTTGATGACCGTCTTGCTGTTGCGTGTCTCGGGCGTTACGCTGCTTGAGAATACCCTGAAGGAACGTCCCGGCTACGAAGAATACATGCGTGCCACGAATGCCTTTTTCCCGGGGCCTCCCAGGAGGCAATAAAGGAGTCCTTGCCCGGAGAGCCGATCCTTCTGACAGATCATTCTCCTTGCGGGGGAGAAGTGGCGGGCACAGTCGCAGGTGCGCTAGAGATAACTGGCGGCGGAGATAGGGGGGCGTCAGAAAACTGCCAGGAGACCAATAGTGAGTATTACTTCAGCGCGGCAATGATCTCATCCGTGCTGCGTATCCTGCCAATCCTCGCCAGCACATTGTTCATCGTGTGGTGGTGTTCTTCCGCCGACCGGGCCGAGCAGGCGTCCTCCGCGAAGATCTGCTGGTAGCCGAATTCGTACGCGAACCGGGCTGTGCTTTCCACGCCGAAGCTCGTGGAGATTCCGCATAATACGATGGTTCCGACTTTCCGTCTCCGGAGCTGGAGGTCGAGCTCCGTTCCGTAAAACGCCCCCCACTGCCTCTTGGTAATGATGAAATCGGCCGGCTCGGGACCGAGCTCGGGGAGGATGTCCGCCCAGCCGGGAGTCCGGGGGAAGTTCCACTGCGCCGGACTGTCCGCAGGAGGCTGGAGGCGGTCGCGCATATCGGCGGACGGCGTGACACGAACCAGGAACACAGGCATCCGGTGCGCCCGAAAAGCCTGTGCGAGCTTCGCGGCGTTTCCGACGACGATGCGGGGCTCATGGGGCACTGTCGGGACGCTGACGATGCCCTTCATCAGGTCAATGACGACAAGCGCGGTGCTCTGGATATCGACGCTGATCGGTTCGCCCATACGACGTTCCTCCGCTACATGCGCCCGGCGGCCACAGTCACCCGGCGTGATTGAGCGCCCGGAGCCACAGCCGGAGATTTTCCGTCCAGGAATTCACGTGGGGATTCCCAAGTCCGAGGCCGAAGCCGTGCCCTCCCTCCGTGAGTATGTGCATCTCGACGGGGATCCCCTTGCCGTGCAAGGCATCGTAC
>DATJPR010000115.1:0-13811 GCA_035506295.1 Bacteroidota bacterium | reverse complement strand
CTCGATTTCCTCGCGGATAAACGGCTGCAGGTTTTGCGCGACTATGTGGCTTCGATTGCGCGGATCAGGACCCGAACGGCAATGGATTTCCAGGAAATTGCCTCGCTTGTCCGGGACATCGAAGTCAAGGATGTGACTGTTTTGAGGGGGCCACACCAGCCAACCATCGTCCCACCCGTCATCGAATCTCCTGCGCCGGAAGTGACCGCGCAACCAGCCCCCCTTGAAGAGTCGACCACGAGCGTGGCCCCCGATGCAGATCTCGTCCCGTTGCCGGAGCTGCCGGCGCAGCCGACACCTGCTCCCTTGCCAGAGATCCCCGCCCCTCTCGAACCTGATGGACAGCCGTCAGCAGGGATCGAAGCCCCTTCCCCCGTGTTGGCGGAGCGGAAGTTTTCGCCGGAGTTGCGGGCAAGCCTTTCGAGTTCCCTATTCCATGGGAACGTCGCATACTTTGACGTCACCGTCAACGAACTAATCCACATGGACAACTGGCGCGAAGCCGCGACCTACCTCACCGACCTTCTCGAGATCAACCGGCTCAATCCTTACGCCGCAGATGTCATGCAGTTCACCGATACAGTCAGAAGGTGGTTTGTGCACGACGACCAGGGGACGACCCCATGAAGTTTGTCGACATTGCGAGGATCAGCGTCAAGGCGGGACACGGCGGAGTCGGCTGCGTCAGCTTCCGTCGCGAGAAATTCGTCCCGAAGGGCGGTCCCGACGGGGGCGACGGCGGGCGCGGGGGTTCCATCATTCTCCGGGCAAACCGGCACCTGACGACGTTGCTCGACTATCACTACAAGAACCAATACAAAGCTCGCCGGGGCGAACATGGTCTCGGGGCAAGGAAGACGGGAAGAAGTGCCGAGGACATCGTGTTGGAGGTTCCTGTTGGAACGATTCTCCGGGTCGCCGGCAACGGCACCCCGGTCGCCGATCTGCTCGAACATGGACAGCAGGTGATCGTCGCACATGGTGGACGTGGCGGGCGGGGAAATGCCGCGTTCGCCACTTCAACCAATCAGGCCCCGCGTCAATATGAAATGGGAGAAGACGGCGAAGAAGCAGAGCTTGAACTGGAGTTGAAACTCCTTGCCGACGTGGGACTCGTCGGTCTTCCGAACGCCGGCAAATCAACGCTGATCTCCGTTATTTCGGCCGCCCGCCCCAAAATCGCGGACTACCCCTTCACGACGCTCGTCCCCAATCTCGGTATTGTGAAATTGGGAGAAGGCGCCGCGTTCGTCGTCGCCGACATCCCCGGGCTGATCGAGGGCGCCCACACAGGGAAGGGCCTCGGTGTCCAATTCCTCCGGCATATCGAACGCACCCGTGTCCTCCTGTTTCTTCTCGATGCCACGAACCCTGATCCAAAAGGGGATTACAACATCCTTGTCCACGAACTGAACGAGTTCAACCCGTCACTCCTGAAGAAACCCCGGCTCGTTGCGCTGACCAAAATGGATGCCATCGACGACGCGGGGAGGAAACACCTTTCCTCGCTCCGGTTCGGCCGAACCGCCCTGCATCGCATCTCTGCTCCGACTGGTGAAGGAATCAGCGATCTCATCGCCGCGCTGGGCGCAAAACTCTCAGGGCAAAAATCCCGCGCGAAGGTTCCCACCAGGTAATCCGCTTCCCGAGGAACCCCCGGCCCGCTGGAGCGGTCCTTTTCATGCAATCTTCACATTGGGGACGTACATTGTCCTGGACATGAGGATCCTGCTCATAGAGGACGACGAGCGCGTCGCAAAGGCAATCGCCAAGAACTTGAAGGCGGAGACGTATGCCGTCGATTTCGCGCCTGATGGGATTGCCGGCGAAGAGCTTGCCAAGGTCAATCCGTATGACGTTATCGTCCTGGACCGCATGCTGCCGCGCCAAAACGGGCTGACCACCTGCTCTCATCTTCGCCGAGACGGCATCCTCACGCCAATCCTGATGCTGACGGCCCTGGGCGAGGTGGAAGACCGAATCGAAGGACTGGACAGCGGTGCGGACGATTATCTCCCGAAACCGTTTCACACCGGGGAATTGCTGGCCCGCATCCGATCGCTCGCCCGACGCCAGACCGACATTCGCTCCGCCGTCATCGAACGGTTCGGACTACGACTCGATACCAACACCCACGAAGTCCGTCGCAACGGGGTCGAGGTTCCTTTGACCACAAAGGAATTTGCGTTGCTCGAACTGTTTATGATGAACCCCGACCGCATTCTCTCCCGCGAGACCATCTCCGAACACGTCTGGGACATGAATTTCGAACCACGGAGCAATGTGATCGAGACGTTTGTCAAATTCCTCCGACAGAAGGTCGACCGTAGCTTCGATGTCCCCCTGATCCACACGGTCCGGGGGGCAGGATACATCTTCTCTGACCGCCGGCCCTGAACACCAATGCTCACCATTAAAATCCGCATCATCCTGGCCTACACGGTGCTTTTCGGTGTGGTTCTGGGGCTGTTCGGGTGGGTGATCTATCGCGCGGTGCGTGACGAACAGATGTCGAAGCTCCTGGCCCGCATCGAGAGTCATGTCGGGAAGCTCCACTCGGAAATCGAAGAACAACGCTCGGAGCATCTGTTCCCGGTACAAAAGGACCTGGACGATATCCGCACGGAAGGCCTGACGCGGGTGCGCTACCGGGTACTTGACACGACAGGGATGGCGGTTCTCGATGATTCTTTGCTGGCGATTTCATCAGGCCATCTCCATTCCGGGTCGCCTGAGGGACGCCCACGAAGGATGGTATTCTCTCTCGGCGGATCCGACTACCTCTGCCTCCGGGTCCCGCTCGACATCGAAGACCGGTTCACCTACATCCTGGAGATCGCAGCCCCGATGGATGGGATCGAACACGATCTCGCCCGCCTTCGTCTGCTGCTTTTCACCGCGATCCCCTTCCTGCTCGCGGTGACCGGCCTCGCCTCGTACCTCATTACCCGGTCGGCCTTCCGGCCGCTGACCGCCATGGTGAACACTGCCAGGAAGATCACCGCCAGTACTCTGCATCGGCGGCTCGACGTCCCCCGTGCAAACGACGAGGTCCGCGAGCTCGCACGCACCTTCAACACCATGATTGAACGCCTCGAAGTCTCCTTCCGTGCACAGCGACAGTTCGTCGCCGACGCTTCGCACGAGTTTCAGACACCGCTGACCGTCATGCGCAGCGAGCTCGAGTTCGCCCAACGATCCACCGACCACGACCTCGTCCAGGAAAGCGTCGCCACCTGTCTCTCCGAAGTGGACCACCTTTCTTCGATGGCGGCAAACCTGTTGATCCTCGCACGGCTGGATGCCGCCGCTATTCACCTCCAATGCGTGCAGGTCCGGCTTGACGAACTCCTGGTCGAGTGCCTTCATCTCCTGAAAGGCCCTGCGGAACGGAAGCATCTCCGGTTCGATGTGCGCATCGAACATCCCGTGGAAGTCCTTGCTGACCCGGCGCGCATGAAGAGTGTTCTGCTCAACGTCCTCGACAACGCCGTCAAGTACTCCCGGGACAGCGGCGGAATCACCTGCACGCTGACCAGTGTCGATAACGCTGCAACCCTCGAAGTGACCGATTGCGGCATCGGCATTGCCGCCGAAGACCTCCCCCGTGTGTTTCAACGCTTCTACCAGTCGGATGAGGCACGCGCGCTCGGGCGGGGTACCGGCCTGGGGCTCGCGATCGTGGAGGGGATAATGCGACTCCATGGAGGATCGGCCTCCATCGCCAGTCAGCGGGGTGCCGGGACAATCGTCACCCTCCGTCTCCCGGATCCCGGCGTCCCCTCGCTGTAGCGCCGGGAACATGTGGCGATCGAAGAAACGGTCCTGCCCGATCTGATCCCCCGGGAATCGAGAAGATCCTGAAGGAGAATTTCGCCGCCACCACGAATCGAACGGGTGACCCGCGGCTCGGACACGACGTATGCAGCGACCACGGGGAACGGCAAGTCGCGATGGGATGCCGCCGTACTCGAACCCTACTTGATTCTCTTCAGGAATACATAGAGCGTCGGCAGCTCGAAGAGCAAGAGGAAGCTCGAGAGGAGGAATCCGCCGATGACCGCAACGGCCAACGGCTGCTGCATCTGCGCCCCGGCGCCAATGCCCAGCGCCAGGGGCATCAATGCGAACACTGCTGCAAAGGTCGTCATCAAGATCGGCCTCGCTCGCACTCTGCACGCCTCGATGATTGATTCAACCGTATAGCCCTTCTTCCCGCCGATTTCCTGTATCATGTGAACAATGAAGACGCCGTTCTCATGAACGATCCCGACCATCATGATCATTCCCACGAAGCTGGAAATGTTGAATGTTATCCCCGTGATCACCAGCGCCAGGAGAACACCGAAGAGCGACGTGAGGTTTGTCGCAAACACGGCGACGGGTATTGAGAAACTCTCGAACTCGATGATCATCAGCGCGATCACGAGGAGGGACGCCGCAATAAGGACGTACAGGAGGCTGAGGAACGATTCCTGTTGACTCTGATATTGCCCGCCGAAAGCGTACGTGACACCCTGGGGAATCACCAGCCCGGTCTGGAGCACCTTCTTGATATCGGCGATCGTCGTTCCGAGATCGCGTCCCGTGATTCGTGCACTCACCGGGACCATCATTTTGAGGTTTTCCCTGTCCACCTCGCTCTGACCCTTGAGAATCTCCACTCGGGCAACAGTGTTCAGCGGCACGTAGAATCCGTTTGCAGATTTCAGCCGCACCCCCTCAATGTCCTGCAATGTTGTGTGGAATTTGTCAGGATAGCGGGCGCGGACCCCGATCAGTTTCTCACCTTTGAGAACATACGTATCCGCACTCCCCTCCATGACGGTTTTAAGTTGTGATTGAACATCGGCCATCGAAAGGCCGGCTCGTGCCGTCAAGACCGGATCAGGATGAATGACGATCGAAGGGCCGCTGATGACGATGCCGTTGAACACATCCACGACTCCGGGGATCTTCTGAATGAGATCAGCAATTTCCCCCGCCTTCTTCTCAATCACGTCCTGCGTCGGTCCAAAGACTTTGATCACAATCGGCGCGGGCTCGGTGGTGAGATCGCCGATCAGATCCTGCATGGCCTGCATGAAATCAATCCGTAGCGCCGGCTCGGTGGATTCGACCTTCTGCCGTACATCATCGATGATCTCGAACACAGAGCGGGACCGCTTGTTTTTCAGGCGAATGAGGAAGTCCCCGGTATTGGGTTCCGTGATGAAGAATCCCATCTGCGTTCCGGTCCGCCGCGAATACGAATCGACTTCCGGAATCGCCATGATGATCTTTTCAACGTGCGTCAACATTCTGTTTGTCTCGTCCAGCGACGTCCCGGGAGGCGACGTATAGTCCAGGACGAACGACCCTTCATCCATTTTCGGCATGAAATCGCTGCCGATGGTGGAATACAGCAGAAACGTTCCCCCGAGGACAATGACCGCGAACACCGGTCCGAGGTAACTTCTTCGCAGGAGGATTCGCAGTGCGGCATTGTAGGCACGGGAGATTGTATGTTTGGACCGTTCCTCTCTGGCGACTTCGAGCGCGATGTCCTTCTCACGGATGAACAGCTCGGAAAGAAGCGGTACGAAGGTCAGAGAATAGACCATGGACACGCCGAGCGAAATCGCCATCGTCACTGCCAGGGGTTTGAAGAACGCGCCGGTCACGCCGTAGAGAAATGCAAACGGGACGAACACGATAATAGAAGCAAAGCTTGAGCCGAAGATCGCAGGGAGAAGTTCCCGCATCGATTCCGCAATGGCCCGTCGGATATTCTCCCGTTGATAGCGCATGTTCCGGAAGATGTTCTCGATCATGACGACGTTGTCGTCGATCACGAGTCCGACGCCGGCGGCGATCCCCCCCAGCGTCATGATGTTCAGGGAATAACCGATCGCATAGAGCAGAAGTGCCGTCGTGGCAAAGACCGCCGGGACCGTGATGACGGCGACCGATCCGATGTGCACGCTCCGGAGAAAGACGAAAATCACGAGGATCGCGAGGAAGATTCCGATAACGATCGAATCTCTGGCGCTGCCAATCGAACTGCTGATGAAGTCTCCCTGATCGTAGAAATACTTGATCCGGACCCCGGGAGGGATGACCTGCTTCAGATTGGCAAGTTCTGCCCGCACTTGTTCACCGATCGCCACCGTGTTCCCGCCCGGCTGACGGATCACGTTGATGAGCACCGACTGCTTTCCGTCAGCGGTCACGCGGATATATTCGATCTTCTCGGAAGGCTGCACCGTGGCCACATCATTGACTGTAATCGGCGTGCCATTTTTGAAGTCCACGACCGTCTCCCGGATCGCATCAAGGCCAGGATAGAGACCATCGACAAGGCTCAGGTAGATCTGGTAATTCCGTTCGACAAGACCGGTGGAGGAGACGAAATTGGTTTTGGTGATTGCGGAGGAAACATCATCAACGCTCAGCCCATAGCCTTGAAGCTTCTGCGGATCGACGGTCACAAGGAATTCCCGCTGTTTGCCCCCCACCACCATGACTTCCGCGATCCCGCTGATCCTGACGAGTGCCGGGCGGATCGTGTAGAAGGCAAGATCACGCAACTGGACCAGATCAAGCGAATCGGAAGTCAAACTGAATCCTTCAACGGGAAACACCGTCGCATTCATTCTTTCGATATCGATGGAAACCGTCGGCGGAAGTTGATTCCGGATGCTCGCAACCTTCCCCTGGATGAGCTGAAGGGCCTGAATAATATCCGTGCCCCAGGCGAAGTTCACGGAGATTTCTGAAGAACCGCGGCTCGTGGCGGATTGCACGCGTACCACGCCGGGGATTGCGCGGGCGGCTTCCTCCAGCGGGCGCGTCACTTCAATCATCATCCGGTCCGCCGGTTCTTCCCCGTTATCCGCAATCATGACGATGCGCGGGAAATCGATGTTCGGGAAGAGGGAGATCGGCATCTGAAAGAGTGCGACGATGCCGCCAATGCTCAGAACGGCGGCAAGAAAGAACACCGCTTTTCGGTGCGCGGAAATGATTTCGTAGAGTTTCATCTATTCGGCGTGTTCGTTCCTGGGAGTAACGGTGACCTGGGTGGAATCCGGAAGACCATACCCTCCGACTGTCGCGACAATGTCACCCGGCCTGAGCCCGGACGTAATTTCGACGTTCGAGGTATCGGAGACCCCGACGGACACCCGTGTGATGAGGGCAAGAGAATCACCCTGGATACGCCAGACTTCATACTGGTCCAGCTCGTCATCATGAAATACCGCGGATTTTGGCACGAGGAGCACGGAACGAAACTGTGCGACCTTGATCTGCACGTTGCCGAACGTTCCTGCGGTCACAAGCGACGAAACCGCCCCGAGACTGATCCGCACCTGGACACTCTGGCTGTTGGGATCCGTCGTGGGATTGATCGCCTGAACGGTTCCCCGGATCGGGGGAACATGCAAGGCGGGAATGATCACAGTGGCCTGTTGGCCGGTCTTGATCGAGGACACGCTGTTGACGGGAATATTTGCGATGAAATATTCCGTCTTGGGGTCGATGATTTCGACCAGATCGCTTCCCTGCGTGACGAGTTCTCCTTCGGTCACAAAGCGGTGCACGATCGCACCGTCGAACGGTGCGGCGATCCTGGCAACGGCCGCCGTCCTCTGCGCCAACTGCAAGGTAGTTTCGGCACGAGCGCGTTCGGCCTCCGTCGAGGCCTGACTGAGCAACTGCTCGGCCCCGGCGATGGCCGCATTCGATTCCTGCGAGAGGATCATCGCCAGGATCTGGCCCTTGTGCACCGCATCTCCCTCGAGAACAAGAACGTTCTCCACTTTGCCGGTAATGGTCGATTTCACTTTCTCATCACGAAGGACCTGAAACGAACCGGTGGCATGCACGAGATTGTCGATGGTCCCCGGGGTCGCCGAAGCGACTTCCACGCTCGCACGGGGCCGGACCTCAGCCTCACTCTCTTCATTGTTCGAATTACAGCCGGCAAGCACGGCGGCGCACAACATACACGTCAGAACGGCGGAGCGTTGGATGGTCATTCTTGATGGACTCCGGAATAATTGAGTCTGCTCAACTTGACAATGCCCGTCTCCTGCAGATATCTTGCCTCTTCGATCGCGAGCCGAATCTGATTCACCATGCGGATCGCATCCAGGACTTCGAGGCTCAAACCGCTCCCCCCGGCGTAGCGGGCTTTCGAAAGAAGAAGGTTTTGCGTTGCAGCGAACAGGTTGTGCTCCAACGCGGCAATCCCGGATTTCGCCCGATCGACGGAATTTCGCGTGGTGATGAAGTCAAGCTCGAGCGCGCTTCGTGCATAGTCGCTCTGAAGCGAAAGGCTCTTTGCATTGGCCTCGGCCGCGCGATAGGCATTCTCAATGGACCCAAACGTAAAGAGCGGAAATGTCACCGAAAGTCCCAGAGACGCCCCAAAGACATTCGGAAGACCGGGCCGGATATTCGGCAGGGACGTCAGCGCTCCGGCATCGGCGCCGATGGAGATGTTGGGCCGCAACTTCGCTCCGACGATCTGGGCATCAAGCTCGGCTTGCCTGAGCTGCAGGCCTTGCGAGGCCAGGTCGATGTTCCCATTTGCGAAGAAGGCGGTGTCGTAGGCGGGCACTTGAAACGCGGTATCGACGTCCGTCACGTCGACCATCGGCAACCCCGCGGCCTGCGCAAGCGACAGCAGGGAGTTACTGTAAGTGGTCTTCCGGGCATCGACATCGATCATGACATTGTTCAGCTCGACCGTTGTCTTGAGGACGTCTATTTCGTCCCCTTGACCGGCAGCATGGAGTTGCCTGACCAGTTGAAGGTAGTCGCGGACTTGATCGAAATCCTGTTCGACCACCTCCAGCTCCCGTTTCTCCTTCACTGCCGCCACAAAGGCCGTCGACACGGAGAAGATGACATCCGCCCTCGTCCGATCCTGGTTCAACGACCCCGCATTGACGCCAATCCCCGCTTTTTGGATTTCGTACGATCTGGCACCGCCGTCATAGAGCAGGTAGGAGGCATTGATCTGGACGCCGATTTCGCCGCCATTCGTCACGGCCTCGTCGTAACCGGGTGCCGTGAGGAAATGCGAAGCCACCCCGATCTGCGGATAGTACGCCTGCTGAACGGCCCGGCTGCCGTAGAGCGCGGACGTCCTGGCCTGCTCCGCTGAACTCAGCAACGGGTGGTTCTTGAGTGCGGCGCTCAGATACTCAGACAGGGAAAGCGGCTTAACCTGTGCGTAGAGCTGCACGCTCCCGATGAAGAGGAGGATGAAGAAGAGCGTCCGACGAGTCCGCGCAAATTCCATATGCGTTGTGCATTCCGGTCGATAGTGGATTTTAAAAGTGTGGAAGCGGCCTGCGGCAGGCGCGGGGTTGAGCCCGCGCCAACGCCGGGGCTTTCGGAGTGGTAGGCACAGTATAGGCCAATATTCATCGCCATTCAAGAGCCTGCAAGAAGGCGGACAAGGCGGAAATTCACGCAGACCTATTTCTCCAGTTCGAGGAGAACGAAGGTATTCGGCACCATGGGCGGTCGCGGCCGAGGGTGTTCCGCGGTGGGCTGGGGGGCTTCACCAAATTGCGCCGTCACCGTGAACAACGCGTGTGTCTTTGTGTCAATCTCCATGGTCCGTGCCCGCGGCTCCGTTTTCGCGTTTTCCACGACAACAAATTTGTCCGGAGTCTCTTCATGGATCACGGTGATGGTTCCTTCACCATTGGAGCTGAAGACCATATGAGTCTCAGGATCGAATTTGCACGCATCAGGGCCCTCCCCGATCGGCTCTTTGGCCACGACCTTATGGCTCTCCGGATCGGAGACGACCATCATTCCGTTTTCGCATACGGAGAACAGCCGGTGGTTGGCCACATCCATTGCCAGACCTGAAGGTGATTCACCGGGAGCTATGGACCACCGGGCAACGACTCGATGTCCTTTCGCGTCAATACAGGCGATTTCGCTCTTGTCTTCAATGTTGACATAGACATGTCCCTGAAGGTCCGTCACGCCAAATTCAGGTTTACCGCCCAGAGCAATCGTCGCCAAGGTGTCTCCCGTCGACGGGTCCAGAACCGTTGCATCTGCGCTGCGTCCGTTGAACGTGAACAGCTGTTTCGAGAACGGATCATAAAGAATGGCATCAGGATTTTTTCCGGTCACAGGAACTTCCTTGATGACCTTCAGTGACTTTAGATCGAATATTGTCACCGTCGACGAGCGTCCGTTGCTCGTGAACCCATGATTGAACTCGGGCGCAACCGCGACGCCATGCACGCCGTCGGTGTGCGGGATCTCGCCAACGACCTTGAGTTCGTCCATGTTCACGACGACGACATGATCGCCGTGCGACACATATAACTGGCGGGCCGGACTGTCCGCGTAAAGATAGTCCCAGAATCCATCGCCGCCGATCATGGCCTTCTTGACAACATGATAGCCCATGTTCCCCTGACCAAAGACAACTCCGGTCGCAATCATCAGAACTATCGCCACAGAGCACAAAGCTTTCATCATCGATCTCCTTGATTATGGTTCAAAATCAGAATGATGAAGAAACGGTACACTGAGACGATCTATTGTACCGCAGCCTCACATTCCCTGAAAATCTGAAGCGAATCCCGCCTCCTAAGTTAGTGGGAGAAGATGAAAGGGGAATGAAAAACCACTGCTGAATGTGGCATTGATCCTATATACAAGAGTTTTTTGCCGAAAGCTGAAGGATTTCCATGCACCCAGGAACAATGATCCGAACCATCGGGTCCAATCTATGGCGGCCTTTCCCCTATCATGCCAGGTTTCTCGGTAATCAACCGAGATACTGCTCGTCTCCCTCTGGCCGTATACCGACTGCAACTGCCACGATAGCAGTGGTAGCCGAAAACATTCCAGACAGCGCTATCAAACCTGTACGTTATGGAATCATCGCGGCGCTCGGTGTGAGCTGGGTGAATATCGCATTTGATCTTGCCGCCGATGTTTGGCTGGGGCGGTATCGGCATATCCGTGAATCGGTCTTTTTTGATCGCCAAGGGCAGATGGTGGCGAGCGGAACAATTGCGACCCCGCAAACGATTAGCGTCTTTTCACCTTCGCTTCATCTTCCGATGATATATTACGGTCTCATGATCAGCAGCACTCAAGGAGAATGCAACGATGAAAACACCACACTGTGTGTATGGGATCCTTCCGGTCCTCGTCCTCTGCTTTGTGATGGGAGCCAATGCGCAAGGGGAGAAGAAGATTGCACTCAAGGACGTTCCACCTGCGGTTCGAGAAGCATTTGCCAAGTCATATCCTCACGCAGAGGCGAAAGCTGCATCGTCAGAGGTGGAACACGGCGTCACGTATTACGAAATCGAGAGCCTAGAGGGGTCCGTCCATCGAGACATCTTATATACGGAAGATGGAAAGGCCTCAGAGATCGAAGAATCAGTGAAGGCGTCAACGCTTCCAGCTGCCGTAAAGGAGGGATTGGAGAGATCTTATCCGAACTGCAAGGTGTTGCGGGCTGAGACATCGACGCGCGAATCTACGACCAACTATGAATTGGTGATCCTCTCAGGCAAGGCCCGTCATGAAATTGTTATTGATGGCAGTGGCAAGATCAAGGAGGATAAGCACCTCGGGGCAACAAAGAAGGCCGAAAAGAACGATTAGGCAATTCCACTGCAGTGCTTGGCAGATCGGCAAGATCCCTCGATTCAATTGTTCTTGGGGCGTGGTTCCGTGATGAAGTTCCTAGGAACAAATCCCGTGTCTCGTAACCAGGGCTTTGTTTCCTTAAGGTTCACGGAACCTCTGCCCCTTATTGCGTGTCCCCTTCCTTCATTTTTGCTGTGATGGATTCTGTCATTTCTTCCTGAGCAGATTTTCCTGCTTTGAGCGCTGCCATATCTTTCGCCTTCTCCGAAAGGACCAACGTGTCCTTCTTTACCGCTGGCTGCTGTTTGACCGGTGCTTCCCGCTGTGCTCCTCCCGACGCTTGGGATACCGAGCTATTCGGACTTACAGAATTGACATGCATTTTTCGCTCATCCTTTCAAGTTGATCTTTGTACCAGTTCGCCGGGACTGTCCTCGGCATATATATATTATCGGCAGAACAAGTACAAAACATGAGCCACAGGAAGAACATTGTTAGGTGTGCATACTCGCTCGAATTCGTAGAGAACCCCTTGATCAACGAAGTAAGTTCTACAATCGTCGACGCTTTGGGATTCTCCGTCAACAGAGAATCCATGTGGCAGGAGAGATTTGCCAGAGTTTAGGTCCCGCTGTTCACGGCAACGCCACGTTTCGTAGGGGATGTACCATGTTAGTCGAATTTCAGCCTTGAGATGGACATTGCAATTGCCTTCCTGCCCGCCGGGAAAGCAGTCTGAGGGTCGAGGTGTAGCCCATCATTCGGGCAGTTTTGGTGTAGAACTTGGGTGGAAGTTTCTTTTGTGTACCTCAGTTCCCATTGCTGTTGCCTTGATTTGGGACTCTTATCACCCAACTGTCTTTAGCTTTTCCTTGTATGAGCGACCGGTCCGTCAGGAGGGCTCATCGTTGGAAAGAGAGATAGGCTGGGCTGCCCGGACGAGACGGTCGGAAGGGGTTTTGTCATCGGGCAACTTATGATATCGCTGGTGGCTGCAAAACCTGAAGTACATGTCGGCGTCCGAGCGAGCCCGATCCTGATGACGACCCTTGCCGCAGTTCTGGCCCTGTTCCCTCTGACCCTTCGTCTCGGGGCCGGTGCGCAAATGCAACGGTCGCTCGCGATCGCGATGATTGAAGGATTGTCGGTGTCAAGGATCCTTCTCTTATTTGGTCTTTCGTTGATCTACAGGATGTTTCAACAGGCGGAGTAAAGTAGGCCCGGGAATCGCGGGGGCTGTTTTGCTGTTTTGTTCATGGCAGCAGCTCCCGTCGGGTGGAATATCAGGAAGCTCGTCCGGATCGAGGCACCAAACACCAGGAATTGGCGGCGCAAAGAATCATGAAACACTTCACCTTCATCGCATGTTCCTTGCTTGCACTGGGTCTCGCCGCATGTTCGAAGCCCCCGCAGACTGACTATTTTTCCGGCCAGTGGGCAGCAGTCAACACACCCCTCTATCTCGACATCCGCCGGGATTCTCTCTCCTTCATCGGCCATGTGCCACCCACTGATTGGAGCGATTACCGAGCAAATCCCTCGCCGCAGGACCCCCACGGATGGAAGGGACCGTTCTTTCAACCTCCCAGTGCTCCGTTCGGATTCACGATCGGGAAGTCCGGCGAGCTTGTCCTCCATCTCTACCATAACCTCCTGGATACGCTCGGGAGGGCGACCCAGGATCAAGACACACTGTTCCTGCAACGGAGAAACGAGCCGCACGAGATCCGGCTGATCCACTTGCACGCCGACACGACCATCCATCTTCGAAAAATCCAATTCTCGGCCTCGGGCAATCCGGGAGACTCTCCCGAGTACGACCTGGAATTGCGCGCGGGCTCAATGATCGTTGCCGTGCATGAGGGGCGGCCTGAGGGACCGATCGCCTATTATTCCGCCTCTTTCTCTCAAGAAGCATTCCGACGTTGCGAAGAAATCACTCGGGAAGCCAACCGCATGTTCCCCCGATCACGGTTCGAACGATTCATGCAGGCGGGGTCCGGATCGCCGGAGTACGGCCTCACCGTGGATTTCAACGATTCCTCTTACACCGTGCTCGCCGATGATCACCAATTCCCTTCCGAACTCCTTCCGCTGATTCCGTATCTCACCTCACCCCTGGGCCGTTCGCCAATCACTCGGAAAGACACGACCATGGAATTCCGGAGCAGGCTTCGCTTGCA
>DATJPR010000114.1:0-3736 GCA_035506295.1 Bacteroidota bacterium | reverse complement strand
TTTCATATCCCGGCAGGAACGCTGCATGCGCCGGGATCGGCGCTGACGATCGAACTGCAGGAGGATTCCGATGTGCTTGCCATGCTGCAGGCGAAAGTGAGCGATCATCCCATCGACAAGGAGTTGCTATTCAAGGATGTGCGGAAGGAGGATCGCCAGGCCAGAGGGGAAGCGGCGATTCTGGAGATGGTCAATTGGGACGTCAGCGCCGATCCGTACTTCTACGAGAACAGGCATACGCCGCCTGTCCCGATCAGCGACACTGGACCTTCTGGTGGCACCGAGGAGTGGATTTTCTACAACTCGACCAGGTTCAGCGGGAAGCGTGTCGTCGTGCGGGCGGGTGGGAAGTTCACCGGTCAGGACCGGGGAGTATACAGCATCCTCGTCTGGCGCGGCAAGGGACGGATTGACGGCGGACCGGACATTGCTGGAGGGGATCCGGAAAAAGACGAGCTGGTGGTCTGCCACGACCGCGCGACCAAGCCGTTGTCGATCGAGAATACCGGTCGTGAGGAGCTCGTGCTCTTCAAATTCTTCGGCCCCGACATCAATGACAATGTTCCCATGCTGAAGGAAGTCCATGCCTGAGAAGGTGAAGGTCCTCCTTGACACCGACATCGGTTCGGATATCGATGATGCGGTCTGTCTCGCGTATTTGCTGAGCCATCCGCGCTGCGAGCTTCTGGGGATCACCACCGTCACCGGGATGCCGGTGGAGCGGGCGATGCTCGCCTCCGCGCTGTGCAGACGTGCGAGGAAGGAAATCCCCATCTATCCTGGCGTGGCACAGCCGTTGCTCCTCACTCAACGCCAACCCGTCGCGCAACAGGCTGCGGCGCTGGAGCCCTGGCCTCACGCCGACAAATTCCCCAGAGGCGAGGCCGTGGAATTCCTGCGGCGCACGATCAGAAAGCATCCGGGAGAAGTCGTGCTTCTGACCATCGCACCCCTTACGAACGTCGGGTTGCTCTTCGCCGCGGATCCTGAAATCCCGGCGCTGTTAAAGGGGCTTGTCATGATGTGCGGGCGCTTTTTCGATCCCGTGCCGAAGGGATATTCTCCCGTCGAGTGGAATGCCGTCGTCGACGCGCACGCGTCCGCCATCGTCTACCGCGCCGGGGTGGACCTTCACCGCTCAGTCGGCCTGGACGTTACCAGTCAGGTGTCGATGTCGCGCGAGGAATTTCGATCGACGTTCCGATCCACGCCGTTGTTCGAGCCGATCCTCGCATGGGCGGAGATCTGGTTCAAGGATTGGCCCGTCACGACGTATCATGATCCACTGGCCGCGGCGACCATCTTCGAACCGGACCTCTGCACGTATCGCTCGGGCAAGGTGGCGGTGTGCCTCGATCCCGGGGAGAACTTCGGCGGAACACTCTTTGAAGCTGAAGGGCACGAGACCGCCCACTCGGTCGCTGCTTCCGTCGACGCGGGGCGATTTTTCGACCACTACAAGAGCGTTCTTCTCACGTCATGAAGAACCGGCCTTGCTGCCTCCCACTTGCGATCTCACTGCGTCTTGTTTCGGCGGACCGTTCGCGATGATACGCTTTCTCTCAGGCATTGGACTGACCGTTCTGCTCTGTGCGCCGATCGCGTCGGCCCAACGACCGGCAGAGTGTGTCGATCCGTTTATTGGAACCGTGGGTGGAGGAAACACCTTTCCGGGCGCAGTGCGGGCATGGGGATTAGTCTCCGTAAGTCCGCATAACGCGCCCGGAAGCCCCTCCGGGTACATCCGCGGAGAGAAACATTGTACCGGCTTCGGGCACATCCACCTCAGCGGCACCGGATGCGGCGATTTTGGCAGCGTCATCCTTTCGTTTTCTCGCCGGACGGATGTCTTCGCAGCCCCTTCTCAGTCATGCCTTCTCGATTCAGAGGCAGCGCATCCAGGTTTCTATAGTGCAGTCCTCTCGGATCTCGGCCTAACTTATCAGGCGAGCGTCACCCGTCGCTGTGGCATCTCCCGCATCATCACACGACGCCCCGGACCTCTCCGGGTGTATCTTGATGCCGGCACAAGTCTCGCGATTACTGGAGGCGGCGCATGCCGCGTTGAGAACGCCCGGGAAGCACGCGGGACCGACATCGCTGGAGGTTTCTGCGGTGAATCAAACAGGGAAGCAATTGCCTTCGTCTGCCGTTTCAACCGTCGCTCGCTGCGGTCAGGAACATGGATTGGCGGGCGCGCATCAGGAGCGTCATCCGTGGCGGCGGCCGACACCGAGTTGGGGGCATGGTTCGATTTTGATATGGGTGGAAACGATACTCTTCTCGTGAAAGTCGGGCTCTCGCTTGCGGATCATCCGGACACGAATCTCGATGCCGAAATGCCCGGGTGGGATTTCGATTCCGTTGCCAATGACGCGTCAAGGGAATGGAACAGGCTCCTGTCACGAATATCCGTGTCCGGAGGCACGAGGGAGGACTCCGTGAAGTTCTACACGGCGTTCTATCACGCGTTGATCCATCCTTCCATCGTCAGCGATGTCGACGGCGACTACCCGGGCATGAACGGCGCCGGGGTACTGCATCACGATTATGACCGATACTCCGTCTTCTCGCTCTGGGACACGTACAGGACGCTTCACCCGTTTCTGACGCTGGTGTTTCCCGAACGGCAGTCGGCGATGATCAGGACAATGCTCGACATGTACAAGGAATCGGGCTGGCTTCCGAAGTGGGAGCTCGCAGGAAACGAAACACACATGATGGTGGGAGATGGGGCAGTCTGTGTGATCGCGGACAGCTATGTGCGGGGGATCCGCGATTTCAATGTGGCCGTCGCGGTCGATGCCATCAGGAAGCATACAGAATTTCCGAGGAATGATTCGGCCCGGGCGGCGCGGCCGGGATATGACGAGTATCTGAAGCTCGGTTACATCCCGTTCGACCAGGACACAACGCAAGCATGGTGGGTCTGGGGACCGGTGTCGACGACGCTGGAATATTGCGTCGCGGATTTTGCCGCATCACAAATGATGCGGCAATGCGGTTCCGCTTCTTTTGCAGACCAACTCCTCAAACGATCGGGATTCTACGCCAATGTCTTCGATGCCGCCTCGCTGTTTATGCGCCCGCGGCTGCGAAATGGGAACTGGCTCACTCCCTTCGATCCTCTCGCCACGGAGGGATCCGGCAATTGGTCCGGCTCCGGCGGACCCGGGTTTGTCGAGGGAAATGCCTGGCAGTACACCTGGTTCGTGCCACATGCGATGGCGGGGCTGATCTCGCGTTTTGGATCTTCGTCAGTGTTCGCGGCGAAACTGGACTCGTGCTTCCGTCTCAACTACTTCACCATCAACAACGAACCGGACATGGCATATCCGTATCTCTTCGACTATGTGCCCGGAGCGGAGAGCAGGACGCGCGAGCTCGTTGCGGAAATATGCCGCGACCGGTTCACGACGGGGCCCGGCGGTCTCCCGGGAAACGACGATGCCGGGACCACATCAAGCTGGTACCTGTTTTCAGCGATGGGAGTGTACCCGGATTCCCCGGGATCCCTGGACTATCAGCTTGGGTGGCCGGCGTTCGACAGCGTGGTGATCACGCTGGATCCTGCCTATTGGCCCGGGAGAAGGATCGTGATCGCAAAGGAAGGTGGGATACGACCCGAGGCAAAAGACTTGCAGTGGATATGCAACGGTAAGGTTCTCGACCGGCCAACGATTTCACATGCGTGGCTGGTGCAAGGAGGAACGCTTACTCTTTCCCGGATGAAGCG
>DATJPR010000113.1:0-31074 GCA_035506295.1 Bacteroidota bacterium | reverse complement strand
GCGGACTGGCTCACGTGCGGCACATACTGCTTGTCGTGCACTCTGATGTGGGAGTAGAGCCACTGGGCGGGAAGTAGGGCGACATCAGGCTTGCCGGCCAGCTTGCCTGCGGTCAGCGCGACCACCAGGGTTTTCACATCCCGGGCGATCTTCTCATGCTCCGCTTTGTGCGCCTCGAAGCCCGGATACCCATGTTCTTTCATCATTCGCTCTTCATGGTCGAAATGCGCTTCGGCTGCTTTCAACAGATCGGCAACGATGGAGTTCAAGGTGTTGCGCGTGCTGCCAATCACAATGGCATCGTGAAGTTTTCGCAGGAGATCAAAAAGCTTACGGTGTTCTGCGTCGCAGGCGGCGTTATCGACTGACAGTTCTTTCGACCAGGAGAGAATGGACATCGAAAAACGTTCCTTCCAAACGAGTAGTGCGCAATCCCGTTCACGGAAAATCGACCCAAATCGGATCAGAGAGGGACAAACCAAATGCCAAGGATGCCGATTGCGTACATCGAGTGGGATACGGCGAACGAGGGCTCCAATCCTTTGCAGGCCGGCAGGAATATCCTCTCTCCCGCGTGTGTTTGTAGAAGTGTAATTTGTGATGCCGCTCAGCGCGCGGGGGAAATGCGAGGAAGAGACTTGGGGACTTTGATAGTTTGAGACTCTGAGACGGGGAGACTGTGGGAACGTGAGCCAACAAAAAAATGCACCGCTTTCTTCCTACGTCTCACTTCCTACATCCTACTCCAAGAAAATCTTCGGATCGCCTTCTGCTCACTGCTTACCGCCTACTGCCTACTTCGTTTGCTGCCCCGACGACCATGATTTTCATTCTACCCTCCGCAAGTTGTTCCACCTTGATGTCGCTCAGTTTCCTCGCAACGACGTCCGCCTTCACCAAGTCCGCGAGCTTCTCCGTTCCTTCCACTGCAACCACCTTCATTCCTCCAGCCTTGCCCGATGCGATTCCGGCACGTGTATCTTCGACGACAACACATTCCTCCGGCGGGACACCCAGCTTCGCCGCGGCGGCGAGATAGCCGTCGGGCGCGGGCTTCCCGGCCTTGACATCGAGCGCGGTAATAAATACGTCCGGCTTCGGAATTCCGCAATATCGCATCCTGGACAGCGCGACTTTGTCGCTCCCGGACGTCACAATCGCCCATCGGTCCGACGGCAGCAATTGGAGCAATGCATGCGCGCCGTCAATGGGGAACAGCCCACGAGTTTCTTCGGACTCAATCTTTTCGAGAAATGCCACTTCCGTCGCCAGGTCCAGATGCGGGGCGATCTCCGGCAACGATTCGCTCGTCCGTCGCCCGTGCGCAAGCTTCATCAGGAATTCGTTGTGAACGCCACGCGCCTCCGCCCATCGCTCCCAGGAAAGTTCGACTGCTCTCCGTGAGTCGACGAGCACGCCGTCCAGATCGAATAGCAAAGCACTGCAGATCAACGCCGTTTCGATAGCTCCTCCTTGGTCATGCCATTTCATGATGAATGACCATCAAGATATGACCAGTCCGTGTTTGATTCAAGAACATTCCGGGATCTCCCCCGCTTGCAATTGCCTCTCTCCCCCGCTATACTTGTCCGGAGCTTTCTCAGGAAGACTTCGGATCCATCCCCAGGAGGCATGCACGATGAACCCCATCCTTCCTCTCCCCGATCCCATCCCTGCACCAGCGTGGATCTTTCACATCCTCGAGCTTGTGTTCTTTACCGCCCATATCCTCCTGATGAACATCGTCGTCGGGGGGGCGTGCATTGCGCTCTACTCGAAGCTGACTCGACGTCGGCCGCATCCAGCATTTGATGATCAGTTCACATCCATCCTCCCGACAGTCTTCGCGATCGCAGTGAACATGGGAGTCGCCGTACTCCTGTTCGTTCAAGTACTATTCGGGCATCTTATCTACACCAGCTCGATCCTGATGGCGACATACTGGCTGTTGGTCGTCCCTGCTCTCGTCCTCGGCTACTACGCGATATATGGCTATGGCAAAGCGTCCGCGAGAGCCGTCGCAGCCGCCGCCATAGGCCTTGCACTGATTCTCTTTCTTGCCATCGGCTTCGCGTTTGTCCAGAACTTCACGATGATGATGCATCCCGATCTATGGGCGGCATATTTCTCCACTCGGAACGGAACGGTCCTGAATCCGCCGGATGCGTCCCTCCTCCCGCGGTATCTTCACTTCGTTGTCGCGTCTCTCGCCATTGGCGGGCTCTTCACCGCGGCCGCGTGGACCATCCGAAAACGACGCGGTCGGGAGGGAAGCGATGAGATGATCCAGCGGGGGCTCACGGTGTTCGGGGTTGCGACGTTGGTCCAGATCGCGACGGGATTCTGGTTCCTCTTCTCTCTGAAGCAGGAATACATGCTTCAGTTCATGGGGAAGAACCCCGCCGCTACCATCGCACTCTGGCTGGGGTTGCTGTGCGGCATCGGGGCGGTCGCGGCAGCTCTCGGTAGGCAGTTTCGTGCGACGATCATCATGATCAGCGTGACCCTGGTGGCGATGGTCTTCGTCCGCGACGAGCTGCGCACAATGTATCTGCGGGGCGTGTTCGATACGTCCTCACTTGCCGTGACCCCGCAAAACGGTGTGCTCCTCATTTTCGTCGCGACCCTCATTGTAGGGCTCGGCGTCATGGCGTGGATGGTGAAGGCGGGGTTCAGGAGTTCGGGGCGGAGGACTGCACCATGAACTACCCTGTCTGGGACATCACGACCATCGGCGGCGGCTCCCTGATTGCGTCCATCGCCATTCTCCATGTGCTGATTTCGCATTTCGCCGTCGGGGGTGGGTTCTTTCTCTGGATCACAGACCGCCGGGCTGCCCGCGCTTCCGATCAACAGCTCGCCGATTTCGTACGAAAACATGTGCGGTTCTTCCTTCTTCTCACCATGGTGGCCGGCGGAATGACCGGCGTCGGCATCTGGTTTGTCATCTCCCTCGTCCAGCCGTCGGCAACGTCGTCCCTCATCCACACATTCGTGTTCGCGTGGGCGATCGAATGGGTCTTCTTCCTCGTCGAGATCGTGGCCCTGCTTGTCTACCATTACAGGTTCGACGCCCTCACGGAACGCGACCGGCTTCGCGTGTCGTTCATCTATCTGCTGTCTGCATGGCTGAGTCTTGCCGTCATCAACGGAATGCTCTCCTTCATGCTCACGCCCGGCAGGTGGGTTGAAACGCATTCGATCTGGGACGGCTTTTTCAACCCGACATACCCCGCCTCGCTGGCCTATCGGTCCTGCATGGCAATGACACTTGCGGGGCTGTTCGGATACATAACGGCGCTACGGAATCACGACGACGCCTTCCGGCTCCGGTTGGTCGCTTACTGCAGTAAGTGGCTCGTTGTTCCGATCGTCGGCCTTGTGCCGTCGGCACTCTGGTACTATTCCTCCGTTCCGGAAGAGACCCGTACGACAAGCTTTGCGCTTAATCCTCAGACGACGCCGTTTGTCGGTCTGCTTTTCGCTTCTTCGACATTGATCTTTCTTGTCGGCATCCTGATGATGCGACGGTGGCCCCTCGGCGTTCAGCGGCTCATTACCGTATTCCTTGTTGTCATCGGTGTAAGCTGGATAGGGAGCTTCGAGTACGTCCGGGAGATCTCGCGCAAGCCCTTTGTCATCAGTGGTATTATGTATGACTCCGCCATTCGTATGGATCAGCTTCCAGAGCTTGACCGGGACGGCATTCTTCGTCATGCAGGATGGTCCTCTCTGAAGATGGTCACAAAGGGGCATCGTGCTGAAGCAGGCCGCGAGATTTTCCGGCTCGAGTGTCAGTGCTGTCACACCATCCATGGGATCCGGAACGATATCGCCCTAAGGGTCCAAAGGTTCAGCTACCCCGGCCTGCTGACGCAATTGTCCTCCCAGGGGAACGCGCAGAATTTCATGCCCCCCTTCATCGGGACGCAGGAAGAAAAGGAAGCCCTTGCCTACTACCTGACAACGGTGGTAAACGGCGGAGCGGTCGATGACACTTCCCAGGCAACCTTTAGGAACCAATCGTTGTTACATTAGCGCAGTTCCACACCTCTCCCAACCACCATCTGTGCGGAGGTTCCCATGGTCCCCATACCTGCACTCTGGCTTCCGATTCTTCTTTCTGCCGTGGTCGTGTTCATCGTCAGCTCGTTGGTCCATACCGTCCTGGGCTATCACAACAATGATTTGCGAAAGCTCCAGGATCAGGACGGCATCAGCGACGCACTGCGTAAGTTCAGCATTCCCACCGGCTCCTATATGCTCCCGCGGGCCGACTCCATGAAGGACATGCGGAGTCCGGAGTTCATGGCGAAGTATGAGAAGGGACCTGTGGCGATCATGACCGTGTTTCCCTCCGCCCGGCCTTCGATGACGAAGAGTCTTGTTCTCTGGTTTGTGTATTGTCTCGTTGTCGGCATCCTCTCCGCTTACGCTTCAGGGCGGGCGCTCGGCGAAGGCGCTTCGTATCTTGCCGTGTTCCGCTTCGCGGGCTTCACGTCGTTCGTGTGCTACGCCGTGGCCGGATGGCAGGAGTCGATTTGGTTCGCGCGACCGTGGAGCACAACGATCAAAAACACGATCGACGGTCTCATCTATGGCCTGCTCACGGCCGGGATGTTCGGCTGGCTCTGGCCACGCTAGGGAATCGAGGTGTGAAGTATACTCATGCGGGCCCGCTCGGTCATCCGCAGCGTGCGGGCCGGCGTTTTCCCATCGTCTCACCTTCTCAAAGTCTCACAGTCTCACAGTCCCTCTTTCGCTTCAATACCCATCACTGATCTCTCCACGTGCGCCCCGCAACACTTTTCATTGTGAAAATTTCCAGACACAGGTAGTTTTTTCGCCACCTTGCCAGACCGGAGTGGCGATTCTCAGGCGTTTTTCGGGCTTCTCTTTTGGCGTTACCTTTGTAAGCACTTGGTATGAACGCCGAAAGAGAAGACGTTCAGAAGTTGCGCTATCGCACAGCAAAATTGCGCCGCCGGTTGCATAGTTAGATTGGTGGTAAGATAGTATCGGCCACCGTCGGCGACACCGGTCGTCCGAACGCAACAGTGTGAACTAGGGATACTCACCGAAAGGTCCTGGGGTTCTGCCTGCGGAAGCAAGAGGAGGCAGAACGCCGGACGGAAACCGGGAAAGACCAATGGATGCAGGCTCGCTAACGAGAAAAGGCCCATCCCCGAGCGGCAAGGCGACGGAAGTCACCGTGCTTCTTCGCAATGCAGATCGGTTGCTGAAGGAGAACAACTGCGAGGGGGCGCTCGCTGCCATCGCCCAGGCACGAGCACTTGATCCACAGAATCCTTACGCGGTGGCGTACGAGGAACGTGTGCGGTCATTGATCAAGGCGAAGACGGATACCAGCAGCCCCGCACCTGTGAAACCCGCTGCGGGTGTTTCTGCGCCCACTGCGCCGAAGCCGGCGCCCGCGGCTGCTCCGAGACCCCCGAGCGAGGACGACCTCAGGAAGAAGGAGGGCGCGCAGAGGCAGAAGGCCATCGACGAGAAGATCAACGGCCTCCTCAAGAGCGTCGAACAGTACCGGTCAAGAAAAGAATATCAATGGGCGCTTGAAGAGATCTCCCGCGCTGCACTGCTGTCGCCGGACAACCCCGCGATCTTTTCCATGCGCGAGCAGGTCACGAAGGAGATGGATTCGGAACAGCGCCGGGGCGAGGAAGAAAAGAAGCGCTGGCTGGAAGAACAGCAGCAGCGCAAGCAGCTTCTGGTGAAGGAGCAGGCGGAGCGTCTCCGGAAGGAGAAGGAAGAGCGGGAGACGCGTCTGGAAGAAGCAAAGCGCAAAGCCCAGCAGGAGAAAGTCCAGCAGTATCTCGCCCGCTCCCGTGCGTTCCTCACAGCAGGGAAGTTCGAGGCTGCGATGAACGAGCTCACCTTCATCGTGGTCATCGACCCGTTGAACGACGAGGCGTCGTCGCTGAGCGCGCAGATCAAGCAGCGGCAGGAACAGGTCCGGCGGGAAGAGGAAGAGCGCGCCCGTCAGCGCGAGGAGGAGCAGCGCAAGCGCCGCGAAGCCATCGAGCGCGAAATCGAACGGCAGTGTGCGGAAGCGATGGCCCTCGCCGAGCAGGGGAACACCAGCGACGCACTGCTGGTCATCACACGGGCCTATGTGATCGACCCGGCAAGCACGAAAGTGCGCGACTGCGAAGTCGCGATCATGGCGGTACGCGATCAGGCGATCCGGAACGCGGAAGAACGCAGGAAGGCAGAAGAGGAAGAAGAGCGGCGCATGGCGGAGGAGGAGCTCGAGCGGATGGCGCGCGAAGAGCAGGAACGTCTGCTTCGCGAACAGGCCGTCGAAGAAGAGCGCCGTCGCCTGCAAAAGGAGCAGATCCACGAGCACCTCGGATCCGCACGGTTCGAGTTCTCGCAGCAGCGCTACGAAAGCGCGCTGGCCGAAGTCGCGCTGGCATTCCTGCTCGATCCGTTCGATGAGGACATCAAGGCGCTGGAAGAAGAAATCCTGGCTGCCCAGGGGCACAACCGGACGGAGGAAGTCCAGTTCGATCAGCCTGCGGTGTCCATCGAAGAAGGGCCGGAAGCGGTACAGACCCATATTACCGAAGCCCACCGGCTCATTCACGTCGGCATGTATGACCGCGCCCTCGAAGAACTGACCCGGGCGTTCATCATCGATCCGCTGAACGAAGAAGTGCAGGTGCTCGAGCGTGAGATCGACAGCCTTCGCTTCGCCTCGGCGCCGCCGGAAACGGTAACGTCCTCGATGCAGAAGTCTGCCGAGGTTCCAGGCTCCGAGCCGTCGATGGAGGAAGATCACCTGGCGCGGGCAGAGGAATGTTTCGATCGAGAGGCCTACGAAGAGGCGCTCGCGGAAGTCGCGCTCGGCCTTCTCGACCATCCGAACGACACGGACCTGATGGACCTCGAGCGCAAGATCTGGGAAGCGCAAAACGAGGCACGCCGTTCCGCGCAACCCGAGAAGTCCGAGAGGGAACTGCACGCGCAGGAAGAACGGGCACGGCGCCTTCAGCTCCACCTCCTCGCGGCCGATGAATTTCAGAAGCAAAACGACTTCACGCGGGCGCTCGACGAAGTGGCAAAGGCCTACGTGATCGATCCGCTGAGCCCGGAGATCAAAAAGCTCGAAGTCCGAATCCGGCAGAACCAGTCGCGGCAGAGTCCGGTCTCCGCCAATGCATTGAAATTAGTCTATCCGAACGAAAAAGCCGCGGGGGGCGCGCGGTAATCACCAGAGGAGCACAGCATGCAAACTAAAACGCTCGAAGCAACAGAAACCCCGGTTGTCGACCTGATCCTGGAAGCCTATAACCAGGCGGACGTCGGAAAGTACGCGGAAGCTCTTGCGAAAATCAAAGCGGCGAAGTCTCTCGATCCGCGGAACATCTACGTCATCGCTCTCGAGAAGCAGTTTGCGAAGCTCCTTTCGCTCCCTCCGGGCCCCGCTGCAGACGAGGCAAAGGAGAAACTGCCGGGCCTGCTTGACCGCGCCCTCGACAGTGCCCGAACACATGGCGCCGGGGCGGGCGGCAACGGATCATCGACCAGCGCTGCTTCCATGCCGGACGAAAAGGAGGCGCGCCTTAAGGAAGTCCGCGATCAATATTTCTCCCGCGCAGATGAGTTCATGGAACGCGGGGATTATGAAAGCGCCCTCGCGGAAGTCAAACGGGTTTCCATCATCGACCCCGAGAACCGCATCGCACGGGAATATGAGGAGAAGATCTCCCAGCTCGCCGGACTGAGCGCCGGAGGAGAGAAGCCGCGCGCGAAAGCGCCGGGCGAGAAACCAAAGAGCACGGTCCCGACACCGGCACCGTCGCCCAGGGAATCCAGCCGCCCGGACACCGAGCCCGCACCCGTACCTCTGGCCCACCCCGTGGGGCAGCGTCAGGACAGCTTCCCGGCAGCCGATGACCAGCCGAAGCAGAAGTCGAAGATGCCGATGATCGCCGCCATTGCCGCGGTCGTCCTTCTGGGACTGGGAGGGGCGTTCTTCCTGACGCGTTCCTCAAAAGAAGGTGGTGCCCGTCTGGTGTACTCGCTGGGCGATGCCCAGAAGACCGTCCAGCCGTCGCAACAGCAGACGGTCGTCAATCCAACGCCGGAGGTGACGGCAGCGCCGCCCGAGTCGCAACCGGCGGATAAGGGCGCCTCAGAGCCAACTCCTTCGAGCCCTGCAAGATCTTCCTCAAAGGAAGAGAAACACTCGACTAGCTCGACATCGTCCGCGCCGGCCCAGAAGACGGAGTCTTCTTCGAAGCCCTCAAGCCAGCCCGCGCAATCAAGCGCGCCCGCTTCGCCTCCGCCGGCCAAGGAATCCGCTCCGGCGCAGACACCGGCTCAAACCCCGGCACAGCCATTCCAGGCGGTGGAGAAGGAGCCCAAGATCGTGAAACTCGTGCAGCCAAAGCTGCCGGACGCTGTGATTCGCGCCGGACTGACGGGCAGGGTCGTCGTCAAAGTCCAGATCGATACCCAGGGCAAGCCTACGCAGGCAGTCGTCCTGACGAGTACCAACCACGTCTTCGACGACGCTGTCGTTGCTGCAGCCATGAGTTCAAAGTTCGAGCCGGGTATGATGTCAAGCGGACCGGTAACGACCTGGATGTCGATTCCGTACGTCTTCAAATAATCGATATCCTCATCGTCCGCACGCCGCAGGGGATAAGGCCGGGGAATGAACCCCGGCCTTTGTATTTTCCTCTGGATTCTGATCGACTTATTTCGGCATATTCCTGAAGGATTCCCCTTCCCTCCACATTCACTCGCTGCGGTCTCGTCATGAAAACAAACGCCATCCTCCTCAAGGCCGTGCCCATCGTTCTCGTCGTCGTCCTCCTGAAAACGGCTGTCCATGCGTTGGGGTGGGAGGTCATTTCCTTGAACGTCATCTTCTCGGGCATCATCGGGGCAAACGTCTTCCTCCTGGGATTTCTCCTGAGCGGCGTCCTGAGCGACTACAAGGAGAGCGAAAAACTCCCCGGGGAACTCGCTTCCGCGATCTCCACGATCGTCGACGAACTCGAGCTTGCGGGGCAACAGAAACCGTCACCCGCCGTTCGGGCCAATCTTTCATCGTATGCCGAATTCGGCGGACAGGTCCACCAGTGGTTTTACAAGGAGGTGAAAACACGGTCGTTGCTTCTCCGTCTGAAGGAGCTCTATCTGTTCATGGGCGACCTCGAAGGACTGATTCTCCCGAACTATCTTGCCCGCATGCGTCAGGAGCATGCGAATCTTCGGCGCGTGATTGTCCGCATCCACACGATCAGAGACACCAGCTTCGTTTCCTCGGGGTATGTGATCGCGGTGAGCACGACGTTCCTCATCTTCCTGGGGATCGTCATCGTCAAGATGGATTACTTCTACGAGTCCTTGTTCTTCACCGCAATCATCACCTACCTTATGGTGTTTTTGATCCTCCTCATCCGCGACCTCGACAATCCGTTCGATTACTCTTCGAAGGGCTCAAGCGAGGACGTCTCGCTGAAGCCGATCGAGGACGTGATTGCAGAGATGGCGAAGTGGAAGGCCGCCCCGGAGGCCGTGTCGAAATGAGTACATTGACACTTCGCTGCGCGTGAAGTATCTTGTGGGGTCAACGAATTCTCCCATCGTCGATCGGAATCTCCTATGACCAGATCTCTGCATACCCGGCGGAACTTTCTGAAGACCCTCGGATGGACCGCGGCAGCGGGCATGGTTACATCCGCCTTTGGCGCCGTCGGCGCCAAGCACAGGGCGAAGATCGGCATGCAGTTGTATACGGTGCGCAATGCCATCCAGACCGGCTTCGATGCGACGATGACCAAGGTTGCCCATATGGGGTATCGGGGCATCGAGACCTACGCCCTCCCGGATACCGTGGCGCTGGACCATGCGAGCAAAATGTTCCGCGACCTTGGACTTACCGTGTTCAGCATGCACGTCGATCTTCCGGTCGGCGACAAACGGGACATAGCCATGAAGCAAGCCGACGCCTACCACTGCGACAGGATGGTGTTCGCCGGCTGGCCGGAAGGTGAGAAATATAAAGACCTCGATACGCTGAAGCGGACCATGGAGCAGTACAACGAGGTCGCCGCCTACATGAAATCACGGGGGATTCGGTTCGGCCTCCATAATCACTGGTGGGAATTTGAGAACCATCCGTACGGCGAGATGCCGTTCTATTATCTTCTCAAGCACGCGAGTTCGGACGTCTTTTTTGAGATCGACACCTACTGGGCAAAGACGGCAGGAAGAGATCCTGCGGCCATCCTCCGTGATTTCGGCAAACGTGCCCCCCTCCTCCACATCAAGGACGGTCCCGCGATCAAGGGAGAGAAGGCGTACGAACAAGTGCCGGCAGGCGAGGGAGTGATGGACTTCGGCGCGATCTGCAAGGCGGGTGGAGAAAACATCGAATGGATGATTGTGGAATTCGACGAGTACAGCAAGGACATCTTTGACGGAGTCCAGAAGAGCTATACCTATCTCACGTCCAAAGGGTACGCCGAGGGGAAAATCTGATCTCCTTCACGGATGAATGCGCAAAGGATAGCATCATGAATGTACTCTTCATCGGGGGAACGGGAAACATTAGCACATCGGTAAGCCGGCTGTGCATCGAGCGCGGGATCTCGCTTACACTGCTCAACCGTGGTGTGCGCAACACGGTGATCCCGGGGGCCCGCTCCCTCGTGGCGGATGTGAACGATGCGGCTTCGCTCCGGAAGGCGTTGTCGGGGCAGCGCTGGGACGTCGTTGTCAACTGGATCGCCTTCGACCCGGCGGATGTCGAGCGCGACATCGGATTGCTCCAGGGAAATGTCGGACAGTACATCTTCATCAGCTCCGCTTCCGCATACCAGAAGCCGCTCTCCCATCCGGTGGTCACCGAGTCCACTCCCCTCTGCAATCCGTACTGGGATTACTCGCGCAAGAAGATCGCCTGCGAAGATCGCCTGATGCGCGCGTACCGTGAGGCGGGGTTTCCGGCGACCATCGTCCGTCCGTCGCTGACCTACGACACCGTCCTTCCGGTCCCGATCGGAGGGTGGACGGAATTCACGATCGTCGACCGCATCCGGAAAAAGCGGAAGATCATCGTTCATGGAGACGGCACGTCGCTCTGGACGGTGACGCACGCTTCAGATTTTGCCGGGGGATTCGTCGGGCTCCTCGGCCACCAACAGGCGATCGGCCAGGCTTTTCACATCACGTCCGATGAACTCCTGACCTGGGACCAGATCCACTACGCGCTTGCCGATGCCGCGGGCGAAGCGCCGCAGATTGTCCACATCGCCTCCGATTATCTTGCCGCATGCGAGCCCTCGCTGGTCGGAAGTCTGTTGGGTGACAAGGCGGTGAGCGTGATTTTTGACAACAGCAAGATCAAGCGGTTCGTCCCGGAGTATACCGCCGTGATCCCGTTCAAGGTGGGGATTCGTAAAACGCTTGCGTGGTTCGAAGAGGATCCGGCGCGGTGCAAGGTCCGCGAAGAGACCCATCAGATGATGGACCGGATAATTTCGGAGTACGAACGCCGCTGCTGAGCGCGCTCACGAGCCGGCATCGCCCTTCAACATCCTGTACCCTTCCATCACCACCCGTTCAGTTTCTGCGAAACTGATGCACGGGTCGGTGATCGACACTCCCTTCTTCAGGTTCGCGCTGCCGTACGGCTGGTTCCCTTCCTCGAGATAGGATTCCAGCATCACCCCGACAATCTTGCGGTTGCCGGCGTGAATCTGGCCGATGACATCGAGAAAGATCGGCGGCTGCTTGAAGTATTCCTTGTTGCTGTTGGCATGGCTGCAGTCGATCATCACGACATCCGGGAGGTTGCGTTTGCGCAGTCGCTCCTGGACGCGGGCCACGTTCTGGGCATCATAGTTCGTCCCGCTGGTCCCGCCGCGCAGGATGATGTGGCCGAACTTGTTTCCCCGTGTCTTGATCTCGGCAATCCGCCCGTCCTCCGTGATGCCCGTGAATGAGTGCGCCTCCCGCGCATAATTGAGCGCTTCGATCGCGACGTCGATATTCCCGTCCGTTCTGTTCTTGAACCCGACGGGAGTAGAGATGCCGGACGCGAGCTCGCGCGAACGTCGCGACTCCACGGACCGCGCGCCGATCGCGCTCCATGCCACCAGATCGAGGATATACTGCGGTGTGATGGGATCGACAAGCTCGGTCGCGCAAGGCATGCCGATGCCGTTGATCTCGAGGAGCAGGTTTCGTGCAACACGCAACCCTTTGCCGACATTGGATTTCCCATCCAGGTCCGGTTCATCGATCAACCCCTTCCAGCCCAGGCCGGTCCGGGATTTCTCGAAATACGTCCTGAGCAGAATGAAGAACGTATCCTCCACCCGTGCGGCGAGCTCCTTCAATTTGTGGGCGTACTCCAGCGCCTCGCCGGGGTTGTGGATCGAGCACGGACCGATAATCAACATCACGCGGCGTGACTCCCCGGCGAGAACCCGCTGGACCTCCGTCCGATCCGCAATCACTTCACGGATGATCGCCTCGCCTGCGGGAAACTGCGATCGGATATCTCGAGGGGAATAAATCGGCTCATAGTGGTCAATATTGCTGTCGATATAACTCGTGGGCATTGCTCCGGGTCTTCCTATTGTTGCTTCCAGATCCACTTCGCGCTGTTGAGTTTGAGATAGTCCTCGAGGAAATCCATCAGGCGAGCCTCAATATCGCTGACGATGGCCATTCTGGTCCGTGCTCCGCCTCCGAAGGTCATCGACCACGTGGCGCCCATCGCTTTCTGCGGGCGATCCGCGATCGTCAGCGTCACCTCCCGCCGAAAGGTGATCGAGCCGTAATAAAGTTCATCGCCGATGCTCCTGGCGCCGTCCACCGGCGTCACCGTTACATCGATCACAATGACCGGATACCGGCTCCGGGAGCTGGAGTCATCCCGGCGGACGCAACAGATCCCGTTCCGCTGGAGGATCTCGGAGCATTCCGACTGAAGGATACGATCGAACGCATTGCCACCTCGGCCCGTCTCATCGTCGACCAGCACCTGAAATCCCAGGCTGTCGTAGCTTAACGCAGACATGCGATAGCCGTCGGACGACCAGGACTGAGCATGAGCGGATCCCGGACAAACGCCGGACAGCGCCAGAATCAAGGATCCGATGAGTACACACAGACGAGTGCAAACGAGTCGCATAGCAGGGATGAAGAGGAAAAGCAACGGGCAACTGTCGTATTGCACAATACATAAAGAGGGGATTAGATGCACGTCTCTTCCGGCGGGACAGACGATACAGGCAGGAACAACGGTTCAATAGGCGGTGGAATCCAGCCCCTTGAGCACGCGGTAGCACTGAAGCGCGAGCAGAAAAATGCACGCGCCGAAGCCGTCGATCAGCACATCGGTCACCCGCGGATGGCGGCCGGCGGTGAAGAGTTGATGAAACTCATCGATCGAGCCGTAGATGACCGCGACGACGAAGCCGGCGGCTGCGGAATGCCGGGCGAGCCAGTCCACCCGCGACTGGTTGTGCAGCGCGCGCCAGGTCAGAAAGCAGAGCGTGGAATAAAAGATCAAATGCACGATCTTGGCCCATCCTCCCCAGCTCAGCGAGGGGAAGTCAGCTTCCGGAATCGAGGAGCTGACGAAGATCACTCCCATCCAAAGAACCAGAGGCGCAAAATATCGGAGGAACTCGTTGCCATCGTTTTTCTTCACGGAGCACACTTAGCTTTTATTTTTTCGGCACGGAAACATGCGCGTCGGGCTACGATACCGCGCACAACCAGAGTGCGATCTTCGCCACACAAATGCAATGCGCATGCGTCACGCCGTGATCGGCGTCACATCCTTCTCGTCCTGGCAAGAGAGGAACTTTTTCCGTTATTTATCGTATTCCTCTCCGTATCGAATGCTTTCCGCCTGCTTAAGCGCGGAACGACTCATCCCCGGACGTGCATATGCAACACAAGATGTTGGCCCTCGCGGTTCCACTGTTGCTTTCCATGGCCCTGCTTTCCTGCGGGCCGAAGACGGAACCCCCCAAGCGTGAAGACGTTCTCGCCGTGGACATCGACACAACGGTCCAGCCTGGAACGGATTTCTTCAAGTATGCAAACGGCGCCTGGCTGAAAGCCAATCCCATACCCGCGAGCGAGCGGATGTGGGGTGTCGGCAATCTTGTGCGCGAAGAGGTGTACCACCAGCTCCAAAAGATCAACATGGATGCCGAGCAGGCCGGGGCGGCGCACGGAACGAACTCGCAGAAGATCGGCGACTTCTACTCTACGGCGATGGACACCGCGCGCATCGACTCGATGGGGCTTGCGCCGCTCAAGGGCGAGCTTGCGATGATCGACGCCGTCTCGGACCCCGACGCCCTCCTCAAAGAAATTGCGCATCTCCAGACGATCGGCGTTGGCGCCCTCTTCTCGCCGTATGTCGATCAGGACGAAAAGAACAGCGCCGCCTACGCCTATCACCTGTGGCAGGGCGGCCTGGGGCTCCCCAACCGCGACTACTATTTCAACACGGACGGGCGCACTGAGAACATCCGCAGGGAATATGTCCGGCACATCGCGAACATGTTCCGCCTCCTCGGCGAGGATTCCGTATCGGCATCGTCGTCCAGCGCGGCCGTCATGAGCATCGAGACCCGTCTTGCAGGCGCCTCGCGCAAGCTCGAAGACCTGCGCGATCCGTACCGCAATTACAACAAGGTCTCCATCACCCAGTTGGATCGCCTGACGCCGGCGCTTCCCTGGCAGTCGCTCCTTCCATTGATGTCGGTGAAAGGAATCGATTCGGTCATCGTCGGTCAGCCGGAATTCTACAAGGAAGCGGCGCGCGCCGTGCATTCGATCCCGCTTCCAGAGTGGAAGTCGTATCTCCGCTGGTCACTCGCCAATAGGTACTCCCCCTCATTGAGCGCGCCCTTCGAAAACGAGCATTTTCATTTCTTCGGGACCGTCCTCTCAGGGGTGAAGGAGCAACGTCCCCGATGGAAACGCGTGATCGACGCGGAAGAGCGGGCGATGGGTTTCATGCTCGGGCAACTCTACGTCCAGGCGTATGTTCCACCCGCGATGAAGCAGCGCTATGAGACCGTGGTGGACAATATGTTCCACGCGTACGCGGACAGGATCAAGCGTCTCGATTGGATGTCCGAACCGACCAAGGAGAAGGCGCTTGCGAAACTGCAGGCGGTCACGAAGAAGGTGTGCTATCCCGACACCTGGCGCGATTATTCGGCGCTTGACATTGAACGGGATTCGTATTGTGCGAACCAGATACGGGCCAATCAATGGAACTACAACTATAACGCAGGCAAGCTCGGCAAACCGGTGGACCGTAGCGAATGGGACATGACACCGCAGACGTACAATGCCTATTACAACCCTTCCAACAATGAGATCGTCCTGCCCGCTGCGGAGCTGCTGATTCCCGGCCTGCCCGATTCACTCGCTGACGATGCCTTGATCTACGGTTATGCCGGCGCGTCGACCATCGGGCACGAAGTCACGCACGGTTTCGATGATGAAGGGCGGCAGTACGATGCGCAGGGAAATCTTCGCGACTGGTGGACAAAGCAGGATGCGGCGAATTTCAAGGCCCGTGCCGAAGTCATGGTGGAGCAATTCAACCATTACGTCGTTCTCGACAGCATGCATGTCAACGGGAAAGCCAGCCTCGGGGAAAATATCGCGGACCTCGGCGGACTGCTCATCGGCTACGATGCGTTCAAGAAGACGCGCGAAGGGCAAAGCGACACGCTGATCGCGGGCCTGACGCCGGACCAGCGGTTCTTCCTCGCGTATGCGTACTCATGGCTGGGACACATGCGCGACGCCTCGCTGGCGGTGCAGGTGATGTCCGATGTGCACGCGCCGATGTTCCTTCGGGTGAACGGCCCGCTGTCGGATATCCCGGCGTTTTATCAGGCATTCAACATCAAAAAAGGAGACCCGATGTGGCGGCCGGACAGCCTTCGGGTGAAGATCTGGTAGGGGCGCTACCGCCAGTCCACCTGCGCCTGAAAAAGGGTTGAGCCCTTTGTTGCGCTCAACCCTTCGACATAATACGACTGGTCATGCTCGCTACGTCGGGCGGAGCCGACACGGACATGATCGCCCAGCAGGGTTTCTTCGAGATAATTCAGCTGCACGGAACGCAATCCGTGCGACGTCTGCATCCCGACCTCGAAGCAATCCATGACCCACTTGACGTATTCGGCGTTGTTGACGTGGTGGTTGACGTCGAGATCGCTCGGCAGCACCTCCCGTTCATAGACCTGCACGCACGGAGAGACGGGAACGATTTTCTCCGGGGTCTCGGTGATGGCGTGCTCCACGTTTTCAAACGAAAGGTCCCTCGGAAGGCTCTCGATTCTGCGCGGCCGTCCCCTGGCGACATCCACGAGGAGCCAACGGGAAGTCGCAAGGAGATGTGTCGCACCTGCTTTGTCGAGAAGCCGGAATTCCCTCATCGCAAACAGCCTCTCGATCCCCTTCGGCCACGTCTGCAATCGCACCGCGTCGCCCCAGAGCGGGAGAGTGGAAAATTCCACTTTGATGCGGGAGAGAAACCATGCCAGCCCTTCTTCCTTCAGCCGGTCGTAGCCGACGCGAAGGTGGGTCGCATGCGAGCCGGCCAGTTCCTGGAACCGCCGGAACAACGCGTACAACGAGAGCCGCCCGTTGAAATCCACATCGTAGGAAGTGAGCGTGAATTGCTCCTCCCACAACAAGTTGGTCTGCATGGTGTGTCCGGTACGGGGAAAACGATGAAGGGCAAAGCCTCTTCCGCACGATGGTCCCGGAAGAGGCTTTGTCGTGTTTGCCTTCGAGAAGCTGTTACGGCTCTATCTTGCCCGCCTTTAACTCTTTGACCAGCCGCTCCGCCTTGTAGATCTTGTCCAACCCTTCGAGAATCCCCGAGGATTGAACGGCGACCGCGCGGTTCTTCGTCTCGTCGAAGATCGTGTTGCCGGGGAGGCTCTCGATATTGCCGTCGAACGCCAGCCCGACCACTTCGAGGTCCTTGTTGACAAGCGAGCTCCCCGAGTTTCCACCGATAATGTCGCAGGTCGACACGAAATTCATCGGCGTGCTGAGGTTGAAGTCGGCGGGTGGCGGGACCCATTTGCTGGAGAGCGCCCAGGGATATTGCTTGCCGAAGGAGTAGTACCGGTCATACAAGCCGTAGAACGTCGTCGTCGGGGGGGCAATGGTCCCGTTGTAGTTGTAGCCTTCGACCACCCCGTCTGCAATGCGAAGAGAAAACGTCGCGTCCGGCGGGATGGACGTGCCATAGACTTCATACATCGCGCGTCCCAGCCGTTGCGTCGGCCGGGCTTCCTTTTCGCGGATGTCTCTCAGCTCTTCCTGGAGCTGCATGCTGCGCGGCCGGACTTGCAGCACGAACGTGATCAGCGGATCCGTGGAGCTCAGGATCGCGTCAGCGCTTCCTTCCCACAGGTCCATCACCTTTTCTCTCGATCCGAGAATCGTTTCCTTCGCAAGCTGTTCCGCTGCAACCTCAGGCGTTCGCCCTGCAAGCAGCTTGTTGAGCGCGGCGTTGCGGTCGCCGAGCTGGTCCTTCATGAACTGCAGTTGATCCGCCAGGAGCGATGTCTCGATCTCCGGCTGGAACGTCAACGGGAACACCGGACCCCGGGGACCACCAGGACCTCCGGGGGCACCCATGCCGGGCGCGAACGACCTTGCGCCACCTTTCGCCTTGTCCACGAGCCGGTTTGCAATGACCAGAAATTGAGACCGTGCCGTCGTCATGTCCAATGCGGTCGCTTCGGCGGAAATGGAGCGTCGCTCAGACTCTTCAGCTGTGATCTCCGACCACGGGTCTCCGTACTTCTTTTCGAGGGCCGGGTTCGACGTCACGGCGGCATGGAACTTCTTTTCGAAGTCTAGTTTCTTCGCCATGAGGTACGGATCGCGAAGACCGTCGAGATACCCGTTCACCGCCTTCCGGCTGTTCGCCACGCCGAAGATCTGGTTCATGTATTCGACGCGCTTGTCGGGATGTTGATCGACATAGTGTTCCATTGCTTTTTCGCGGTCAATGTACCCGTTTAGCCGCGCAGGGAACTGAATGTCCCGAAGGGTCTCGAGCTGCGACACCGTGAGCAATCGATTGGTCGACCCCGGGTTCCCGAGCACGAACACCGCTTCTCCGGGCGATGCACCGTCCTTGCTGAAGCGGAAGAAATCGGCTGTGTGCAGCGGCTTGTCGTTGTCGTACACGCGGAAGAACGAGCAGTCAAAATCGTACCGTGGATACGTGAAATTGTCGGGATCTCCCCCGAAGAACGCCGCCTTCTCATCCGGCGCGAAGACCAGCCTGACATCCGTGTAGCGTTTGTAGCCGTACAGAGAGTAACGGCCGCCGTTGTAGAAGGAGATGACCTGGAACACCATGGAGTCTTTCGAGGCCTCCTTGAACTTCGCGGCGTATCGGCGTTGAATCTCCGCGATCTTTGCGGCACGGTCGGCGGTCTTTGCGCTGTCCGTCGTCCCGGCATCGAACGCGCCGATGACTTCATTGGTGACGTCCTCGATCACCACCAGTTGGTCCACCCAGATCGGGGCCTTCCTCTCCTCCTCCATCGTCGCCGCATAGAATCCGTTCTCCACGAGGTCCTCGCCCTCTTTCTGCACACGCTGGAGGGATCCGCGAGCGCAGTGGTGGTTGGTCATGATAAGACCGTCTTCAGACACGAACGCCGATGAGCAGCCCGGGATGCGCAACGCGGCAAGGCGGGCCCGATCGAACCATTCCTTTGTCGGATTGAAGTGATATGTTTCCGCGAAATACTTGGCGGGCGGGAAATCGAATGTCCACATCTTGCCGGTATCAAATTGTCCCGCCTTGACCGTATCCAGATTCATGAATCCTGAAGGTTCACCGACTCTGGCAACATTTTGACTGGAGCAACCGATCGCAGTCAACGATAAAGCGAGGGCAATCGCTGAAAAGGAAAAGAGCTTCGAGCGATTCATTGCAGCCTCATGAAGGAGTGAATAGGGAAAAGAACAAACAAGGGATGATGCCTCGCGTGCGCGGAGGCGCCAGCCTTGAAATGTACGACGAGTTCTTCGCGGAATCAACGAGGAAGTCGATCGATGTGCAGATGGGTTACACGGAATCCCGGGCAAGCGATGCAATCGCCCGCCGATTTTCGGCGTTCATCACGTCCTTCCCCTCGACCGTAAACAATGCCGCAATGCGTGCCTGATGGCGTTCGACGATGCGGGCGCGGACAATCTTCAACGTACTGTTCAACAGTCCGTTCTGTTCCGTGAACCCCTCCGCCACAACGGCGATCGCCGAGGGGAGCCAGCGGTCCGGGAAAAGCGCTCCGCGTGATCCTCCTTCACGATACGCATCGATTTCGGACCTCAGCAATCCGAGGGCAAGACGCTGCCCTTCTTCGTCCTCTGCTGAATGGCCGTGTCCCCGAAGCCATGCAAGGATGGCGTCCTTGTTCGGGACAAGAAGGCAAACGGTATACGGCGATTGGTTGTTGTAGAGCATCACCTGGTCGATGTACTTCGATTCGTTGCTCAGCGCCTCCTCGATCCCCTCGGGACTGTACTTCTCTCCGTCGTGCGCGATGAGCAGGCTCTTCGTCCGTCCAAGAACGAACAGGAATCCGTCATTGTCGATGTACCCGAGATCTCCCGTGTGCAGCCAGCCGTCCCTGATCGTCTCGCACGTCGCCCGTTCATTCTTCCAATACCCCGCCATGACATTTTCCCCCCGCACAACGATTTCCCCCTCACTCCCTGTTGGAACCAACTGTCCACTTTCGTTTTCGATCCGGAGCTCGAGGTTCGGAACGACGAGACCGGAAGACCCGAGCTTGTGCTTCCACAGCGTGTTTGCGGAGATCACCGGAGAGGACTCGGTGAGGCCGTAGCCTTGAAGCATCGGCATGCCGAGGGCATAGAAGAAATGCTGGAGTTCAATGTCGAGCAGGGCTCCACCGCCGACGAAGAATCCGAGACGACCGCCGAAGTTCTCCCGCACTTTGCTGAAGAGGACGGCGTTGAACAACCGGACCAGCGGCCGATACAGGATCCGCCATCCGGCTCCCCGGTGTAATCCGTCTCCGTTGAATGCATAGGCAACACGCAGGCCGAACCGGAAAAGCGTCTCCACGACCTTCCCCCTCGCCGCGATGCCGCTCTCGATGCTTTTGCGAAAATTCTTTGCGAGTGCCGGCACACTCAGAAGAAACGACGGGCGGATCTCACGAATATTGAGGGGGATATTCTTGAGCGTTTCCATCGGGGTTTTTCCCGTCTGGACCGATGCCATGCTTGCCCCATTTCTCATCAGGGTATAGATCCCGGCGGTGTGCGCAAAGCAATGGTCCCAGGGCAGGATGAGCAGCGAGCAGTACGATTCAGGAATATCGAACATCGCCGACGCCTGCTCGACATTTGCCGTGTAGTTCCGATGCGTCAAGACAACCCCTTTGGGGTCCGCCGTGGTGCCGGAGGTGTAGCAGATATTCGCCGGTTGATCTCCGCGAACGGAGTTCTTCCTTGCCTCATATTCCTCCCGCCGGGTTTCAAGGAACGATCTGCCGAGCACGCAGAGTTGCTCCATCGTCATCTCGCCCTCTTGAAGGGGCTCCAATGGATCGAGCAGGATGATATGCCGCACGTGCGTCAGCATTCCCCGCAGTCCGCGGATCTTCGACGCCTGAGAGCCGGAGACAACGACGATGGTCGATTCGGAGTGCGTGAGCCGGAAGGCCAGCTCGGCCCCCGTGCTGAGTTTCACAGAAAGCGGAACGTGAATCGCCCCCGCGCTGAGGATGCCAAGCTCGGCGACAACCCAATCGTTGCGACCCTCTGCGATGGTGGCGATGCGGTCACCGATCCCGACCCCGAGAGCCAGCAGACCTCCTGCAAACTCGTCGACGCGGAGCCGGGTCTGTGCGTACGTCAAGCCTTCATAGAATCCATGGTTCTTTTCCCAGAGAAGAATCCGATCAGGGAAGCGGTGGACACTCTTCTCGAAGAGCGCGATGACGGTCGTGGTATCCATGAGAGATGCGCGCGAATGGGGCGGTGGAAGAGAACAATACGAGGTTGGCGGAAATCAGTCCAGGGCAATATACGAGATGTCGACGGGAAAAAACAGCGGAGACTCTGAGAAGGAAATCGGCAGACAGGAGACGCGGACAGCCAGCAGGGAATCGTCAGTGGAAATGCACGCCAGGATCTTTCTGCATATTCCTTACAGCATACTGCTTACTTCGTCTGCGCGAACATTCTTCCTACGTCCTACTCCCGGATCGCAGGTCCGATTGCGCGCAATTGTTTGATAGCCAAGATCAAACAACCGCCTGAGCCCGGGAAGCACGGAGAGACACGCAAACGGTGCCGCCCACCAGATGCGCCGCATGATGACCCGATACACATCCGCGCCCTGGAGGTGTCGACCATCGAAGGAGAGGAATCGAACATCGCTCAGCAATTCCTGATTCGACATGCCGAGATACGCGCCGACCCAGGGTGATTGCAGCGGTTCAAGAATGAATCCGCGTCGGAGAAGCAGGGACGATCCCAGACGTGCCAGCTTGCGGCACAAGCCACAGCTCCTGTCGAAGAGAACCCATCCTTCCACCTGGTCCTCGTGCGTTGATCCGATCTTACGAGGACGAGGAGAGAAGCCGCTGAATCTCGGATTCGAAGACAGATTTGTCCGTGAATCCCTCAAACTTCTCAACAATGTTTCCTTTCCGATCGATGATGAATGTGGTCGGAATTCCGGAAATCCCTCCATACAGGGCGCTCACTTCGTCGTTCCCGAGGAGCACGGGGTAGTTCATCCCCCACGATTTCGCAAACGCCCCAACTTTTTCGGGCTCATCGAGCGCAACGCCGACGATCTGCAGCCCTTTGTCCTTGTACCGCGATTGGAGCGAAATGAAGTCGGGAATTTCCCGGCGGCATGGAGGACACCACGTCGCCCAGAAATCCAGGATGACGACCTTTCCGCGAAAATCGGAAAGCGCCACCGGCCGCCCCTGAATATCGGTGAGACGAAATGCCGGTGCCGTCGACGGGCTGTTCTGTGTCGGCAAGGTTGATGCAAGACCCGGGCCACGGGTTGCCCCGTTCCCATTAAGGACGAAGTAGACCCCGAACAGAGCAAGGACGGTCACCGACATCCAGAGGTACGGTGAATGGCTTCCGCTCTCGCGTATATTCTTTTTTCCCATGCCATTTCTCCTTAATCCAAACCGCAGGCACCGCCGCAACATTCTCCGTTCGAGCACGGTGGAGCAGATTCTGAGGAGGAACTCGCGCTTCCCCGGCCGTTCATCGAAAAGCTTGGAGCAGAAATCAGCCGTACATGCTTCCGCGAAGAGCACGAGGGACAGACGATGTCTTCTTCAATCTCGCGGACTTTGTGGAACACATCGTACGTCGCACCGCAATCAGAGCACTGATAGTCGTAGATCGGCATTGCAGAAACCCTTCCGTTCGTTGTTCGGGCGCCAGAGCATCCTTGCTATACTATAAGATGCAGGGATTGGGTGAAAGGGGCAAATGACCTTCGAGGATTTGCCCGGGAGAACTCCGTTACGCTTTCCGGCGTTTCCTACAAAGATACCTTTCTTGAAACGGGGTTTTTCGCGCCGATTTGCGACAGGGGAGAAGTAAACGGACCAGACTATGCGTGTCTTGAGCCTTCTGATGATCGTGACACTCGGTTTTCGGGTCTCTGCGGCAGGCAGTGATCGAACCGCTCAGGATACGCTTCGTGGAGGGAGTTCCCTGGCCGATTGTGTGCAATACGCCCTTGCCCACCGTCCCTTGCTGCAGCAGTCGCGACTGGACGAGGACATCACGCGAAAGGAAATCGCGGTGAAGCTGGCTGATTGGTTTCCCCAGGTCAACTTCAATTTTTATGTCCAGCGAAACCCCCAGCCGCCGGCTTCGCTCGTCCAGGGGACTCCTGTTCCAACACTCCTGGCCTACTCTTCGAGCGGGCAAATCTCCGCCTCGCAGGTGATTTTCAATCGCGATGTTCTCCTTGCCTCGAGTACCGCCTCGGACCTGCGTGAGGCAAGCGCCGACCAGACGGCGAGCACCGCGATCGATGTGATCGTCAACGTCAGCAAGGCATACTACGCAGCGTTGTTGACCGAGGAACAGATCGCGGTCCTTGACGAAGACATCATCCGGCTCGCGCAGAGTCTGAAGGACGCGCGAAACCAGTACGAGAGCGGGATCGTTGACAAGATCGACTATGAGCGGGCTTCGATTTCCCTGAACAATGCCCGGGCGGAGAAGACCCAGGCCGTGGAGCTTTTGAAAGCCCGCATGGGCCAGCTTCGTCAACAGATGGGATATCCCGCGACACCGGCCTTGGTGCTCGCACGGGACACCGCCGGGCTCGAGGAGGACATGCTGCTCGACACCACGAGAGTGCCCCACGTCGAACAGAGAATCGAATACCAGCTCCTGCAGGCGCAGAAGCGCTTGCTCGAGGCGAATGTCCACTACACGAAGTGGAGTTTTCTCCCTTCGCTCTCGGCGTATGGCAGTTACAACTACAACTATCAGGATGATCGATTGTCGAACATCTTCCGGCACGATTATCCCAGCTCCTGGATCGGCCTGCAGCTCTCGCTTCCTGTTCTTCAGGGCGGGAAAAGGTTTCAGGAAATCGATGAAGCGGAGATGCAGCTCCAGCGCGTGGACTACGATCTGGGTGAACTGGAACACTCCGTCGATGCGGAATACCTGCAGGCCCTCGCCGATTACAAGAGCAGCCTGAACAGCTACTACACGCTCAAAGAAAACCTTGCCCTGGCACGGGAGGTCTACAAGACCGTCCAACTGCAATACAAGGAAGGGACCAAGGCATACCTCGAAGTGATCACGGCGGAGACGGACCTTCGTTCTGCACAGGTGAATGAGACCGATGCTCTGTATCAGGTCCTCAGCTCGAAGCTGGACGTGTTGAAAGCCCTGGGGGCTATCCATGAATAGACGTAGAAAGGATGGAGTTCCACGATGAAGCGCACAGCACTCGCCATCGCATTTGCGGGGATTTTCGCCGCGGCATTCGCCGCCTGTTCCGGTTCGGCGGGACGCACGCAGGGGCCTCCTCCCATGCAGGTCGTCACGTATACCGTCGAGCCCGGGGAAACCGTGTATCACGAAACCTTCCCTGCCACGGTTGCCGCCCTGAACCAGGTCGACCTCCGGCCGGAAGTGTCGGGCTATATCACCGATATCGATTTCAAGGACGGGCAGCGCGTACGCAAGGGGATGAAGCTGTACGGCATTGACCAGCAGCTATATCAGGCGGCGTACGATCAGTCGAACGCGAATCTCAGCGTTGCGAAAGCGAACCTAGCGAAGGTGCAGCAGGATGTTGATCGGTATAACCGGCTTGCTGAGCAGGACGCGGTCGCGCGGCAGACGCTCGAACACGCGAAAGCGGACCTTGAATCTGCGAAGATGCAGGTGGCGGCGGCGGAGGCAAACGTCAAGAGCGTGGAGACGAATCTCCGCTACTCGGTGATTGTGGCACCGTTTGACGGCGTCATCGGCATCTCCCAGGTCAAACAGGGTTCATCGGTCACTGCCGGACAAACGCTGTTGAACACCATCTCGTCGGATGATCCGATGGCCGTCGACTGTTCGGTCGATGAAAAAGAGATCGGCAGATTCACCCGGCTCCTCCATGAGGACAACACGCTGCAGGATTCCATTTTTTCGATCGTTCTTCCCGATCAATCGCATTACCCACACTATGGCCAGCTGAGCGTGCTTGACCGTGCGGTCGACGCCGAGACCGGCACGCTCCGCGTCCGCCTGATCTTTGCGAATCCGGACCGGCTGCTGCGTCCCGGACTCACCTGCGACCTGCGAATGCGCGTCGTGAGCCCGGCGGGCGACTTGATCATCCCGTACCGGGCGGTCGTTGAACAGATGGGAGAATACTTCGCCTTTGTCCTGAACGGGAACACCGTGTCCCAGCGGCGCCTCTCGCTGGGGATGCGCGTGCATGACATGGTGGTGGTCACCGGTGGGCTCAGCGCCGGCGACCGGATCGTGACCGACGGCGTCCAGCGTCTCCGCGACAATGCCGTCGTCGCCGTGACGTCCCCCCTGGCGAACGGAGGACCGGAACTCAGCCGGGAGACTCAGTCGGGCCAGGTTCCCCGATGATCTCTGATGTCTTTATCCGCCGTCCGGTCACGGCGATCGTTATCTCCATCGTCATCGTGCTGATCGGCGCCGTTTCCATCTTCCGACTTGCCGTCAGCCAGTACCCCGATATCACGCCGCCGACCGTGCAAATCACGGGGATCTTCAACGGGGCGGACGCGCAGACGGTCGAGCAGACCGTCACCACCCCCATCGAGTCCCAGGTCAACGGGACGCCGGGGATGGCGTACATGCAGGGGAACAGCACCAACGACGGCCGGACTACGATCACGGTCACGCTCAACGTCGGCACGAACCCCGACATTGCCGCGCTAGATATCCAGAATCGCGTCGGCGTCGCGCTCCCCACTCTTCCCGACGATGTCAAACGCCTCGGCCTCGTCACCCGGAAACGCAACCCGAGCATCCTCATGCTCGTCGCGATGTACTCGCCGAAGGGAACTCACGGGGTGCCGTTCCTCGACAACTTCACCAACATCCACGTCCGCGACGCGTTGTTGCGCGTCAGCGGCGTCGGAGACGTGTTTACGCGGGCGGATGATTTCAGCATGCGCGTGTGGCTCGAGCCCGACAAGCTGGCGCAGCTCGGGCTCACGGCAGACGATGTGGTGAACGCGCTGGCTCAGCAAAACGTGCAAATTGCCGCGGGCGCCGTCGGCGCGCCCCCGCAGTACAACGATCAGGTCTTTGAATATACGGTCTTCACGAACAGCCGGCTCAGCACTTCGGACCAGTTCCGCGACATCATCATCCGCACCAATCCGCAGACCGGCGCGGTGGTGCATCTTTATGACGTCGCCCGCGTCGATCTCGGGAAGGCGAGCTACGCCAGCAATTCCTTCGTCGACGGCAAACGGGCATCGTACCTCCTGATCTTCCAGGCTCCCGGCAGCAACGCGCTTGATGTCGCCCAGGGGGTCTACAACACGATGGAGCAGTTGAAGGCCTCGTTCCCCGAAGACGTCGACTACATGGTGCCGTTTGAAGCGGTTTCCGTGGTTCGCGTCTCCATCCATGAGGTCGTCACCACGCTGCTGGAGGCCCTTGGCCTGGTGGTCCTTGTCGTCTTCCTGTTTCTCCAGAGCTGGCGCGCGACGCTGATCCCGATCCTCGCCATTCCCGTGTCGATCATCGGCACCTTTGCCTTCTTCTTCCCGCTCGGCTTCACCATCAACACGCTGACAATGTTCGGGTTTGTTCTCGCCATCGGGATCGTCGTCGATGACGCCATCATCGTCGTCGAAGCCGTGCAGCGGTACATCGACCACGAGCATATGCAACCGAAGGAGGCGGCGGTCCGGGCGATGAAAGACATTTCGGGACCGGTCGTCGCCATTGCCCTCATTCTTGCAGCGGTGTTCATCCCCGTCGGCTTCATCCCCGGCATCGTCGGGCGATTGTACCAACAGTTCGCCATTACGATCGCGGTCTCCGTGCTCATTTCCGCCTTCGTCGCGCTCTCGCTCACGCCCGCGCTCTGTTCCCTGCTCCTGAAGCCGGCGGACACGGCGCGCCGCGTCCACGCCCTCGGGAAATTCTTCCGGATGTTCAATACGCAGTTCGATAAGGCCACCTCATCGTATACAGCGGGCGTGCGGAAAGCGCTTTCGGCGGCCCGCTATATGCTGATCGGCCTCCTCGTCATGTACGTGGTAACGCTGTTGCTGTTCAGGCTCAAGCCGACGGGGTTCCTGCCGACCGAAGATGAAGGCCGTGTCTACATTACCTTCGAGCTGCCCGAGGCGTCGTCGACGTCTCGGAGTGTCGAGGTGATCAACACTATGATGGGGATGTTACAGAAGACTCCGGGGATCGCGCACTACGCGGCGCTTGCCGGACTGAACGTGGTGACGTTCGCAACCAAGTCGAACAGCGGAACCATCTTCTGTCAACTCAAGCCCTGGGATGAGCGGACCAGCAAAGCGCTGCAGCTCAATTCCCTGATTGCGACGCTGCAGGGCGAGTTCGCGAAGATCACCGATGCCAACGTCGTTGTGATTTCTCCACCGGCGATCCCTGGCCTCGGCGCAACGGGCGGCTTCACGTTCGAGCTGGAGCAGCAGGAAAGCACGGATAACATCAACCAATTTGAATCGGTCGTGCAGCAGTTCGTCGCGGCCGCGAACAAGCGGCCGGAGTTGAGCCGTGTCTTCACCTTCTTCACGGCCCGGACGCCCGGCTACCGACTGGTGGTCGACCGGGAGAAATGCATGAAACTGGGTATCAACATTGCGGACGTGTTCGGCACGCTCCAAACGTTCCTCGGCAGCAGATACGTCAACGATTTCACGATTTACAGCAGAAACTTCCACGTCATCGCGCAGGCGGACACGTCGTACCGCTCGGACATCACCGATCTGTCCAAGTACTATGTTCGCAATGCCACCGGCTCGTTGATCCCGCTCAGCGCTGTCACCAGCTACACTGTCGTCGAAAATGCGCCGCTTATATCCCACTACAATCTGTACCGCACAGCGGAGATCAACGGCTTGGCGAAGGAAGGGTACAGCAGCGGACAGGCGCTCGAAGCGTTGCGCCAGGTGGCGGCTCAGGTCCTCCCGTCAGGCTACGGGTACGAATTCTCCGGGCTCTCGCGCGAGGAGATCAACGCAGGATCCAGCACGATCATCATTTTCTCGCTCTCCGTGGTGTTCGTCTTCCTATTCCTGACCGCGTTGTATGAAAGCTGGTCGGTCCCCTTCGCCGTCCTGCTCGCCGTCCCCATCGGCGCCTTCGGCGCCATTACCGCGCTCACGTTCCTTCCGAGCCTCGCAAACAATGTGTACGCCCAGATCGGATTGGTTACGCTGATTGGCCTCGCGGCGAAGAACGCCATCCTCATCGTCGAGTTTGCGAAGGAGCGGGTGGACCACGGCGTGCCTCTCGCCTCGGCGACAACGGACGCTGCTCGATTGCGGCTCCGGCCGATCCTCATGACATCGATGGCCTTCGTTCTCGGCGTGACGCCGCTGGCATTCGCAACCGGGGCGGGTGCTCAGGCGCGTTCGACGATCGGATGGACGGTGTTGGGGGGAATGCTAGCTGCGACAATGATCGCGATCTTCGCCGTTCCCGTTCTCTTCGTCACGATCACCAGGTTGGCCTACGGCAGGGAGAAACTTGCGTCTCTTGAGGAAAATGCCCAGACGGCATTGCCGGGAGAGCCCGCGCCCGAAGGATAGAGATGCAGGACGGCTCGCCGAACCGTCCACTTCTCGCCGCTGATTGTCCCACGGTTTGACCCGGCCCGGGCGAGCAGTCGGGTCCGGCGACCCGACCTACAGCAGTGATGATTATCGCGGCGTCAACCGGAACAGCATCATCGCGTGGGGCTCGAGAGTCGCGTTGACCGGGCTCGATGTGGTCCCTCGATTCTTCTTCGCCCAGAGATCACGAACCGTATATGTCGTTCCCTTCGGGTCGAGCACCCGATGTGAGAGTGTGTCGGTGGAAGCGATACTTGACCACTCCACCGCGATCTTCCTGGGCTCGAGGGTCCTATTGAGGAAACCGACCGCCCAGTCGCCATGGCTCATCGGTTTCAACCAGACTTCGACGCTGTCGTTGATCGATTGACGGTACCCCTGCACCCCGACGGAATCCTGATCGACGGCGATCACTTCGGTGTTGCATAGTATATCGTGAACGTCGCTGCTCATCGCGCGTACGTCGTTGCCCGCGATCAGAGGGGCGGCCATCAGACACCAGAGCGAAAAGTGGGCGCGGTCTTCATTCACCGTCATCCCGTTCCCAACCTCGAGCATATCGGGATCGTTCCAATGACCCGGGCCCGCGTGCTTCCTGATCCCGGGACGCATCTCCACGATCTTCATCACGCCCCACGATGACCATGTGCCGTGATTGACCGACCCGTCGAAGATGGCGGTGATGTCCCCGGTCGTCCGCCAGAGCTGTCCAACGGTGTCGGCCCATTCCCAGGACTTGTTGTCGCCCCATTCGCAGAGACTGAAGACAATCGGCCGACCTGTCGCATACAGGGCGTCGCGCATGGTGGTATACGCGCCGACGGCGTTCAATCCTTCGGTGTTGCACCAATCATACTTGAGATAGTCCACTCCCCATTTCGCATAGGTGAGAGCATCCTGGTATTCATGACCGCGACTGCCGGGGCGACCTCCGCACGTCTTGCTTCCCGCACAGGAGTAGATGCCGAACTTCAATCCTTTGGAATGAATGTAGTCCGCGAGCGCCTTGATCCCCGAGGGGAAGCGGAGAGGGTCGGCAACGATGAACCCGAGACTGTCCCGATCCACCTGCCAGCAGTCATCGATGACGATGTACCGGTAGCCGGCATCGCGCATGCCGCTCGAGACCATTGCATCCGCTGTCTGACGAATGAGCGCTTCGTTAACATCGCATGCGAACTTGTTCCAGCTGTTCCAGCCCATGGGCGGAGTGAGTGCGAGTCCTTCTCTTTTCTGGGCGACCATCTGGTCCTGGACAAGACACAAGAGGAGGGCACAAGCCACAACAAGCGGAAGGCGACGTGTCATATGGTCTCTGGGGAAGAAGTTGAACAGGCAAGAATGATCGGACGCGTTCAGAAGGCATCGCGAGACGCGTGTTCAAGAACCTAGCGCAAATCATCACGAAATGCAATTTCGACATATTGACATTAGAATATCGATTGTATAAATTGTCAACATGTTCAGTTTGAGTCGACATACGATTACGATTGGTAGAATTCTTGTCGCCCTGTTCCTCCTGGCGAATTCCGGCTACACACTGACCCTTCACGAGTGCATGAAGCAGCAGATGTCGTGTTGCGCTGCTCGCGCATCTGACACTCAGCGAGGCCCCGCGTCGTCAACAGCAGTAAGGTCTCCACTTCCGGCGTGCTGTGAAACGCAGGTCGTCGGCGGACTGAACGACCATCTTGTTTCCGCCGCACAGACAGTCTCCGTCGAATCTCACAAGCAGCTGCACGCAGTACAGATTGAATTCCAAAGCGCCGGACACACGGTTACTGTCAACTCGACCAACGAGCATCTTCTTACCACGCTCCCTGATCCCGCTCCACACCAAGCGGAGCAGTATCTCCTCAACTCCACTCTTCTGATCTAATACACTCCTTCGGCTCAGTCTGCACGGCTGAGCGTCCCGGGCAATATCAAATTCTCTTCCACGCCCGTCGTCCATCACCAACGTTTTGACTCTTTCGCCGACCTCCGTATCGGCATTTCGATTATTCAACAAACAAGGAGGACGGCGAAGCGAAGGAGTGTCGATACATGACCAAGCACACCGCGTCATTTCTTCTGACGACTCTGGTTGCCATGTGCACGATGGGCATAGCCCAACCCGGCCAGCCCATGAATCTTGAAGACCTCATCCGCGAGGCTGTCGCGAACAACCCTCAACTGCGGGCGGCCCGTCACCAAACCGCGGCCGCGCAGACGAAGGTCGATCAAGCGACTGCCTGGGAAGCCCCGCAGGTGGGTGTCGTGATGTATCAGACCCCGATACAGTCGTTTCCGAACCCTTTCAAGAACGGAATGGAAACGGACTATTACATCCAGCAAATGTTTCCCTTCCCAGGAAAACGCTCCGCCATGGGCGATGTAGCGCACAACGGGGCCTCGATGACGGAGCAGAACTATCACACGCTGGAACAAAAGATCGTTCGTGATGTCAAGGATGCGTACGATGAGCTCTATCTGGTGCAGCGGAAGATTGAAGTGAACGCTGCGAATCAGGAGCTGATGCGAAAGTTCGTCGCCATCGCATCCAAGCAATACGAGGTCGGAAAAGGATCGCAGGCCGATGTCCTTCGGGGGCAAACCGAGCTCTCCTCTCTGCTTGCCGGCATGGTCACCCTCCGGCAGGAGCTTGGCGTCGCCC
>DATJPR010000112.1:0-4442 GCA_035506295.1 Bacteroidota bacterium | reverse complement strand
GCCTTCGGGAAAAGCACACCGGCAATCAAGCCCTGTCCTGAATGACAGACCTGTCCGAAGTAGGCGCAATGCGTGCACACCAGCCTCGGAATGAGAAGATACATGCTTATAAGGCAGTACGCCGCATACGCTTCGGCCGCCCACACGCTCGTGTACAGAAACAGTGCGGACCCGGAGGCATACACCAGCACCCAGACAATATTCTCGAGCAGGGGTGTCGTCGGCGGGTAGCGTTCAAACAGAACGGCTTGATGATTCATGGTGATGAACATTCCTCATGTGAACAACGACGGCGCCGCATTACTTCGGCCTGCTCCAGAAGAAGGATTCTGAAAGAGGCTCGATAGCAAGAATATACCAGCGCTCCTCGTCCTTCGGGCCATTCGAGAAGGCATCGATGGTGACAACCCGATCTGCGAGCTTGAATTCAATAATCGTCCGCTTCTTGTACGCCCGAGTCGGGAACTGCGCGTAGTGGACAATTTCAATTGTGTGCGACCGCGAAGAGTCCGAAAGAGCATTGTGCAAAGCCCGGAAGAATTCGATCGGCTTCTGTCCGACGATCAGCTTCCCATCCAGCGAAACTCCTTCCGGAGTCGACAACTTCAGTATAAATCGATTCTCGGTATCGCGTGGTGATACGAAGATGATCTCGGTGACTTGAACGGAACAGTTCGAGCTGTCTTGTGAGAGCTTCGACAGGGAAGCATAGAGATCTTCGATAAAGGCAATGGTCCGATAGTCCGAGTCCTGAATGTTTTGCGTGGCGCTTCTGTCCGAAGAAGCGATCTGCTTGGATCCCTCCTGCGCAAGAGTCGGAAGTACTGCAGTCGATAATGTAACGGAAAGGACGATAGTCCTGATGGTCAGAATCATGTCAAGCCTCGTTGGCCATCGTTGCACTTTGCGTCAGGCCGCCTGGCGCATTTTTCGCTCGCGAAGGCGGAACACAGCGAGTGGAGCAACTGCGATCCAGATCAGAACCAGGATCCACACGCGGCCGGCGACGATGTCATAGTCGTGCAGAAGGATCTTCCAAGCATGACCCATAACAAAATGACCGAACACAAATTCGAACATTATCGTGAGGATGAGCCAGAGGATCCCGATGCGCAGCGCCTCCCGGACGGACCCCATCTTCAGCCACTGGGAAATGAGCCAGACGTAAAGTCCGAAGAACAGAATGAAACTTACCGCCGACAACTGGTGAGCCGGCAGTTCAGCCAGAAATCGCCGGTACCCGAATTCGCGAATCGCGCCATTGACGATGGCTATCGGGATGGCAAGGAGCCAGGCCAGGAAAAACCTCCACTTCATGGCAGAGCATCCTTACAGAGGGCAGCGTCATTTTCCCCGGTCGCGATCGACGGGAACGAGCGGCCGGCCTGCGATGAGGCGTCACACGAACCACCGATCTCAGACAAAAAAACGAGGTGACGAAGAGGAACTCGGTCCATAAGATAGTTTGCGGTGAGGCGACGTAGGTGCCGACGTGTCATGCGCGTCCGACTCTAAGGAGCGACATGCCCGGAAGAAGTCTCCCGCTCGATCGATCCCTCGCCCGCGGGGAAGTATTTCGCGATGAGATACTCCGCGATCTCCATTCCTATTCCCGCTCCGAGGCCAATCAAAGCGCCGATTTGGAGATTGACGTAGAACGCCTCATACGCGCTTTCAGGGTGAGCAAGGACTGCCCTCCAGGAGAAGAGAAAGAGAGCGATGATGATCAGGCCGTTGGCAATCGAAGCGATGGCGCCCGCCAGAGCTATGCGGAGAATCAGATAGGGCCGCAATCTCGATTCAACGGCCCACTGGTGTAGCACGACAGCAGCCGACATGCCCGCGATATAGATGGCGTTGAGGATGAGCATCCACGAGTTTGTCTTCTCGAGAAGGGCGGTCACGCAGAGATACCAGACAAAAAGCGCCGCGAGCCCGTTCCGAATATCGTGCCGCTTCAATCCCGCATACGCAATGCCGATCGAAACGCCGCTCATGGCAAATTGGAAAACTCTGTGTGTCGGAATGAATATCGACTGTCGATACAACAAGAAACCAAGAAGTAACACGCTCCCTGCAACAGCGACAAATCGTGTAAGAGTTTGTCTGGTGAGTATCTGCGATTCACTCATGGGAGGTCACCTCCAGGGAAGTGAAACACTTCGACAAGCGCTGGACTCTGATTGTAATCGCTATACCTGATCCACACCGGCTTCGCGCGAAAGTAGGCGATTCCGGGCCAGTGCTCGCGTTCGCGCCCGTCCGGGAACCGTTTAAAGTAGAGTGACTTCAGCCGTCGGAGTTCAAACCCGATCGGCTCGTCGACGATTCCTTCGAATTGAACCGACCGTTCATCGCCGGGGATGTGACCGCCGATGACCATCGCAATGAGTGGATTGTGACGAAGATTGCCGACTTTTCTTGTGGCGACGACGGAATCGAAGAAGATTTCAAAGTTATCGGATACGACAAATCCGACGATTGCGGCTTGCGGCCGTCCCTGCGTAGAGACGCTCGCTTCGACCGCGAGCGAATGCTCCCGGATGAAATTGAGCACGGCGATCCGGTCCATTGCAGATATACCGAAAATTGATGCCTTCTTACCCGTCGCCTCGTGAAGGTGGCCCGTCTGGGATCTTTGTAAATTAACGATTTCTGAATCAAGTTGTCACACTGCGGATGAAGAAGCTTTCAGGTGGGGTTTTCTTCGAAGAATCACTGCGGTTGATCGGCGGGTTCAATGCGAGGGGCAGATTTCGCCAGCGAGAGGATGGCTCCGGCAAAAAGCAGAGTGTCGGCGAAGTAGTTGATTCCCTCCACCTTGACCCCGGGATCCGTTCCGGCGAGCGCCTGGATCATTAGGGGTCCGTAGATGGCGAGGACGATCAGCACAATCCAACCGCCAACACAGGAAGCGACCTCTCGCGTCTTCTTGCTGAGCAGCACGCTCCCCCCTACAACGAGAAGTGCTGCGCCCACGGCGTACACCCAGAACAAACGCCAGGGCATATACTCCGGCACGAGATTGAAGATGAGTTGCGGGCCGAAAAGATGAAGTGCACCGAAGACTGCCAGGGGGAGGGCGAAGCACAAATTACCCAGAGCAACGATCTTGTCCAGGCCGCGAGCCTCGACGATGAGATGCCTTGCGGCGATTGCGCCGATCAAAAAAAGGGCGACGCCGGCCGAACACATTGCGAGAGCAGTCAGGTCCATGGAATCACCCCCTCGTTACACCGTTGAGCTCTCTCTTCGAACCGGGCAATCGAAGGAGCCGATGAAACGTTTCGCGCATCAGAAGAGCGACATTTCTCGGAGATCCTTACCGGGGTCCGATGTTGAATACGAGCCCGTAGGGATCTTCCATGTAGCATCGCGGGACAGAAGGATCTTCTTCAAGCACTTTACATCCCGCCGAAACCAGCTTGCGCTTCGTCTCTTGAACGTCGGGGACGAGAAACTCGAAGACCGGCCCGTGGTTTCTCCCCTTTTCCACATAGAGACAGAAGGAACCTGTCTCGAACCCGACCAGAGAGTCGCCCCGATGACTGATCGGCAGCCCGAGATCACCTCCATAGAACCGAACTGCTTCGTCGAAGTTGTTTGTGCGAATGATTACTTCGCGGGTAGACGTGTACTCTCGTGGCATTCCTCCTCCATGAGTTCATTCGTTCGATGACGCTGGCGTACCGCGTTACCCTTTCCAGACGATGACGAGTGCGCCGCTAATCTCAAGGAACACCTCGCGCATGTACACTTGCTCACACTGGATGCCGGGCAGTTACTCAACAAATTGAAACCAAACGACAGGCGAAGAAATGACGCCAGGACTGAGCTTGGGATATTTGCAGACGGCTCGACAAGAACCTACTCGAACCCGTTTCGATCGTTTAGAGAGTGTCTTTGAATTTATTTTTGGCAATGGCGGCACGGATGAGGATCTTGAGGGCTTTCTCGTTGATCTTCTCGCCCTCGTGGAAATCGATGGCGCGCCGGGTGTTTCCCTCAAGACTGGAATTGAAAAGGCCAGACGGATCCTCGAGAGATGCTCCCCTGGCAAATGTCATCTTTACGACATTCTTGTATACCTCGCCTGTGCAGATCAGTCCATCATGCGACCACACCGGAACCTCCCACTTCCACTCCTCGACGACTTTGGGATCGGCTTCTTTGATCAGACGACGAAGCCGGCTGAGCATTTTGCCCCGCCAGTCACCGAACTCTTTGATCCTGCCATCAATCAGCTGAGATGGAGACTTGCTCTTTTGCCCACCGCTTTTCTTCATGCCTCGCTCCTTTCCTTGGTTCCAAATCCTTGAAGACCGGAGATCGCCTCCTCCAGGCTCTCTCCGTGCGAAGTTGGGCACCATCAGAAACAAGCTTCACCGTTGTTTTGTTTCCTGGAATCATTCTCCTCAGCCACCATTGATGACCCTTCCATC
>DATJPR010000111.1:0-27089 GCA_035506295.1 Bacteroidota bacterium | reverse complement strand
AACAACGATGCCTACTGTTATTGGACGTGGCAGCCGAACGTGCCGGACGATCCGTTTGCCGTCCCGCCGGCCGTGACCTCCGATCCGAGCCTGCCGGGAGATCCGGGCGGCTTCAACCTCATCAATTCCGATCTCTGGGCGAGACTGATGATGGACACGACGCAGGTGGTCCTCTCGGTACGGGACATCACCACGTCCACAGGGCTTCCCAAACAGTATTCGCTCAGCCAGAATTACCCGAACCCGTTCAACCCCAGCACAAAGATCGAGTTCGCGCTGCCCCGGTCGGGGAACGTCTCGCTGCAAGTGTACAACGTGCTCGGTCAGATTGTTTCGACGATTGCGAGCGGCCAGTACAATGCCGGGAAGTATGAGGTGAACTGGAACGCCAATCAACTTGCCAGCGGACTGTATTTCTATCGGCTGAAGGTCGACAACAACGTTGTTGACACCAGAAAAATGATGCTTCTCAAGTAACTCGATCAGCTGCGTCAATCAGGGCGCAGTGCATCAGCGAAGCAAATAATCAGCTCCCGGGGAGGTCCCGCTGCCATCCGTCAGGCAGCGGGGCTCGCCTCGCGAGCGAACCGAAGAAGGAATCGACAGACGTGACCCCGGAGAATGTCGTCGCAGGAAAATCCATGCGGGCCGCGGTCCTGCAGAAGCCCGGCTCATTTCTCGTTCAAGACATGCCGATCCCGATCCCGGAGCCCGATGAGCTTCTTGTGAAGACCAGGGCGTGCGGCGTGTGCACTTCCGAGCTCGACATCTTTCTCGGCAAAGCCCCCGGCCTCGAGTATCCCCGGTTCATCGGCCATGAACCGGCCGGCGTCGTCGTGGGGGTCGGGGAGAAGGTGGAAGGGTATGCGCCCGGCGATCATGTGTCGGTCTGGTCGGAAGGAAAGTCCTATGCGGAGTACTTCGTCACGAAGGCGGCACATGCACACAGGCTTCTTCGTGAGACACCCCTGGACCTGGCGCTGGGAGAACCGATAGCGTGCTCCACGAACGGCGCGCTGAAGGCCGATCCTCAGCTCAACGACTCCGTCTGTCTGGTGGGTTGCGGGTTCATGGCCCTTATCATGCTTCAGGTGTTCAAAGCACGCGGTGTCGGCAAGATCATCGCCGTCGATACGCGCGACAACGTGCTGACGCTGGCGAAGACGCTGGGCGCAACCCACGCGATCAATGCCAAAGCTGACGATCCCGTCAGGGCGGTGAAAGAGCTCACGGACGGTCGTGGCGTGGACATCGGTGTGGAAGCCGCGGGCACGCAGGCCACCCTCGACCTGGTGGGCAATCTTGTGCGGATGGAGGGGAAGCTGGAAGTCTTCGGCTTTCATCAAGGCGCTCCACGGTTGGTCCCCTGGGGCTGGTGGAACTGGATGGCCTTCACCATCGTGAACGGTCACGTGCGCAACGCGCAAACGTATGTTGATGGAATGCACAAGGGGCTCGCGATGCTCGAAGCGGGCAAGCTCGCGATGAAACCGCTGGTCACACACCGCTTTCGTCTGGATGAGATCAACACGGCATTCGAGACCGCGGCGGCGAAGCCCGAAGGGTTTGTGAAAGCGGTCATCGCGTTTGATTGAGATGGCGCAGCGTCTCCCGTTGCGCATTGTTAAGGAGGTAAATATGGCTCAGAGGATTCTCCTTGTGGCAGGGATCCTGATCGTGAGTGCCTCGCAGGCCCTCGCGGGTTCCACCGGAAAGATCGCCGGTCGGGTCACCGACGCCAGGTCCGGCGAACCGCTCGTCGGCGTGAACATCGTCATCGTCGGGAGCTCGAGGGGCGCCGCGACAGATGTTCAGGGCGAATACTTCCTCGCGAACATCGAGCCGGGCACGTACACCCTCAAGGCCAGCCAGGTCGGGTATTCCGACGTTCTGGTGAAAGCGGTGAAGGTGAGCATCGACGCGACCACGCCGGTGAATTTCAAGATGGAAGAGCGACTCGTGGAGGGCCAGGAAGTCACCGTCACCGCCCAGCGGCCGATCGTAGCCAAGGACAACACGGCGACGCGGGTCTTCCTCGAGTCCACCGATCTCACCTCGCGTCCGACCACCACGGTCGAGGACGTCCTTTCCACTTTGCCGAGCGTGAACATCGACAACGGCGTCATGAGCGTCCGCGGCGGCCTGATGAACGAAGTGGCCGTCATTGTCGACGGCGCCCGCGCACGCAATCCGCTCAACCAGGAGGCGTTCATCGGCGTGAACCTGAGCTCCGTGCAGGAAATGGAAGTCATCACCGGTTCGTTCAACGCGGAATACGGAGAGGCAAGGTCAGGCGTCTTCAACATGGTGACCAAGGAGGGCGGGGATCACTACACCTTCTACGGCGAATTCCGCTTCCAGCCGGCGGGCGTGCGACATTGGGGCCCGTCGCTGTACGATCAGTCTTCACCGCTGTACTGGGAGAATTCGCATGCCCGTCATCTCCAGTGGTGGATCGACCATCCGGATCAGTGGGTCGACCCGAACGGTCTTCACGGCAACGATCCGAAGGTTTCTTGGACACCCGAGCAGGCGTTTGGCAATTACATGGCCACGCATCAACCTCTTACCGATTATGACAAAGTTCCGGGCATGCAGGGGGAGCTCAGTATCGGCGGGCCCATCCCATCGGTTCCGAACGCGACATTCTTCCTCTCCGGCAAATATGATGTCGAGCCGCCTCTTATGGGGAACGCCTTCGACAGCAGGGGGAAATATTTCACCGGAGATGGCAAGATCACGTTTGCCCTCGATCCGTCGACCAAGCTGCAACTTTCAGGATTCGTCGGCAACTCGAACGACTCGTGGGGCTTCGGCACAGTCCCGAATACCGATTGGGCGACATCGTACGGGATCAGCGGACGGTATGCGTATTACGATTTTGACGGTCTTCCGAAATCCGAAACCGATGGCGAGACGCTCCGGCTGACGCACATTGTCAATATCGCGACGATGTATGAAATCAAGCTCTCACGCGTGTTCGCCGCCCGGTCCACCGATGTCCTCCCGGGTGATCCCCTGGGGTGGGATGCCACCGGTCCGACGTACGACTATCTGCGTGCCGTGGAGGCGAGCTACGATTCGGCAGGAAACTTCACCGGAGACATCCCCGTCCCCGGCGGGTACCAGGACATCATCGGGTATCATACGCTGGGCTACTACTACCGGTACCATGACAAAAATACTGACTGGACCGGCACCGCATACTACGAGAGCCAGCTGAACAAATTCTGGCAGGTGAAAGCCGGCGGGGAATTCACGTACTATCATCTCAACCATTGGGACCAGGCAAAGTCGCCGGACCGCGTCGATTCGGCGATCTATCATCCGTGGCAGGGTGCGATCTACGAGCAGAACAAGCTGGAGTTCAGCGGCTTCGTCATGAACCTCGGCTTCCGCTTCGATTTCTACAACCCGAACGACTATGTGTATCTGGATCTCTTCGATCCGATTGAAGGGCCCAAGGAGAAGACGAAGCCGTTCACGCAATTCAGCCCGCGCCTCGGGATCTCTCATCCCATCGACGAGAACACCGCGTTGCACTTCTCCTACGGGCACTTCTTCGAGCGTGGTCCGTTCGGCGACTACGGCGAGGGAACCGCGGACTATGAGGCGCTCGGGAACCTCACGACAATGCTTGTCTACAATTCCACGCCGACGATTCCCTGGGTCCTCGGCAATCGGGCCGTCAAACCCGAGGAAACCGTGGCGTATGAGCTCGGCATCGACAGGAATTTCTTCGATCAGGTTCTGTTGACGGTCACCGGCTACTACAAGGACATCCGAAACACGCTTCGCGTCGTCACCGTGGTTTCCCCTTACGGGATCTACCGGACACAAGGGAACGGCGACTACGGCGATGTCCGCGGCGTGGAGATCTCGCTGCGCAAACAGTCGAGTCGCTTCTCCTGGGGGACGGTCTGGGGATATGCAAACTTCACGACGCAGATCGGCATCACCGGGTCGAGCGGCGCACCGAGCGTGATCACGGAAAGCGGCTACCTGTACAAATCCAGCGGCGACATCATCAATCATTCTCCGTCGCGATTGAAGGCAGGAGTATATTATGAGACGCCCGGCGAAATGGATCTGTTGGCAGGGGCGCTTGAAGACCTGAGCGTGACGCTGGACTATCAAGCGGTCTTCCCCAATCCGCAGGACCTCTCCGATATCTTCCTCTACAACGGCAAGGAGTACCTGCGGCCGGTGGACCATAGCATGAATGCAAGGATCAGAAAAGACTTCGTCATCGGTCCGGCCAACGGGATCCGTCTCGGTGTCTATGCCGAGATCCACAACGTGCTGAACTTCAAGTCGCTGAACCTCGACCTGTTCAAGACGGCGTCTCCCGAGGACCAGGCGAAGCTGGTCAACAGCGGATTCAAGGACGTTCCGGCGCAGGACGCCAACGGCGTGCCGTATCTGGACCTCGCAAAGTATCGCAATCTCCCCCGTTCCGTGGTGTTCGGTGTCAACCTGGAACTGTAACTTCACTCCATGAGTACAGCCATGAAAACCATTAGGCCGCTTCTGATCTTTGCCCCGATCCTCCTCGCGATCGCCACACAGCCGGGAAGCGCTCAGATAAACTCCGAGATGCAGCATGAGCGCGGACGATTGTGGGAAGATCTCATGAACGACGGTTGGATCGGGAGTCTTGGCGCCTGGGACTTTCAGACTCCCTACCCGCTCGGGTTCTTTCCGGGCTTCAAAGGATACAATCATCCCGTCGGCAATGAGGATGAAGCGCTTGCGCAGGGATACGAGAACTGCAACTTCCACAATTTCCGTTCCGGGGTCTGGATTGTGGGGCAGAATCTTCTGACGCCCGGAGCGCCGCCCACGAACACGCCCCTGCCGACCGATTACGAACTCTATGCCTCGGGTCTCCAGGCGAACACGCGGGGCGTGGAGAAGTCGACAGACCTGTTGCCGATGACGAAGGACTCGAACTACTGCGAACAACCGGGGTTTGACAGCCGCCTTCCCGAGGAGATGATCACCGCGACGTGGAACACCGACATGGGAGTGACGGTGACGAGGCGGTCCTATGTGTGGTCGTACCCGGGCTGCCAGGATTTCATCATTTACGATTACACCTTCAAGAATACAGGGATCATGGTTTCCACCCTGAGTTCGGTCGTGGTGCCGGGGTTTCCGCAACAGACGCTCAGCGGTCTGTATTTCGTCTTCCACTCCGGCATCTCCGTCTCCACGAAAAGCCAGCTGAATTGGTCGAGCACGCTCACGGCGATTCAAGCAGGCGCATTCGGATGGGGAGGGACCAAGGACGGCTATCCGTTCCACGACTACTATCATATCGAGGGCGGCAACACGCTGGTGTACTCGACGAACATCAATGGGGGTGGATCGCCGAACAACGCGGATCTTTTCCCGCCGAAGAACATTGCCGACGTCCGCGCGAGGTTCGGCAACGAGCTGCAGAGCCCGGCGGCATTCGGATGGCTGGCACTCTATGCTTCTCCGCTTACCAAGGGAGGATCTCCGCGCGCCACACCCAAGCCCGATGTGCTGAGAGTGGATTCGCACAAAGGCGGGAAACTCCAGGGTCAAAGCCTTGATCTTGAGAACTTTGTCCCGGGGAAATTCCCGAACCAGAGATTTTACGTATTTGCGACGACACCGGACACGCAGGTCGCGCTCGGGAACACCGGCCATCGGTTCAACTTCTACACGTTCAGCTACGGGCCGTACACGATGGCTCCCGGGGATTCGCTCCGATTCGTCGTTGCGGAAATTTCCGGCGTCATGGATTACAACGACGTCGTCGCAGGCGATCCGAACCATCACTTCCCGGACAGCACCATCGCAGCGATTCGCAGGAATGCAGATCTCGCCCGCAATGCAGTGAAATGGGGGATCGGTGCCGTCGTGAACGGGATACCGATCGCCGCGCAGGTGCCACCTCCTCCACCTCCCCCTCCGTGCGTTGCGGTGAACGCCTCGCTCGGACTGGATACGCCCGCGGTCGCGGTCACCTGGACGAAGGTCGCGGAGAATACCGCCTTCCCCGATGGCGCCGGCAACCCATGGTTCGATGGGGCCACGGATGTTGACGGCTACCGGATTTACCGTTCATCGGACTTCCAGTACAGCGGGGATGGTATCCTGCCCGCCTTTCGCGGTGCGGCATGGACACAGATCGCGGACATCCCGCGGGCCGCGTTCGCTTCGATCTTTGACAACGCCGAGAACAAATACAGCTGGCTTGACAAATCGGTGAAGTTCGGCCTCCGGTACGGGTACTACGTCTCTGCATACCGTCTGCAGCCGAAGACATGGGTTTCCTCAAACGGGTCGCAGGTCTCGGGTCTTCCTGAGTTGGCCAGCAGTGATGTCAACCGGTCCCTGCCGGTGACGCCTGCGCCCGGACCGGTCAGCTCGCTGAACGTCTTCGCGGCGCCGAATCCGTACGTCTACGGCGATCCGAGGCGGACATTCGGCAGCAGCAATCCCTACGCAATCGAGTTCCGCAATCTTCCGGAGAAGGCGACGATCCGGATCTATACGCTTTCGGGCGATCTGGTGCGAACTCTTCAGCACGCCCCCGATGTGGCCGGCAACGTTTATGGGAGCGAGTCCTGGGATCAAAAAACGGATTCCGGGCTTCTGGTTGCTCCGGGGCTCTATATCTATCACGTGCAACCCGACGTTGCAGGGATCAGCGGGACGTTTACCGGCAAACTTATGATCATCCGTTAACTCACCGGGTGGGCTATGAAAACTCTTTGTTTGTGGATTGCGGCCGTTCTCGGTTTTCTGCTGGCACGACCGGAGGCGTCGGCTCAGGATTTCAACAAGGCCGGCAGGGCGGCATTCCAGTTCCTCAAGATCGGCATCGGCGCCCGGCAGACGGGCATGGGTGAGGCCTCCATCGCGGTGGTCCGCGACATCAATACGGTGTTCTGGGATCCTGCGGGACTTGCCGGGGTTGCCTCGGGCGAAGCGTCGTTCTCCTACAACAAATGGCTCGCCGACCTTGACTACATGGCGGGGGCTGTCGGGTTCCGTCTGGGCGACGTGGGTGTCGTGGGACTCAGCTATTCCGAACTTTCGTATGGCGATATTCCGGAAGCCCTCGCAGTGAGCGAGAGCGGGTCGAGCGACACCCGGACCGGCAACACGTTCACCGGCAACGACCTGTCGGTCGGGCTCAGCTTCGCCCGCCAGTTCAGCGAGAACCTCTCGATCGGTGTCACGGCGAAATACTTGCGGGAAAAGCTCTTCATCTATTCTGCAAGCACCTTCGCCTTCGATGTGGGAACGTTCTACGACACCCAGTTCAACGGGATCAAGTTCGCCATGAGTGCTCAGAACTTCGCGAACTCGGTGAAGTTTCTGGATGTCAGCGACAGGAAAGAGGGATACGACATCCCGTTGCTCTTCACGATCGGCGCGTCCATCGACCTGATCAAGCCCGTCGACGCGTTTCTGACCGCAGGCGACGCGCATCGGTTGACGCTCGCTCTGGAAACGGTGAATTCGAACGACTACGGAGAACGGTGGAATATCGGCGCCGAGTATGCATTCTTCGAATTCCTCTTCCTCCGGGGCGGGTATCGTTTTAATTACGACGACGGGAACACCTCCTTCGGCATCGGCCTGCAAAAACAGCTCGGGGACTTCAACCTGCGACTGGACTACTCGTACGTCAGCTTCAAATATCTCTCGTCGCCGCAGCGGATTTCATTGACGCTGGATTTTTGAACTCACACACAGGAAGGGAGAGCAGATCAGCATGCCATTTGCCAGGACGACGCTGTCAGGCGTACCGCTCACCAGGGACAACTTCGTTCAACCCCCGAAAGAGATGGGCATCCTTCCGTTCTGGTTCTGGAACGGCGCGATGGACGAGAAGGAAATGGAATGGCAACTGAGGGAATACAAGAGCAAGGGGATTCCCGGCGTCTTCATCCATGGGAGGTTCGGCCTGAAAGTCCCCTATGTGTCCGACGCTTGGTTCGAGAAGGTGAGGGTCGCGGTCGAACGGGCGAAGGAAATCGGCATCGATACGTGGGTGTACGACGAGATGAACTGGCCGAGCGGGACCGCCGAGCGCAAGGTGCCGACACAATATCCGCACCTCCGGCAAAAGTATCTCGAGCTTGTCGCGTTGAACGTCGACGGCCCGCTGTTCACGTTTCTCGAAGCCACCGACAACCGGTACGTGAACACGGGCGATGCGTATCCTATTGCGGCCTTCGGATGCACGGAAGAGGAATTCCAGTCGGAGATCCGGAACCCGATCGATCTGACGCAGAATCTCTCGTTCGAACGCGTGATTCCCTGGGAAGCCCCGCCGGGGAAATGGCGCCTGCTGTACTTTCTTGAGAAGGAGGTTCCCTATTACATCGACGCGTTGAACCCGGAATCGACCGACCGGTTCATCGAATTTACCCATGAGCGGTACCGTGCCGCCGTGGGGAAGAGCTTCGGCACTATCGTCCCCGGCTTCTATACCGACGAGCCGGCCATGCACTACTATCACGTCGGCATCGACAATTTCGTGATCCCCTGGACCGGCCGGATGTTCAAGATCTTCCGGGAGCGTCGCGGCTACGATCTTCGTCCATTTCTCCCCGCGCTCTATGCAAACATGGGTCCCCGTACGGCCCGGATCCGCTACGATTTCTGGAGGACGCTGACGGAGCAGTATGCGGAGACCTACTACAAGCGGCTCCATGATTGGTGCGAAGAACACGGCGTGCTCTTTACCGGCCACCTGCTGTTCGAGGAGTGGCTGCGCTTGCATGCGCGTTGCGAGGGGAACCTGTTCAAATATCTGGAGCACATGCATCTCATCGGCGTCGACCATCTCTATCCCAAGGTCGGCACCGCTCAGGAGCCCGACCAGCACGTCGCTCTCAAGATCGCCAGTTCTGCCGCACATCATTTCGGCAGCACCCGGCTTCTCTGCGAGTCCATGGGCGGGGCGTACTGGGATTGCACGCTTCAGCGCATGAAATGGATTGCCAACTGGGAGTATGTTCTCGGGGTCAATCTTTTCAACAACCACGGATATCACTACTCGATCGAAGGCGAGCGCAAGCGCGACTGGCCCCCGTCGCAGTTCTATCATCACCCCTGGTGGAAATACTATGGCGAGTTCACCACCTACATGGCGCGGCTGAGCCATCTGCTCTCCGGCGGCCGCCATGTCGCGAAGGTCCTTGTCCTCTATCCGCTGACGAGCATCTGGGCTCACTATGTCCCGCAGAAACGCGACGCCATCGGGAACGTGATCGAAGCGGATTTCAACTGGCTCACCGACACCCTGCTTCGCATGCACTATGATTTCGATTTTGTGGAAGAAGACGTCCTGAGTAGCGCGAGCATCGAGCGCGGGACCATCGGCATACGTGACGAGCGCTTCCAGGTGCTGATCCTGCCGCCCGTGACGCATCTGAAGAAAACCACGTTCGACGCCATCAGGAAGTTTGTGAAGAGCGGCGGGACGGTGATCGCCGATGCTTTGCTTCCCTACGAGTTCATGGAGACGGACCACTCCGATGCAGGGAACGACGTGAAAGCGCTCTTCGGCATCGACCCCCGGCGGCTGCTCCGGGAATTTGAGGGCGCTTCAATCTCGAAAACAACGGCGATACGCAAGGGGAAGAATGTCATTTTCCTGAAGGGGAAAGGACTTCATGCGTCCGCTGGACGAAGGCCGCTCCAGGCCGCGTTGGCCGGCGCGCTGTCCCCCGACGTGAAGGTCAGCGATGAAGAGATCTTCTATCTCCACCGTGTGAAGGACGACTTCGACATTTATTTCTTCGCGAACACGACCCAGTCCGCCCGGCCCGGCGTGGCCATCTCCCTCGAGCAGGAGGGGGAGCCGGAGCTCTGGGACCTGAATACCGGCGCAATACTGCCGCTCATGACCTATGATACGGTGGCAGGCCGCACGGCATTCGTCCTCGATTTCCCGCCGGCGGAGGCGCGCATCATTGCGATGCAGCGCGGTGCTGCGAGACGTGTGCATGTCACCGATACGAACCTCCGCGTCGAGAGCATCGATCGGGGAAGCGTTTCGGGCACCCTGGCCTCTCGCGACAATGTCGTTCATGCAGCCCTTGCTGAAGGCGGCCGCACGAAGCGCTTGACGATGAAGGCCCGCCGCCCGCTCGGCGCCTTGCGATTCCCTGAGACGATGGAATTCAGGGCGGAGGGGGACAATGCGCTTCTCCTCGAGAAGTGGAAGATGCAGGTGGGAGGCGACGATCGATGCGCCGCGAAGGACTTCAGTGACGAAGGGTGGTTGGATGTCACCCGTGGTGCATGGGAGATGCAGCTCGGTCAGGAACGCGACGAGGCGACGTATCCCGTGACGCTCTGGTACCGGACACGGTTCACCGCGGCATTCGTGCCCCGGAACCTTCGCGTTCTTGTTGACGGCTTCAGCGGGAAGGAACACGCCCTCTTCGTCAACGGCACTCGGGTGAAGGATCCCGGCCGGCGAAGTTCACTCGATGCGGAAATCAAAGAAGTCGATATTGCGCAGCACGTCAGCGTCGGGGTCAACACCATTGCCATCCGTCTTGTCGTCGTGCGCCGTACGGACGGGATCCTCGATCCCCTCAAGCTGGTCGGTGCGTTCGCCCTCAGGGAAGCAGAGGGCGACATGGTCGTGATTGCGCCGTCGCCGTCGATCGGCATCGGAGACTGGGGATCTCAAGGATATCCATTCTTCTCGGGCACGGGGATCTACCGTGCGTCGATCGAGATTCCGGCGAAATACCTGGACGGCAGGCTTGCCCTCCGCGCCGATTGCGGGGAGGACGTCCTGGAGATCAGGGTGAATGATGACAAGAGTTTTGTGGCACCCTGGGCGCCCTACGACATTGATATCACCGGCGCTCTTCGTGCCGGCACGAATACCGTTGAGCTTCGGGTGACCAATACGTTGATCAATCTTCTTGAGGGCGTGCGCAAACCTTCCGGTTTGTTCTCGATCCCGGAATTGCACCACGAGCATCGTTACACATTATCGTTGGCGGGGACATCGCGCGATGAGTAGCACCGGCATTCTCGTTGTAGGCAGTGTCAACATGGACATGGTGGTGAAGACGAGCGCGTTCCCGCGTCCCGGCGAGACGGTCTTCGGAAGCTCCTTCGGAATGTTCCCGGGCGGCAAAGGCGCAAATCAAGCGGTCAGTGCCGCCAAGCTCGGGGGCCGGGTCACGTTTGTCGGCAAGATGGGGAATGACGTGTTCTGCCAGACTCTCCTGGAGAGCATGAAGCGGGACGGTGTCCGTCTGCACCATGTCTTGCGCGATCCGGTGGAATCGACGGGAACGGCCCTGATCACGGTCGACCGCCGCGGTGAGAATGAGATCGTCGTCGCTTCCGGTAGTAACATGAAACTGAGCGTTCAAGACATCCGCAAGAAAGATGCGTTGCTGCGTTCAGCGGGGGTGCTCCTTCTTCAGCTGGAAATCCCGCTTGCGACGGTGGAATACGCCGCGCACCGTGCCCACCAGGGGGGCGCGGTGGTGATCTTGAATCCTGCACCCGCAAGGAAACTGCCCGCGACCTTGTTGCGTGTTGTCGATTACCTTACCCCGAACGAGAACGAACTTGCCACCTTGACAGGGCAACCGACCGGGAAGTTGAAGGAGATCAAGGCCGCTGCCCGGCGCCTCCTGCAGAAGGGGGTGAAGAACGTCGTCGTCACGCTCGGGTCCCGGGGTGCCCTTCTTGTTACTCCCGAGACGGAAAAGCTGTACCCCGCGCTTATCGTCACGGCGGTCGACACGACTGCTGCGGGTGATGCGTTCAACGGTGCCCTGGCGTTCTCGCTCGCGGCCGGGAGCGGTCTTGATCAATCGATGCACTATGCAAATGCTGTGGCCGCCTTCTCCGTGGGAAAAATGGGCGCACAGGGGTCCATGCCCACGAAAAAAGAAATGGCGGCGTTCCGGAGGAACCATTCATGAAAAAAAACGGCGTGCTGAATTCACAATTATCGTACGTTCTCGCGTCGCTCGGTCACACCGACAGCGTTGTGGTGTGCGACTGCGGCCTGCCAATCCCGCGAGACCGTGAGAAAGTCGATCTCGCCCTCATCAAAAACGTGCCGCGGTTCATCGAAACGGTGCGGGTCGTCCTTGAAGAAATTCACGTGGAGAAGGCGATCATCGCGACCGAGCTGGAATCCGTCAACCCGAAGACCTATGCCCAGCTGATGGAACTTCTCGACGGGATCGAGACGGAAAAGATGCCGCACGAGCAATTCAAACAGCTCTCTGCGGCAAACCGGAGCACCGCCTTCGTCCGCACCGGCGAGGCTTCCCCCTTCGCCAATGTCATTCTTGTTTCGGGCGTCGACTTCGACTGAATGAAGTATTTCTGATATCCTTTTTGCGAAAGGCCATGCCGATGAAGAGGCTTTCCCTGTTTGCCCTCGCAGCGGTTGTCGCGTGCGGCGTGATGTATGCACAGCCTCGGAAGACCATCTATGACCAACTGCTGAGGCCGCCGAAGACGGCGTTGTACCATGTCCCGGTCGGAACGTGCGAGGACTATCCGGAGGAGACGACGACGCCGGAGCTGATTCACAACGACATGGAGATGTTGAAGCGGGCGCACATCAACCTGTTGAGGATTTCCTTCGGGTGGGACGGGATCGAAGAAGTCGCCGGGAAGTATGACTGGCTGTTCTGGGACGATTACGTCCGGACCGCCGTGGACGACTACGGCATCACGCTCGTTCCCTACATCTGCTACACGCCGCGATGGAATTCGACGGGCGACAGCACGAACTACTGGAACCACACGCCGAAGGATTACGAGGCGTTCGGACGCTTTGTCTATGCCCTGGTCTCCCGGTACAAGGACCGGATCAAATCCTGGGAACTCTGGAACGAACCCGACATCCGTGAATACTGGTCGGGGACTGCCGGAGACCTCGCCCGGCTTACGAAGATCGGCGCCGAGGCGGTGAAGCGGGCCGACCCGAACGCGATCGTCGTTCTCGCCGGACTTGCCGGGCACGTGGACTTCACCAAGGCGCTGTTCCGGGACTATGGCATCAGCAAGTACGTCGATGTCGTGAATTGCCACAGTTACTATGAAACGTGGAACGGCGATCCCCTCGAAACCGTCGTGCCGTACGTGAACACCCTCTACGATATTATTCAGCGTTACGGCAATCACCAGTCGTTGTGGATGGCGGAGGTCGGATACAGCACGTTCCGAAAACCGGACGGCTATGTGTCGGACTCCTATACCTGCACGTACGACTACGAGCACACGCCGGCGTTCCAGGCGATCGCTCTCTGGCGAACGCTGACCCTTCTGCTCTCCACCAACAAGATGGCGGCGATTACCTGGTATGAGCTCAAGGATCTTCCCCCCGGCGAGAACGTGATCGGCGATGTGAACAATCGGAATCTCGGGGTGGACTACGTCGGGTGGAAGCCGAAACCCGCGGAAGGGGCGCTCAAGTTCTTTAACGCATTCTTCAGTTCAAAGTCGATATGCATCGACGATCAGGTTCGGGTGACCCGCTTACTGGGTTCCGAGAGCGAAGTTCATGTCTTCAGAATGGAAGATGGAAGCGTCGCCGTCGTGGGATGGCTGAAGACCGAGGTCAGGGGAAAGACGTTCGAACAAACGCCCGGTTCCCTGAAAGACACACGGGTGGAGAACATCGACCTGACGATCCCCGGCGCGAAAGGAACGACGGCGACCCGGTACGACGTGGAGGGGACGTCCTCTCCTTATACAGGAATCTCGAAGGCGGGCGACGCTGTGCGACTGCCGGCCCTGCGGCTCGCGGGCGGATCAATCGTGATTGTAAAGATCCACGAACGCTAGACGATCAACGAGTATCCGGAACGCCGGTCAAGCTCTTCAATCGAGGCATGGTATGGATCGAGTGGCAACAAAGCGGGCGACGAAGGAATCGTTTTCGGAATTTGGTTCGGTGGTAACGATGCCGACGGGAGCGACGACATCGCAAGGGCCGGCGTACAAATTCTGGTCCGACATTGTCCACTACCGGATCAACGGAGAGACAGAAATAGGAATTTGCACCGTGTACGCCACAGGAGTTCGCGCGCTTTCCGGCGCAGAACGGCATCCGGGGACGCCTGAGATTCTCATTCCGATCGACGGGCCCTTCGTGCTTCCGCTGGTCCGCGAGCTCAATGGAAAATTCTGCGTCGACGCTTTCACCGTGGAAGTGGGAGAAGCGGTGGTCATCAATGCGGGCGTGTGGCACGGACCATGTTTTCCCCTGAACCAGAAGTCAGAATCGTATTTCGTCATCTTCCGGAGAGGAACCCCGGCGCACGATGTCGAGAGATGCGAGTTCCCCGCCTTGGAGGTCATCTGAAACCCCGGCCGATGACGCCGAACGTTCGGAGCGCATGCGGACGCACCCGGCTCAGCATTGATGCCGGAAGCAGGGTCACCATTCAGAGGGAGGGCCGGGAACAACCGTATTGCCGGGACGGGCAGATGAAGATTCTTGTGCGCTCCCATCTCGATCCGTCGGAGCCGGCGTACCTGGCGCTCGTTCGAACCTCCCGGCATGCGTCCGACGGAGCGCGTCTCTTCTTCTCGGATTCGTCGCAGCGCTTCAAGGCGGTTCTCACCGTCGCTCCTTCGGAGGAAGGCGTTCTTGTCGAGTGCGAGGTGCGGGCGCCGTCGCCTGTGTGGATCGCCGAATGGAGCATTTCGGGAATTCACTGCAATGAAATGCTCGTGCCGGCCCTCGGAGGACAGGCGTTGTCCGCTTCGATGCCTCCGGGAACGATACTCTCCTTCAAATATCCCTTCTGGTGGAGCGCCCAGCTGGTGGTTGCTAGGAGTGCTAAAGGAGGGCTGTTTCTCGAAGCGCGCGAGACTGACCCGCGGCTGAAGCTGTTGCGTGTCGGCAAGGCAGAAGGGGACTTCACCCTCACCTATGGTGTGGAAGCGCAGGCACCCATCAGAGAAAACGTCCTTCGGGCGGCGTGGATCCTCGGGACGTATGATGGTGACTGGAAAGTCCCGGCCGAGCGTCACAGGATATGGATGGAGCAGGCGTTCCGATTGAAACGCCTCGAGGAGAATGAACTCGTTCCGGAGTGGTTCAAGCACGTCACGATGGTGCTGGAATTATGGGGGATGAGGAAAGACCGGCCGCGGCCGCACCATACGTTCGCCGAGATGGAGAAGCGACTGACGGCGTGGAGCGCCCTGTACGATCCAGCCAGGACTCTCGTGTACCTGCCGGGTTTCGCGGAGCATGGGATAGATTCCCACGCCCCGGATTACGAGCCGGGGAAGGAACTCGGCGGCGCGTCAGGATTCCGCTCGCTGCTCCGGACCGCACACAGGTTGGGCTTCAGAGTAATGATCCACACGAACGTTCTTGCGATGACCTTCACCCACCGGCGATTTCACGAGTTCCGCCGGCATCAGGTCGTCGACGTGTTCGGGAGGCCGCAATCGTGGGGGCTGGACATGGACGGTGACTGGTTGGCTGAACCGTACTTCGCGTACATCAATCCCGGGGTCCGCGCATGGGGCGATCTGATGGCGCGGACGATCTGCCGACTGGTGAAGCGATTCACCATCGACGCAGTGTTCCTCGATCAGACGCTGCTCGCGTTCAACACTTCGCGCGGACCGAACTTCGTCGCCGGAATGCGGACGCACATCCGGCGCCTGCAGCAGGCCATGCCGGGGATACTCTTCGGAGGAGAGGGACTGCACGAGCAGGTGGCGTCAGCGCTGCCGATGGCGCAGCTTCACGGCATCGACAGCATCGCCGAGGTGCACGGGCTGGACAGTCAGGTGGGGTGGCGGTCGGCGCATCCGATATCGACGTTTCTCTTTTCCCCCTACACGAGGTTCACAGCGCATCTCCTGACGCGCCACCCTTCGGACCCGCACTTTGCGATGCAGGAGGAAGCATACACGCGGCTCGGAGCGCTTCCCGCGCTGTGTCTGTATGATGCGGAGCAGCCGATGGACACCGAAGGGACGAGGGCAATGATCGCCAGGGCGAAGGGGGTGCAGTCAATTCCGGAAGCACCGGTGAACTAGGGAACATCATGGCAAACATCAACGCAGCGATTATCGGGACAGGGTTCATCGGTCCCGCGCATCTCGAAGCTCTCCAGCGCATCGGCGGCGTGAACATTGTCGCCATCGCTTCAAACGAACCGGACAAGGCCCATGCCCTCGCCGCACGATTCTCGATTCCCCGCGTGTACGAACGCTGGGAAGAGGTAATTCAGGATGCCAGTGTGCAGGTCGTGCATAACTGCACCCCGAACAACCTGCACTACGCCATCAACAAGGCCGCCATCCTCCGGCAAAAGCACGTGCTTTCGGAGAAGCCGCTCACCATGACTTCGCAAGAGTCGGCGGAGCTTGTGGCCATGGCCCGGGAAATGAAGATCGTCCACGGTGTCGACTTCAACTACCGCTTCTATCCTCTGGTCCAGCAGGCGCGTTCGATGGTGCGTGAGGGGAGTCTCGGGAAGGTGTATCTCGCGCACGGGCATTATCTGCAGGACTGGCTCTTTCACAACACCGACTATAACTGGCGGCTCGAGCCTTCGGTGAGCGGCGCTTCGCGCGCCGTCGCGGACATCGGTTCCCATTGGTTTGATCTCGTCCAATTCATCACCGGGTTGCGAGTGACGAGAGTCTGCGCGAACCTGGCGACGGTCCATCCGACACGGCTTCGTCCCGCCGCTGCTACGGAGACCTTTGCCAGGTCGGGAGCGGAAGGCAAGGAGACGCCCATGAGCACGGAGGACGCAGCCGTGGTCTTGATGCGCTTTGACAACGGAGCAATGGGAGCGGTCACCGTGTCTCAAGTCAGTGCGGGGCGGAAGAACCGCGAGTGGTTTGAAATCGACGGAAGCAAGTCGGCGCTCTCGTGGAACCAGGAGGAGCCAAACTCGCTCTGGGTGGGACATCGGGACCAACCGAATGAAGTGTTGATCAAGGACCCTTCCCTGTTGAGCGATGCAGCGAAGAGCTACGCGCATTATCCCGGCGGACATCCTGAGGGATATCCGGACGGACCGAAGAATCTGTTCCTGCGTTTCTATGACGCCGTTCGGAACAACGAACGATTCTCCGCCGAGGAGGCTGAGTTCCCGACCTTCGAAGACGGACATCGTGAGAATCTCATCGTCGACGCGGTTCTTGAAAGCAACCGGACGCAACGGTGGACCGCAGTCCAGGAGGTCACCGGCTGAAGAACCATCGGATGCATGGAGGTCTGCAATGAAGCTCGGCTTTCTCACCGCCTGTCTTCCCACAGTGTCGCTGGATGCCCTCGTGGAATGGGCGTCGCGGTCCGGTTTCGGTGCGCTTGAACTCGCGGCGTGGCCCGTGCAATCGGACCGCGACTACCAGGCGCGCCAGATCGACGCGGCACGGTTGACGGCAGACGACGCCAGGGGCGTACGGGATCTGTTTGCCCGACACGCGATGACCATCTCTGCGATGGCATATTATGACAACAACCTTGACCCCGACCCCGTGAAGCGGAAGGCCAATCATGACCATCTGCGGAAGGTCATCGACGCGGCCTCACTCCTCGGAGTCGGCCTTGTCGGCACATTCGTCGGCGCGAGGCCCGATCGGACGCCGGATGAGAACATGAGGGAGATCGGCGACATCTTCCGCGGATTCGTCGCTTACGCAGGCGACAGGGGAGTCCGCCTGATGATTGAGAATTGTCCCATGGATGGATGGCAGCGTTTCGGCCTGCCCGGAAACTATGCCTATTCCCCCGAGCTCTGGGAGGCCCTGTTCAACGAGGTGCCCTCGGAAAACTTCGGACTGAACTTTGATCCGTCGCACCTGTACTGGCTCGGCATCGACTACGTGCGCGCCGCGCGAGAGTTTGCGCCGAGAATTTTCCATGTGCACACCAAGGATGCGGAATTTGTGTCCGAGGGAACTTATCGCTACGGCCTCTTCGGTCGGCAACTGTCGCCGGTCCCCTGGAAGTCGGGCTGGTGGAGGTATCGCATGCCGGGCCTCGGCCAGATCGACTGGCAACGGCTGATTGCGGCCCTCCAGGAGAGCGGTTATGATCACGTCCTGTCCATCGAGCACGAAGATCCGGTGTGGGAAGGAACTGAGGAGAAGGTGAAGCAGGGGCTGCAGCTTGGATTGACGCATCTGTCGCAGTTTGTCCACTGAGGCAACCGATGCAGGCGGAACGGCAGACAATTACTGATTCCATGCGCCACTCATCGAAACACCCACTGTTCCGGGATGGACAGATCCCCTTTGGTACGCAGTACTACCGTGCCCCTTCGCCACGACCTGAGGAATGGGAGCAAGACCTCGCTGCGATCGCGCGCCTCGGCATGAACACCGTGAAGTTCTGGATCCAGTGGCGGTGGAACAATCCCGCACGGGGGGTGTTCCGGTTCGACGACATCGACCGTCTCATGGAGATCGCGGAAAGAAATCGTCTGAAAGTCGTCCTGAACACCATCGTCGATGTTGCGCCGGCATGGATCTTCCGTGATTTCCCGGATGCCTCGATGGTGACCCTCCACGGGTGGAAGGTCGGGCCGCAGGTCCAGCCGCACAGGCAGATCGGCGGGCTCGGGGTTTGTCTGAACCATCCCGAAGTGATGCAGCTCCTGTTTGAATTCCTCCGTGCTTCGATCAGGAGGTACAAGGATCATCCTGCGCTCGAGATCTGGAACGTCGCGAGCGAACCGGAGATCACGCAAAGCATGGCGGAGTTGCGGCTCTGGGCGGACGACTTCAAGCAAATGGGCGACATGATGTGCTACTGCAGCAATTGCCAGAAGGCGTTCCCGGGCTGGCTCAGGAAGAAGTACGGTTCGATCGAGGCGTTGAACATCTCGTGGAACAGAAACTATGCCGGCTTCGACGAGGTCGAGATTCCCCGTACGCGTAACAGCTTCAACGACGTTATCGACTGGAGGATGTTCTTTGTCGACACGCTGGCCGAACATGTACGTCGGCGCTTCGCGATCGCAAGGGAAGAGGACTCGCAACATCCGCTGATGTGTCACCATGTGTTCATTCAGGGATTTCCCGTGACCTCGACGGGAAACGATCCCTGGAATTTCGGACAGCTCGGCGATCTCCATGGGATCACGCAGATGGACGACGCCATGATGTGTGATGTCCTCCGGAGCGCAGCGCACGGGAAGCCGGTCATCTCCGCGGAGATGCTGGTGCTGTTTGGCTACACGCTGGACCTCTCGCCGCTCCCGACCGCTGACGACATCAAGCGGCACATCTTCACCGGCATCGCCGCCAACCTTAAGGGGTTCCTCTTCTGGCAATACAGACCCGAGACGCTTGCGCGTGAAGCTCCCGCGTGGGGGCTGACCCAGCTTGACGGTTCCATCACTCCCTGGCTGCAGGCGTTCGCCGACTGCGGCGCCGTGCTGCAGCGCAACGCGGCGTTCCTCCTCGATGCGACCCCGCGTCCGGCGGATGTCGCCCTCCTGTACGCCCCGGAGAATCAGATCTTCGGGTGGACGGCGACCGGGAACGAAAAGACGGTGACAGATTCGCTTCTCGGCATGCATCGTGCATTCTACGAAGCGAATTTCACCGTCGATGTTCTTCACGAACGGCAGCTCCAGGATCTGCTTCCACGGCACCGTGTCCTTGTTCTCCCGTTTCCTTACCGGTTGTCGCAGGCAAGTTGTCGGCTTATTGGAGATTGGGTTGAAGCGGGAGGAACCATCCTCGCCGAAGCGTACTGCGCCGGGTGGAATGCGGAAGAAGGGCGCCACAGCACCACCATACCCGGGCACGGCTTGGACAGAATCTTTCAGGCGTCGCAGCCTGCGGCCTCGAGAGGGGATGAACAAGGTATCGTCGATATCCATGTGGGCGAGGGATTCCAGGATGGGGGACAGGACCTCGTCGTCAAGGGTGCTCTGGTGAAAGCATCCCTGGCGCCAAAGGGAGCTGAAGTGCTGGCGCGATTCAACGACGGCTCCGTGGCCGTCACACGCGCACGGACGGGAAAAGGCACAGCCATTCTCGTCGGCAGTTACCTTGCGTTGCCGCTCTTCCGCGGAACTGCACCGCAGAACGGCCGCTTTCTCGCGTCTCTCGTGGAACAGACAGGCAATCTTTCACCGCGGCCGATCGCTCGAGGAGACGCGAGGATACGTCTGGACTTGCTGACCGGAACAACGGGGAATGTGTTGCTCATTGCCCGCAATCTCGATGCTCGTGTTGTCGCCGCCGACATTGATCTGCCTGTGAACAGTCCGGTGCGCTTGAAGGAGCAGTTTTCCGGAGAGGAGATCTCCTGCTCTCCGACGGATCGCGGTCTCGGCTGTCGGATCGCGTTCGGGCCTCTCGAAGTGAAGGTGTATCATGGCTGAGCGGCTGGCGGGATGGAGCGGTATCGAGAGGAGGAATTTCACCGCGAACGTGATGGATGGAGCGCTCTATGCCTTCGGTCTCAGCTTCATGTCGCAACAAACGGTGTTTCCCATCTTCGTCAGAAATATCGGGGGCGGAAACATTGCGGTGGGGCTGATCCCCGTCGTCTGGACCTTCGGCTACAACGCGTCTCAAATGTTCATCGTATCCCGTGCCCAAAAAGCCCGGAGGAAGAAAGCCCTGTTTCTCAAGACCGCGATGGGGCAGCGCATCCCCTGGCTGTTCCTGGCTCTGATGACCTTCTTCATTGTGCCACGGGTGAACACGACGGCCGCGCTGGTGGTGGTGTTCCTGGGGTGGGGGCTGGCTTCGGTCGGGAGCGGGTTCAATCTCCCCGTCTGGTTTGATCTCATCGCGTTAGTGACCCCTGTCCGGCGGAGAGGGAGACTGTTCGCCGCGCGGAACGTTCTCGGCGCGGTGCTGGGGATTGTCGGCGGGGCAACAGCCGCCCTCGTGCTCGGAGCGGTGGATTTCCCGGCGAACTTCGCGCTGCTCACTGCGCTGGCGTTTCTCATGATGATGGTGTCATACACGTTCCTGACCCGGATCGTGGAACCAATAGTGACGCCGGGGCCGCCGTCTCCCCATGCGCAGTCGTGGCGTACAGTGGTGGGTGAGCTCCTGGGGGCGGAGCAGCGATTCCGGAGGTTCCTCGTCGGCGACGCACTGCAAATCACCGCCGGAATCGCGAATGGATTTCTCACCGTCTATGCCTTCGAGCGATTTCATCTCTCGGATGCCTATGCAGGAAGCTTCACGATGGTGATGATGGCCGGGACCATCGCGGGCAGTCTTGTGTTCGGCGTTCTTGCCGACCGATTCGGCCACAAGGTCAACATGCTGATCTCGGCAGGGTCGACACTGCTCGCGTGCGTCATTGCGTTGACAGCCGCCACTGTCCCGTGGTACAGCGTCGTGTTCGTGCTGGCGTCGTGGAGCATCACGCTGACCGGGATTTCACGGTTGCCGCTGATCGCCGAACTTTGCACGCCGGCGCAGCGGCCCTCGTATGTCGCGGTAACGAATCTGCTCACCGCGCCGTTCGTGCTCATGGGCATTATCGCTGGATGGCTTGTGGACAGCATGGGATTCACGGCGCTCTTTCTGTTTGCCGGCACGGTCGCGGCCGCCTCATGCATCTGGTGGTATGCGATGGTGGAGGAGCCGCGGTTGAGAAAAGACCATTAGTTCTGTTCACGGAGCTTGCCCGACGATCGTTTAAGGAGTTCTCTCATGCGCTCATGGTTTTCGCTTCTTTTCGTTCTCATACTGTTGTTCACCAATAGTGCCCCGGCGCAACTTTCGCCGGACCCCAGGTTCAAAACCGACATCCTTCTGGTTGTCGCCCATCCCGACGACGAGACCGCGGTAGGCGGATATCTTGCCCGTGCGATCTTCGACGAGCACCGGACGGTATCCATCGTGTACTGCAATCGCGGTACGGGAGGGGGGAACAATGCGGGCGTGGAACAGTCCGCCGCGATGGGACTGATCCGTGAGATCGAAGTCCGGCAGGCCACGGCGGGCTTCGGCATCACCAACGTGTGGGTCCTTGACGGGCATGATACCCCCGGCCAGGACCTGTTTCAATCGCTGGAATCGTGGAGACAGGGTGCGATCCTCGAGCAGATCGTGCGGATCATCCGCCTGACCCGGCCGGAGGTGGTCATCACGTGGCTGCCGGCGTATGTTTCCGGCGAGAACCATGGCGATCACCAGGCCTCCGGCGTCATCACCACGGAAGCCTTCGACATGGCCGGAGACCCTACGGCGTTTCCTGCCCAGGTGGCGTATCCCCGTGAACGGACCGACATCAACAACGCCAACGAGGGTCTTCGCCCCTGGCAACCCAAGAAGCTCTATTTCTTTTCGGACGCTGCACATCCGATCAAGGCGGTGGGGGTCACGATCGACCTGAAGGCGATCTCTCCTTCCCGCGGCGTCTCGTACGCCCGACTCGCCGCACAGTTGATGGCTCCTCACAAAACACAAGCCGATGTTTCCGAACCCGCGATCAAGGCACTGCAATCGGGCGACTTCTCCGCCGTGATCGCGATGCTGAAGGATGTGAAGTTGATTTTTGGAAAGTCCCTCGTTGATGCTGCGCCCGATGCCGGACTGTTTGTCGGGATCACGCCCGGGGAAATCGCCTATCGCGCGCCGGTGGGATATCACCCGGCGTCGGGGAAAGGAGTGTCCCTGGACTTCGGCGGCGTGTTTTCCTTCTACAGGGATTTCCGACGTGCCCATGACCTGGAGCGATTGCAGAACATCGTGATGCCCGAGGTGACGGTCGCAGCAGGTAACTACATGTTCATGCCTCTCGCAATCACCAACAACACGGCCGACACGGTCACGGCATCCCTGCACGCAATCCTGCCTGAAGAATGGACGGCCTCGACAGGAGAAGGAACGTATCGCGTTCCCCCGGAGTCCACGCTGCCGGTGTCGACGTTTCTCCATGCCGCATCACATCAACCGTGGACGGGGGACATACGGTGGGAACTCAGCATCGGTGCAAATCGCGTTGGTGCCTGCTCGATGAAGGTGACGCTTGCGGACTGGACCCTTCCCGAATAAGAGATCGACTCATGACGACCATGCTTCGTTTTCTGACTTCATCGATCTTGCTTTTCGTCCTGACGCAGAGTGCGGCAGCACAGATGATCTCCCCTGATATCGACAGGCCGGACGAACCCTTCTGCTATTTCAGCAAGCCGACGGATGTCATCGGCGTCATGGATGGGAGGCAGGCGACGCTCGTTTCTCCGGAGGGGTTCTTCTATACAGGATGGGGAGAGCTGATGTTCTTTACGGGAAACCCGCCTGTTGCCATAGACCAGCGGGTCAAGACACTGATGCACGGCGATCTCCCGGTTGTTCAATACACCTTCGATCGGGATGGCGTGCGCTATGAAGTCCGCGCGTTTGCTGCCACTCTCGACGGAGATCCCGGAAGCCCGCTCGTGAATTTTATCCGGGTCACTGTCGCCAATCCGGGCAGCGCAAAACGGGCCGCCTGGTGGAGTGCCGGGGTACGATACGAGGGCGAATCGAACACGACGTGGGGGGTGGCTGACAACCGATTCGGCCGTCCGGCATCTGCGAAGATTCTCGGACAATTCGAACAAGCGGGCACATCGTTCAGCAGGGACTGGGTGTACGCCTTTGACGCCGACATGGTGCTCAGGGACAGCGCGGTGGTCTACCGGTTTCCATCCACACCTCCGCCGGACCGCATGATGACCTTGAAGACGGGGTACAATGAGAAGCAGGACAGTAGTCCCTCGAAGCTGTATGTCTCGCCGACCACACCTGTCGGGATCGTCCAATACCGCCTTTTGCTCGCGCCGGGAGAGAGCAGGACTCTCGATTTCATCATGCCGTATGAACCGATGCGTCGGGATCACCCGCAATTCTCCCGTCTCCGGACTGCCCGGTTCGACGACTATCTTCCGCGGACCGTCGAATTCTGGGAAGATATCTTCTCACGGGGAATCGATATCCAGGTTCCCGAAGAGAAGGTCGTCAATACATTCAAGGCCAGTCTGGTCTACGATCTCATAGCAAGGAACAAGGAGGACGGATGGTTCATTCAAAAGGTGAACGATTTTCAGTACCATGCCTTCTGGCTTCGGGACGCGTCATGCATCGTCCGCATGTACGATCTCTCTGGATATCATGACATTGCCCGCCAATGTCTGGCGTTCTTTTCCCGGTGGCAGCAACCGGACGGCAACTTCGTCTCTCAGGGAGGGCAGTACGACGGGTGGGGGGAAACGCTCTGGGCTTACGGCGAGCACTTTCGCCTGACAGGTGATCGGGAATTCGCTGCCTCGGTGTACCCATCTGTTGTTCGTGCAGTGGAATGGCTCAAGAAGGCGCGCTCCGATGACCCGTACCACATCATCCCGGTCACAACGCCCGGCGACAACGAAGACATCTCCGGACATATCACAGGACACAATTTCATCGCGCTCGGCGGCCTGAAGAACGCGATCGCCCTTGCGGTGGGACTCAACAAGGTCGATGATGAGAAAGCGTTCGAGAGAGAGTACAACGACTTCCATGGCGCCTTCCTTTCCCGTCTGAAGGCGGCCGCCTCCCGCAACGACGGGGCGATCGCCCCCGGCCTGGATACGATCGGCGGACAGGATTGGGGAAACCTGCAATCGATCTATCCGGAGGAAATTCTGCCGCCTCATGATCCTCTGGTGACGGCGACGTTGAACAGGGCGATCAGCAAGTACCGGGAGGGTCTGATGACGTATGGTGATGGGAGTTTCCTGCATCACTACGTCACGCTGTTCAACACGGAGACGGAAATCATCCGCGGAGACCAGGAACGCGCTCTGAGTGAATTCTACTCGGTTCTGCTGCACACCAGTGCGACGCACACAGGGTTTGAGTTTGCGATTCGTCCCTGGGGCACGCGCGACTTCATGATGAATCTCTCCCCCCACGGCTGGTTCGCGGCGGAATTCCGGGTCCTGCTCCGGAATATGCTGGTGCGCGAAGAAGGAAGCTCCCTGCATCTCTTTTCGGTGATCTCTCCCTCATGGGTGAAGCCCGGGCGGACGATTTCCGTAAAACGCGCCCCCACCGATTTCGGCGTAGTGAATGTGGAAATGACGTTCAATGACAGTGACGCGGTCGTGCGGCTCGATGCACAATTCTCCCGCCCTCCGGATTCGCTCGTTCTGCACCTCCCGTGGTTTGCAACGCCCATTTCCGCTACAGCAGAGGGATCGCGTCTGCCAGTGCGTAATGGTGAGATTGTCGTTCCCCTCAATGCCAAGGTGATCCAGTTGCGATGGAGGGAAGAACAATCGGTGGGGCTGAGCTACGATTCGGCGGTACAGGAGTACAAGAAAGAATACGGGGAACGATATAAGAAGTTCCTCGAGTCCGGGGAGTAGGCGATCCAGATCCTCCTCGGCTTCTTTGCCACGATGCAAAATGTGAATGTGAATTTCTGAAACATGCACATCACGAGACGCAAGTTTCTCAAGGACTCCGCGCTCCTCGGTATCGGTACCGCCGTTGCCGGCGCGCCGTTAATGTCGGCCCCGTCGATCCTGACGCGCCCTCGCGTCTCACCGTCCACCGGGGTTGGCGAAGCGGTTTTTGTCCCGGTCTCTTCCCAGCGCGGTCAGGGACCGAACCTTCTCGAGTGGGCGTACGCGTCGGACGAACGGTGGGATGCGTTTCATTCAAACATCTCGGCCGACCACAACGGCGTGAGAATATCGGACCTTGAGGGAAGGCGAAAGTTCGGCATCAACGTCCGGTGGAATGTCGAAGGGTTCGGCTTCACCTTCCTCACGGCAGACAATGAGGGAGCAATGTACGATCTCCCTCCTGGAGGAAAGCCTGTCTCGTACAACTTGAATTTCGAGCTTGCCGCGTCGCGCGTTGCGCGCAACAAGACCAGGATGCGGTCGTTCGAAGCGACGGGCTACACGCCGTCCCGGGAGGTGCGATCGCTGACGGCGCTGTCGGAAGAATATCTTGCCGACGCAAGGAAGGCGGCCCGGGACGCGGATCGTTGTGCAGCGCTCTCCGACCACTCTCTTTTGCATGCGCTATGCGGGTCGGAAGTGCTCGAACTGGACAAGGGCAGGCAGGACATTCAACGTCGCGGGAGGCGCGGGGATTTTTACCTGGGGTGCAACGCCCGGGCAGCAATCCAGATGGAGGAGGACCTGTTCTTTCTTCGGTTCAAAGAGCTGTTTGACTATGCCACGATCACATACGTCTGGAAAGATCCCAGCGCCATGGGCGACTTCGAGCCTTCGCTCGGGGACACCAGGTATGATCTCAGGGACCTGATGTTCGATCGCCTTCGGCATCACGGCATCACTGTCGCGGGCCGGTGCGTTACCTGGTTTCATACATGGGTCACTCCTGACTTCCTCCGCCGCATGGACTACGATGCGCTGAAGAAATACGTCGAGAACCACACGCGTGAACTCGTGAAGCACTACGGTGAAGGAATGTTCGGTTGGGAGCTCATTAATGAGTTTCATGACTGGGCGAACGAAGTCCAGCTCGATCCGGAACAGATCATCGAGCTCACCCGGCTGATGTGCGATGTCGCGAAGGACGCCGCGCCGTCTGTCCATCGGATCGTCAATCATTGTTGTCCGTACGCGGAGTACGTCCAGTTGAAGCAGTGGTCCGGACAGCCGGCCCGTTACCGGCAGCGGACGCCGTGGCAGTTCACCAAGGAGCTGATCGAAGCGGGCGTCGATTTCACGTTGATCGGACAGCAGATGTACTTCCCCTATCGCGATCTTCAGGACTGCATCGTCTATGTCGAGCGGTTCGAGCAGTTTCACAAGCTCTTGCACATCTCGGAAATCGGCGTGTCCAGCGGCCCCTCGAACGACTCGGTCATGAGCGGGAAGGTCCGCTTTCCCAGGGAACCCTATCCCTGGCATCGGCCGTGGGACGAGGAGCTACAGGCCGATTGGACGGAGGCCATGTACACGCTGGCCTACAGCAAGCCGTTCATCACGGGATGCGTGTGGCACGACTTCGTGGATACGGATGCGTATCTCGACAACGGCGGACTTCTTCGATCGTTCAAGGGAGAACCGAAACCGGTCTACGATCGTCTCGCCGCACTTGAACGTCAGTGGAACATTCTT
>DATJPR010000110.1:0-9574 GCA_035506295.1 Bacteroidota bacterium | reverse complement strand
TCTCTGGGGCTCAGATCTGGAGAAGTATCCGTTCAACGTGACCGGTTTCAGAAGTGCGCGTGTCGATGCGATTCTTGCGGCGAGCAAGCTGGTCGAAAATGATGTCGACGGCGCGCCGCTCTGGAAGGAATTCCAATGCATAATCAATGATCAACAACCCTGTACGATGCTCTACTGGATTGATGAGATCACGGGAGTGAATACCCGCGTCGAGGGAACACACATCGGTATCCTGGGTACTACCCAGGAAGCATGGGAGTGGCATCTGGAGGCGGACGACGTTGCCACAGTCGAACACTAGCCCGCTCCTCAGATATGCCTTGCGCAGGGTTCTCCACCTGATCCCGTTGTTGTTGGGTCTGGTGACGCTTGTCTTTTTCCTCGCCCGTCTGCTCCCCGGAGACCCGGCAACGCTCTATCTCTCTCCGACCGCTTCACCGGCTGCGGCGGAACAACTCCGGATACAGTTCGGGTTGGATCGACCGTTGCACGCCCAATACGCTCTCTGGCTCGGTCAGCTCCTCAAAGGGAACCTCGGTGATTCTTTCGCGTTCAATATGCCCGTCGCTGCGATTCTCTCTCAGGTCTTCCCCCGGACTCTCCTTCTCGGCATCCCTGCTCTTGTTGCAGAAATCCTTCTCGCGTTCGCTCTTGTCAGCATCGCAAAGCGACGGCCGGGGTCGGGCATCGACCGATGGATTTCGCGCGGCACGCTCGTCGTCTATTCCTTGCCGACGTTTTGGGTGGGATTACTGTTGGTGACAATTTTCTCGTTCGCCCTCGGTCTCTTCCCTTCTTCGGGTACCATGTCTCCGGGCTCCTCGCCGGGGTGGACACCTGACTCCATCGGCGATCTGCTCAACCATCTCGCTCTTCCCGTCCTCACCCTGGCGATCCCGGGAGCGGCGGGCCTCGCGCGATATCTCTCCTCAAAAATCGAAGAAACGCGCAATCAGGAATTCGTCCTCGCCGCAGACGCGATGGGTTTGAAACCTCGGATCGTCTTCCGCCGCTATGTCCTCCTGAATTCACTCGGCCCGATGATCTCGATAGTAGGAATGGAGATTGGCGCACTCCTGACAGGCGTTCTTGTGACGGAAACTCTCTTCGCCTGGCCCGGCATGGGACGCCTCATCGTGGTTTCCGTATTTGCCAGAGACTATCCTCTGATCCTTGGTTGCACGATTCTCGGAGGCGTTGTAGTGGTCGCCGGCAACCTCGTGGCTGATATTGTGCACGCAATCATCGATCCGAGGATTCGACTCTCATGAGCCGAAGAATTCCCACAGGCTGGCTTCTCTTCTTCTTGTCAATCCTCGTGGTCACGACGGTACTGCGCTGGGAATTGGTCTGGAAAAGCACTCTTTCGCTTGCGTACGCCCTCACATCTGCCGACCTCGAAGCCGGTCGTCTCGTCGAATTCTGGATTGCGGCTGTTGTATGGTGGCTTTTGCTTGCATTTCTATTGGGAAAAGTTGTCCTGCGGCTTGCTCGAACTTCGCCACGAGAACTGAGCCCTCCTCCGGCCAAATCTCGCTGGAATCTTGCTGCCGCTTTTCTGGCGTTCATGGTGTTCGTCTCCCTGTGTGCTCCATTTCTGGCCCCGGTTCCCCCAAATAGCCAGGGAAATCTGGCAACAAGCCGACTTCTCCCGCCATTGGCACGGGGAATGCAATTTGAATCCCCAGAGCCAGGTCATGTATCGGCTCAGGAAGGGGCAAAAGGGGTTTGTTTCGAGGCGACGCAATGGCTGCTGTCGCGTCGAAGTACTGCGTCCGCCCCTGATCAAGCTCCGTCAAGTGAAGGTGTCTCGAAATTAAAGCCCGTTGGTGGCTTCGTCTTCGTGTTGGGGACGGACGACAATGGACGCGATCTGCTAAGCCGCATCATAGCCGGTGCCAGGGTGTCCCTGGGCATCGGTGTCACCGCGACTTTGCTCTCGGTGCTGATCGGGTCGCTGATCGGGTTTGCAGCGGGGACAGGTTCGCGCCTCATCGACTTCGTCCTCATGAGGCTCACCGATCTCGCGCTCGCAATCCCGGGGCTCTTCCTGGCTATCGGACTTATGGCCTTCCTCGGGCAGTCGGTGACGACACTGATCGTCGTCCTCGCTTGTACCGGCTGGATGACTGCCGCCCGGGTGATTCGGGGAGAAGTGGTGGCGCTCCGAGAGCGGGAATTCATTCTTGCCTCCCGGCTGCTCGGCGTTTCCAGGTGGCGCATCGTGCTCCGGCACATGCTCCCGAACCTGGCGCCCGTGCTGGCAAGCATGGGCATTCTGCAGTTCGCGAACGTGGTGCTGGCTGAAGCCGCATTGGGATTTCTGGGGTTGGGCATTCAACCGCCGACGGCGAGCTGGGGAAACATGATGGGTGAAGCGATGGGAACGCTTCGCGGGGGATGGTGGGTCGGAGTGTTCCCGGGCGCTTTGCTCGCATGCGTCCTGGTCGCGGCGCACGATCTGGCCGAGGCCGGAAGTGCGCGAGAACACGGTGATGGTAGAAACCGCTATGATCAATCATCGATACAGGATCACTCATGAACTCGGCGCCGGCGGCTCCGCGAAGGTGTTCCTTGTCGAGGATACTCTCCAGCAGAACGCGCCACGTGCGCTCAAGGTCCTGACAAAACAGGCGCCGGTGTCGTCAGCGGAACCGGACCAGTTCCTTGCCGAAGTCTCCACACTGCTTTCGCTTCACCATCCTCACCTGGTCACCCTGTACGATTTCGACATCATCAGGCAGGCGCCAGACCGCTCTCTTGTGGGCCACCCGTTCCTCCTTATGGAATTTGTGAGGGGATCGGACGCCCTCACCTGGGCCGACTCTCTCCCCCCTGCACAAACCAAAGTGAAGGCTCTGCGAACATTGTTCGGTCAGTGCCTTTCTGTGCTTGCCTTCGTCCACGCGCACGGGATTGTCCACGCCGACATCAAGCCGCAAAACCTTCTGATGGCTGACGTCGGCGCGAGCGCGATCCCGTTCTTGAAGCTTGCCGATTTTGGGATAAGCCGCAGGGAGAATTCTCCGACAACAACGACGCCCGCGCGCGGTACCCTGGATTATAGCGCACCTGAAGTTTTGCGCGGCGAGGGATTCGATCACCGGGTCGACCTGTATTCTGTCGGTGCGACGATCTTCCATCTGGTGGAAGGACATTGCCCGTTCGAAGCCGACGATTCTGTCACTCTTGTCAAAGAGATCCTCACCACAGAGCCGACGTTCTCGAGTACCCTCTGGTCGGCAATGCTTGACGTGCGCGCCACCGTGGCATCGCTGTTGAACAAGGAACCCGCGGATCGACCCGCTTCCGCACTCGCAGCCCTTTCGATGCTCGAAGACGGTGACAACCAGACCGGCACGGTTCCTTTTGTCGGGAGAGAGTCTGAGCTTCAACGCATCCATGCCGCCGTGCATGGACCGGGAGCGTCAGATCCCGTCGCCCATCCGACGGCGGTTCTGATCCATGGTCCCGAGGGGATGGGCAAAACACGACTGCTCTATGAAGCAATGCGCATTGCCCGGGTCGGTGCCCTGAGAGTGTTCGAAACCGCAGCGTCGGGCGGAGGCGTGCCCTATTCGAGCTTGAGACCCTTACTTGCGACCTTGAACGCAGAAGCATCATCGTTCGCCGCCTTCCGAGGCGTCTCCCTCCCTGAAGGCAACAAGTTGGTCCGGATGCTTCTCGCCGAGCCGGATGCCGCCGCAGACTCCGATCCGGCTTTCCGCACTCGGGACAGAGAGGCGACCGTCGAAGTCCTCGCGAGATATGTCGTCGAGTGCGCCTCTCTCCTCCCTCTTCTGCTCTTTGTGGATGATGCGGACAGGATGGACGAGAATTCTGCCCAGGTACTGCAAACCGTCATCCGAGAAATGCCTGTCGGAAGAACGGTGATCATTGGGACGGCGTCGGACGAGTCCGTCTGGACGGGGGGCAATCCCACAGTTGAGAAAATCCCGCTGAAGGACCTGACAACGGACGAGGTGGTTTGTCTCGCACAATCGATCCTGGGCGAGGACGAGATTATCGGCGCGCTCGGACAACGACTGCATGAGATCCTCGGCGGCATGCCATTAGTGATTCTGGAAGCTCTCCGCGCTCTGCAGGATTCGCTGGACACAAAGCAACTGGGCGCCGGCGTCGAAACTGCCCTCGATGTTATTGAACGGGTCATCCCCCGAGACGCCGACCAGCTGCTGCTCAATCGATACAAGCGGCTCTCGACGGAAAAGAAGATCATCTTCTCGTTCCTGTGTTGTTTCGAAAGCCCCGTCCCCATCGCGGTCCTCGAGACCCATCTTCCGTTTCACCGCGCCAGCCTCCGGTCGGCCCTTCGAAGCATGGAGGCGGCCGGCCTCATAACCGTAAGCTCCGTCGACTCTCGCGTCGCAGTCCGGGTCGCCAGACTGAAGCAAAGCGTGTACAACTCGCTCAGCGTCGATCGCGAAGGCCTCCACCGCATGATCGCGACGGAGATGTCATCTTCCTCCCTGGAGCCCTCCATTGCGGAGCTTCAAGAGATGGCATATCACTTCGCCAGGACGGGCGAACCGGAAAAAGCCTCCGAATCGCTTGAGAGCGCCGCAGCGCGAGTCCTGGCACTCCAGGGTCATCAACATGCCCTTGCGCTGTACAAGAAAGCGATGGAAGCCGCTCAATCGGCTGGCAATCCCGAGCGCGTTCTCGCGCTCCAGTGCAGAAGAGCGGAGGCCCTGCTCCGGGTCGGGAATACAAAGGATGCAGTCGAACTCGGGATGTCCCTGTTGCCGAACATCCCTCCTGCCGACAAGCTCCGCCGGTCAATCGTTCGAACCATCAGCGCAGGGCGATCACGACTCGGGGATTTCGAGGAGGCCAAGGAGGGATTCAGCCAGCTGCTGGCAGAGGCGACGGACGAGAACGAACGCGCCGAGCTTACGCAGGAGCTGGTCAATATCGAGATCGCCCTTGGCGGCTTCAGGAATGCAGAAGAAACATGCCTTGCTCAACTGGAAGTCGCGGAAGAGCTTGACCATGACGAGCTCAAAGGGGCGATTCTCACAGATCTCGGCATCGCGACGTTTCTCCAGGGGCGATACGACGACGCAGCCAGGCACTTCCGCTTCGCTCTCGGCGTCTACGAATCGCTCGCGGACGAGGCCCACGTCGTGAGCGCGATCACCAACGTTGGAAACGCGCTCAACGCCCGGGGAGATTCGGAAGCGGCCATCACGCAATGGCGAAGAGCGCTCCAATACGCCGTCGAAAGCGGAACGCTGAGCCAGCAGGCGAAGATCCAAAACAACCTCGGCATCGCGTACTTCAACCTCGGCCGCTATGCCGAGGCCCGGGCAAGCTACCGGCAATCCCGCGAGACATTCCAGCGGCTGGGGATGAAAAGCGAGCTCACGTATACTCTGACAAACCTCGGCGAAGTGATGCTGGCCGACGGAGACTACGGAGGCGCCTTCTCCACCTGGACGGAAGCATTGGCATTGTATGAAATCATGGTTGACGTCCGCGGGATCGTCGAAACGGATCTCCAATTGGCGGAACTCCGGATGATCTTCGGCGACCTTGCCGAAGTGGAACGACTGGTGCATGACGTCGAGCGGTATATCGAGGCCGATGGGGTTGAACCGTTCAAGGCAATGCTGAAATACTGGACCGCGATGCTGAACGCGACAAAGCGCGACTTCACCTCAGCTCTCGATCAGCTTCAGGAAGCGCACCGGTTGTTTGTCTCCTCCAGAGAGTACCGGAAAGCTCAACGTTCGCTCCTGGCAATTGCCGATTGCCTGAAACGTGCGGGAGATTTGACAAGGGCGATCGTTCAATGGAGGCACGTCCTTGAAGCGCCGGAGAATGAATCCAGCCGTCTGTTGATGGCGGAGGCGAAGTACATGCTGGGTATCGCTGAGCGTGAAGCGCCCGGCTCCACGACGGAGAGACCGCTGATGCACTTCAAGTCAGCGATGGAGATTGTCGAAAAGGAGCCGATCTGCGAGGTCACCTGGAAGTTGACGTATGCTCTGGCGAGAGAATACTTCGAGCGTGGACAGAAAGAGCGCGCGCATCAGAATCTCGTGCTCACCAGGAAGGTGCTCTCTCATTTTGCCTCCTCACTCCCGTCGGAAGAGTTGCGGTCCTTGTACCTGGCAGCGGAGGAGCGGGGACAAGTTCTCGCGAACATCGAGCGGCTTCTGCACAATGGAGAAGATGAAACGCGACGGACAACATAGAAACGGCAAGACCCCGGCCTTTACGCTTCTCCTTTGCGGCGGCCGCGATATGATGCAGGAGGTCAGACGATTCCTCCCCGTCGCCGAAGATCTGCATCTCCAGTTCGCTTCGTCTGCAAATTTCCTTACAGGCCGCGCGCTCTTCCATCCACCAAGCGGCGTCCTCCTGGACGTAACGCGGGACATCGTCCCTTCGACCTCAGCGTTGCTGAAGGAATTCACGGGCCGCTTCCCTGAAGTCTCCGTCATGGCTCTGGCCAGGAAACAAGACCACGTTCTTGCCGTCGAGCTCGTAAAAGCCGGAGTCTCGGCCTTCTTCTGCCTCCCACGCGACAGGAGGCGACTGTCGGATTTCGTCATCCAGATCAGGGATGAATGGCTTTCAAGACAACGAAGATCGGACTTCGTGGAGCTGCAACGGAAGGTCTACGATTTCGCCCACATCATCGGCAATGCGGCTTCGCTACGGCAGACAATCGACCGCGCACACAAGGTCATCGCAAGCAATACCATGACCGTGCTGATCACAGGGGAAACCGGCACCGGCAAGGAGCTGCTCGCGCGCGCGATTCACTTCAACAGCAGGACAAAACACTCTCCCTTCGTGGACATCGCGTGCTCCGCCCTACCGGAAACGCTTCTCGAATCCGAGCTCTTCGGGTATGAAAAAGGCGCCTTCACGGACGCGAAAGACCGGAAGATCGGCCTGTTCGAAATGGCCGGCGACGGAACGATTTTCCTCGACGAGATCGGCGACATCTCCCCCGCTATGCAGTCGAAACTTCTCAAGGTCATCGAGGACAGGGTGATGCGAAGGATCGGCGGCGTGCGGGACATCCCCGTCAAGGCAAGGATCGTCGCCGCCACAAGCGCGGACCTGGAAGCGAAGATGCGGTCCGGCGAGTTCAGGAAGGACCTTTACCACCGCCTGAAGATTCTCCCGCTGGAAGTCCCGCCGATCAGAGAGCGGCGCGAAGATATTCCTCTGCTCATCGAGGCGTTTCTGCCCGAGTTCAACGCTGAATACGGCAAGCATATTCAAGGGATTACCCCGGGGGCAATGCACGCGGTCATGGAAAAAGAGTGGGAGGGGAATGTCAGAGAACTCAAACACGCGATTGAGCGCGCAGTGCTGCTCGAAGAGGGTGACTGGATCACCGAGGATGATTTCGAAATCCGAAAACACCGCAGGACGGATCATGGACTCGCCCTGCCTCCATCGAGCAAGCCTGCGTCTGTCAACACCGTGAGTTCCCTGATGCTCCTGGTTCCGCGCAGCAACGCTACGGTCAGCAACGTACAGTACCTCCTTGCTCTGAAGATCCTTGAAGAGACACAGGGAAACAAGGTCGCAGCCGCACGCATTCTTGGTATTTCACGCCCCCGCCTGGACCGCATTCTGCACAACGGTGCCGACGACGGCGACTGATGTAACGAATTGATCCTCCGATGTAACTCCCCGTTACATGGTGTGCGCGAGCGCACCACAAAACATACCACTCCCTTCACCCATCACTCTTCCTGAGAAGTCCTTGTCCCGCTTTTTTGGCGCCCATTCGACACTCGTCGAACCTTTCTACACACTGGCATACAAATCGCAATCCTTGAATCAGTTCAACTCCCCAACAATTAGTACGTCTCTCCTGAGGGAACGAATCAATGAATAGTGCAAGGATAGCAAAATCGCTCGGCATGATGCTGGCAGGTATGTTTTTCATCTCCGGGTGCACCCAGGATTCACCCGTCGCACCAACGAACGAACAGTGGTCAACTGCGCAAATGTCGGCTCCGGCTCCAAGCCTGGATGTTCAGGTCTCAAGCTTGACCCGTGTTGTGTGGCCCGTCCCGAATCAGCCAACAACGGATACGCTTTCAAGCTCGGTTTGTGTCACCCCGGCCAAGGGTGGCAAAGTCAGAGTGAAGTGGAGCAACTACGACGCAAACCACAAGAAAACGTCCACTGTGTCGTTCACAATGACGATTCCGGCAGGCGCCGTTTCTTCACCTCAGACGATCTCCATCAATGTCGACAAGAACTCGCCCCAAATCTCAGCGGAATTCGGACCGAGCGGCCTCGTGTTTAACACGCCCTTGCTCCTGACGGTGCAGGCGACCGGCATCGATATGTCGGCATTCAACGCGACCGATCACATCGATCTGTGGTACGTCAATAGCACCGGCTGGGTCAGCGCGATGCAGTACAGCAAGTTCAAATTCGACACCCGCAAGGGGACGCTGGACGTGAAAGACATCCAGATCCCTCACTTCTCACGCTATTGTTTTGGACGTTGAATGAATTAGAATAGCGCCCGTTCACCTTCAGAAAAGAAGCCGGAATCATGGCAACGTTACAGGCAAGAACCCGGATTATCGACGTTGTGCAGCGGCACTGCGGAAACAGGGATACTCAAGAACTGCTAAAGGAGATGGAGAAGGTGAGCACGTTCGGAAAGGCCTCAATGGCGAGCCCCGGTAGAGGGCGGCTGGAAGCAAAACAGGATTTCACCGTTACCGACAACGAGCTCCTTGACCAGCTGATCACTCTCTGTCAAAGAAACCTTCCGAGGGAAGAGGTGCCCCCGGCGCTCCTGGAGATCGGCGATATCTTCAAGACCACGGGAGAGATGCAGCGGGCGATCGAGGTATATTCCCTCGTCCTCTCCCTCAACGAGGGTTCCGGGAAGGCCCGTCGGGAGAACGTCGATTGCGCTGAAGCGCTGTTGCGCAGAGGCGAAGTACAATCCTGCCTGGGACGATGGAGGGAATCCCGCGCGGACCTTGCGCAGAGCCGTTCCCTCTTTGCTTCCATGAGACAAAAGATCGGGGTAGGTCGTGTCGACAATATCCTTGGCACAAACTACGCCGAACAGGGAAACCTCGCTCTCGCACGGAAGTTCTTTCAGCGCGCGTACTCGGTGTTCGAGGCGTCCGAACAGAAGGAGCTTTCTGGCACAGTCCTGATGAATCTCGGGATCCTCCTGAACATCCGCGGCCAGTATGACGAGGCCCTCAGTCACTACCGACGCGCGATCTCGTACTTCGAACAGCTTGGCGACGTGCGTCGTCTCGCACAGATCCACCACAATATCGGCATGACCCACCTGCACCGGGAACGAAACACGGAGGCGATCAAAGAGTTCAACCTGGCCTATTTCCTCGCGAGCAAACAAAACCTGGTTCCCGTCATGGCGACAGCCGTCTTCGGCAAAGCTGACGCCTGCTACCGGCGTCAGGATCTTGCGCTCGCCTTGAAACTCTGCGCCCAGGCCGTTGAGCTCTTCGAAAAATGCAGCGATCGGCTCGGTCAGGCAGACGCATATAAACTGAAGGGAATGATCAGCCGGGATCTGAAG
>DATJPR010000109.1:0-26057 GCA_035506295.1 Bacteroidota bacterium | reverse complement strand
ACGACGTTTCCGGGGAAGAAGATATTGTCGATCCAGACATTATTCATCGATGTAGAGGAGAAGTTCTGGTACGTCCACGTGAGCCGATGCTTTCCCGCCGGAACGGGTTCGGACCAGTGCGTCCAATCGCTTGCTTCCGCAAAAAAATCCACTTGCACACTGTCGATGGAAAATATGAGTTCATCAGAAAAGAACGAGGCCAGACTACGGAGGGAAAAGCTGATGGTGTCATTCTCGGGCATCAAGACATCGATCCCCAGAGTTGACGTGTTACCGTTTGCCACGGGTCCCGGCTGGGCGGAAGAGGGGCCCGTTTCAGCGTAAGAGGTCGTGATCGTCCATGGAGCATCGCCAGAACTTCTCCAGGGATATTTGTCTGTGAGACCTGCATGATCGAACGTTTCTGTAAACGCATCAGGAACAATCACGTACGCATTCCGACCAGAAGTGACCGATTGCTGCCCATGAAGCGAATCATTAAAGACCATGGCTAAACCGATCTGAAAGACTCCACTTCTGTTCGGGCTGAAAGAAGCGGATGAATCTGCTCCGGAAATCGACGCCGGGCTGCCATGGGGTCCTGCCGCGGTCCATGTGAGACCGACGGGCGGCGGCGAGTCAGTGGGGTGGGACACGTGCGCACTGAACGCGCCCGCAACCCCGATCTGCCCCGAAGAAAATGCGGGCGAGATGTTCGCCACGTAGAGCTGGTTCGGAATAAAAGGATGGGACGCGCTGTCCGTGGAGCCATTTCTATCGAGACGCGGAAAATCCAAAATCTGACCTGCGATGTTGATTCCGGCGGCCGAGAAGAGTGTATCAATCTCAGGCACTCCGGTAGGCGTCGCATTGTCACTAATTCTCCATATGGCTTCCTGCGTGCCTAATGCGTAATCGCAGAATAGTCCTGTGCTATCCGTGTACGCGAGAAGCCTCGCAAGGTATCCTGCCGCACGGATGCCGTTCCACTCGCTCAAAGGCGGAGCGACATCGAAGACATCCCCGATCGAAGGTGATCCCAGATAATGGTCGACGCATGCCGCGTAGATTCCGTTCAGCGTACGTGTTGCCCCGGGACCTACGAAGACGTTGTCGCCGTGCGTTACAACGAGGTCCTGATTGTAGTTCGCCCTGTTGATCAGCGGAGTCCCAGATGGAACAAACACCAGCAACCCTGGATGCGCCGCGATGCGATCAATGTCCGATTGGATCGGCTTTTTCGTCACATCGGCCATGAGATCATTTTCACTACCGTCCTTCGGGACACTGACAAGATTGTTGTTCTTCAGAAAATCCTTGATATCGCCAAGACTGAGACCGGGGTTTTTGGTTTGCACGTAGTTCGCGAACGCGTCATCATTCGGAAACGATTGACCCGTCTTGGAGCTCGCCCAACTTCCGTCCGGCTGCTTGTCGAAGTCTGTGTACCGGTCCGGGAGCCCCATCAGATGACCCGCTTCATGACCATATGCTCCCGGGTCAAGTCCCACCTCCCATGTCCCCGATCCCGTCCCGGAATTCAGCTTGGCTTCCCCATCGCTTCTGTGAGAACCGTTTGGGACAAGTTCGATTTCGTTGAATCCCGGCGTGTTCGGAGGCGACGTGGCGTAGGGATCACTGCGAGTAACAAACCCGATCTGCACCGTCTGTCCCCCGCTTGTCGTAAGTCCGCTCCATTTTGAAGCGATATCGCGACAGATATCATCGATCGTGGATGCTGTGGCAAGAGGACCCCAGAACTCAAGGAACAGGGTGACCGTAATCGTGTCCGACGGGGGAGGGTGATTCTTATTGTTGATGGTCACCGAGACGGCATCGCCGAAGAAATTTCCCTTGCTTGTGAGATTCGCCCACCCATGCGCGATCGCGTACTGCAGAGATACGTTATAGGCGACAACCGTCCCGGGATGCGCCGGGTCAACCTGCGCCAGACGATTCATCGAGCGCGGGTACGGGCCGGGAAACTCCCGGGTCTTCGGATCCCGGGAACGTTGCACCAACGCATTGACCCTCGGGTCGGCCACCGATCCAATTGTGGAAGAGCAGGGATCCTGAGGCACAAGGTTGAATTGGTTGGGAGGAGAAAAGGGGAGCTGGAGACTATCCGGGACGACGGCATTCAAGGTTTGAATGATTCCCTGAATAGTTGGCTGCGCGATATTTACGATCTTGACCTGATGTGTCATCCCGTTGGCAGTCACGATCATCCGCGCGAACATTCCATCGTTGATGGTGGTGTCACTATATGTGGCAGCCAGGGAGAAGAAACCACTGTCCTGAATTGTCTGCCAAAGCTGCTGTAGCCCGGTCGCCCCGACCGTGAATGTGCTCTTCGCAAGGATCGTGGGAGGTCCCCCGGACTTTGACCGCACATAGCTGGCCTGCCCTGCGCTGTCAATAGTAATCCGCACCATCTCGCTCCAGGGCGCATTTCCTCCACTGGTCGCCGAGAAGTGGAAATCTGTCGGCGGCGCCTGGGCAAACGCAACTGCCGGCAAAAATCCGGCAAGAAGAAGGACCATAGTGTATTGTAAAGAGACGCGCGGGGTTCTCATGGCACCACCTCTATCGCTCAATGAATGGAGCGGATCCACTTCAGTGAAGACAGTCGTTCGATTCTGACACGACCATGCGAGGAATCAATGGGAGGGATGAAGCTTGAACAAGGGATGGATATCGGGGGTTCCCTGGCTTACGTGCGGAGAGGCCGTACTCATGCATCACAAACCACATCACCCGGTCTTCAAAGCGGAAATGATCTTCGGCTCCTGATAGTGCGCACGACAATGTGCTACGTTCGAAGAGGCGGTGAGGTCTGACCGGGATATCTTCTCCCCCGTGTTCTTTGAGAATTGAAGAGATCCCACATAATTGGCGAAGTCGATCGCCGCGGGAAGATCATCGGTCAACGAGAAAGACAAACCCAGGGCAGTGGCGAACATGTCGCCACAGTGTGTGGCCACTCCGGAAGGTGACTCTCTCGGTGGAACAGCCGGATGCAAAGTCAAACCGGCGGTTACTCCACCACGATTGAGCACCACCGCCCCGAGGGGACCTAGCGTGACGACGAGGTGACCGAACACTTCCCCGTATCGAGATTCGAACTTCTCCGCAAGCATCCTGAGATTCGATGCATCGCCCGCATCGAGCGGTGGCAATCCTAGCGCCTTGCATGCCTCAACATGGTTCGGCTTCAGGATGTCAATATGGAACCCCTTGTATTTTTCCCATTCCACCTTGGGATCGACCATGATGAGTGGCCGTTTCAATCCCTTCGACGATCGGGCTGCAGCCGCGCGTTCGATGCGCTCGTGGAGCGACGTCAGCACACCACGCGAAAGGAAACCCTTGTCGGTATCATTAAAGAATATCACATCGGAAGCCGTCGCTTCACTCTCGAATCGGTCCAGGAAATCGTCTTCTCGAATGCGCTCTTCAGCCCTTCGATATGAAAGCGAAATATCCGGGTCTTTGTCGAACCGGAACAGGAATTCGTGGCGCTTCGAACGTGGATTCCAGATGAGATACCTGAGTCGCGTCACCGTCCGGATGCCGTCAAGACGCAACAGCAGGACGTGCTCCCCAGACTCTCGGAGTACCTGCTCCACACGGTCCCCTTCCGGATCCGAACCCACTGCTGTGACTAGTGCTGTGCGAACCGACAACGACCTGCTGAACACCAGAGAGTTGTTCGACGCTCCGACGGTGCCATAGTCATCCCCTCCATCAAGGATATCATAGATCGTCTCTCCCCCGTGCGTGGCATGTGTGCCTGCTTCGGCCATGGAACACCGAAAGGTCCTGTCAAGCGCGACGTCTCCGATCACAAGAATCTTCATCCGTTCGAACAGGCGTTCATTCTCAGCGAGGCGATCGAGGATTGACTTGCCCATGTCACTCTTCTCTTTCGGCGTCGACTTAAAACTGATATCCCAAAAGGTTCCAATTCCAGAGGAACCAGACAAACGCCACACCGACGACGGCGGTCATAAGACCCAGCCCCCCGGACCTGACTCGTTTTTCCGGTCTCGCCTCAAGGCTCGAGACAAACCGCCAGAACAACACCCCCAGCAGTCCGACAACACAGACGACTCCTGCCACGGCAATTGTTTGGACGACATATACCGTCCAGTGGATCCCATGAGCAAATCCTACCGCAAGCTCCTCGCGCGGGATCACGAACCCCATCACTATTCCCGACCCGAGAACATACAAGAGGAACGTGGAAGCTGTCTTCTGCGAAAACCAACGAACAGGATCAAGGCGTAGTCCGGGAGACCGTGGCGTCTTCCTGATTCGCCGGGCGATCGGTAACACGATCGACACAACGACAAAATAGAGCAAACAAACACTGACAAGGACGCGCTGGAACGGCGTCGCTTCATACCAGGCGATCTTTTCAAAAGCTGAGGTCCCGTTGGTGAACAGGTGCGTGATCTTTCCGGACCCATCACGGCGGAACGCGCACATATACTTGTCGTCGATCGACTGGAAGACGCAGGGCTGAATCTGGACCATCCGCCGCGGCTTGCCGGAGAACGTATTCATCAGGATCATCCCCTCCTCGTTCCGCCCGATTGTCATCTCCGGGCCGGCCATGCCGAGAAGGATACCCGCCTTCTCCACGCAACTGTGCGCATACCGGGAATATCGATAGGTACCCGCAAACTCAGCTACGTTTCGGTCAAAGTTCGGGAGCGGGGTCAAAGGGTATCTTGTGCTATCCGGGGGCGCCTCCGGGATGAACAAATCCAGAAGGCTGCGACTCACCTCATCGAGCAGCGAACCATCCATGATGTTGCAGGCGATGAAGAAGCCGACCCGGCTTTCGGGACAGAGGCAAAGTCTGCTGCCGACTCCGGTGTAGCCTCCGTCATGCATCAGTACCGATTGCGACCTTGCCGGGACGATGCCAAAACTGTATCCGACGGCATGTTCCAATTCCCTGTGATGCGTGAACTGCACCGAGTGCATTGCTATCGCGCTTTCCTCGCTCAGGATCCTCTGCCCTGCATACCGTCCGAGCTGAAGGTGGGCGATCATGAACTTCGCCATGTCCCTCCCGGTGGACAGCATCTGCCCGCCAGGATAGTCATTGATGAAGTCAAACGGATGATGATCAAAGCCCGCTCCGGCGTGCGAGTAGCATTGCGCAAGGAGCCGCTGCAGATCCGGGCGCAACCGATAGTCGCTTCTCCCCATGCCGAGCGGCTCAAGAATGTTGCGGCGGACATACGTGGCATAGTCCTCACGCGCAACTTCCTCCACCACAAAACCTGCTAGTGCATTCGAGAAGTTCGAATACGTGTAGACTTCGCCGGGGGGACAGATCCTGGCGGGAAGCCGCGTCGCGAGATAATCCCCCAGTGGGACCTGGTGGTCCTGTGTCCAGGCAGACTTGCCGATGTCCCGCTCATCAAATCCGGCCGTATGTGTCAGAAGGTGCTGAAGGGTAATCGGCATGCCGGGCCACGTCTCGATTTTGAAACGGGTAAGATAGGAGTTTATGTCCTGATGCATGTCGAGCATTCTTCGATCGACAAGTTGCATCACTGCCGTCGCCGTGAAGAGCTTTGAGACCGAGGCTATGCGAATGACGGTGCTATCCGGATCAAACGGAATTCGCCGCTCGACGTCGGCGTAGCCGTACCCTTTTGCCAGGACGATGTCGCTATCGTGCACGATCGTGACGACCATTCCGGGGATGTGATGCTTCTCGAGTCCCGGGACAATGAGAGAATCGAGGAGACGTCCCAGCGCAGCGGAATCGACAGCCGGCGACGCGCGATGTGCGGCTTGCGCGGCAGATGGCCCCTTCTTGTTTCCGGTCTGGAGTGACGATGGGAAATGAGCAGCGGAGAGCACTGCCACGACAAGTGCGGCCACTCGGAAGGCAGTTGACCTGCGAGGTTTCATCGGAGTTGTCGGGATTTGGGACGTGAGGATGTAATGCAAATTCAATGTACGCCGAATTTCAGAAAAACGGTTGGTTGCCCGCGAAGAATTCATCGTTGAAACACGTGCTAGAAGTCCCCTATCCGGCTGATGATGCGCTCCCACACATTTGTTCCGCCTTCGCCATTGGTCATGATCACGATGCCGGATCCCTCGCCGGGCTTAAACTGGCAATAGCACCGGAATCCGGACTGGTTGGATCCGGTGTGATAAATGACATCTCCTTCTGCCGACGTATTGATTCCCCACCCGAGCGTCCAATACACTTCTTTGCCACGGGATTTTCCCGGCCGTTGAATCGGTTCGCGGACAATGACGCGCACACGGTGCGCGAGCATGGAATCAATCGACGCCCGATGCAAAAACGGCGAGCCCACCTCCGATGGCGACAGCAGTGCACAAAGGAACCGCGCGTAGTCCAACGCCGAGATGTACAGGGTGTACGCGGCATTGGGATGCAGATACCGGGTCTTCATTTTGAAGTTGCCGGCTCCATCGTGACCTGCTGCAATCAACGGATCAAGCTCCTTCGTCCATTGGTAACTCGCATGCCGGAGACCAAGACGGCGGAACAATTCCTGTCGCGCAATTTCCTCGAGCGGTTCGCCGGTCAACTTTTCCGTCACCTTCTGGAGGTATGCGAATCCCTCTCCGGAATAGCTGAATTGGGTCCCGGGCGCGAAGAGAATCGGCAACGGTGCATCCAGCTCGTCTCCTTCGCGTCGCCAGTTTGGGAGACCTGTGGTATGCGACAGCACCATGCGCGCGGTAATGCGCTCGCTTTCGGGTTCGCCCGAAAGCGCCGAGAGCTTCACGAAATCTGACAACGGTCGGTCGAGGCACAAGGCATGTTCTTCAACAAGATGCATGACGAGCGCTGCGAATACAGGCTTGCTGAGCGAGCAGGCTTCGAACATTGTGGAATCCGTCACTGGAGCACCGGATCGCTTGTCCGCCACGCCGAGGCATTTCGTCCAGACAATCTCACGATGTTGAATCAACACCAAGGAACAACCGGGGACATTCTCCTCCTTCATGATTCGGGGAAGAAGAGAGTCGAGGAAGGAAGTCACAGCCGTCAGTGAGGAAGCTCGCCGTACTGCACTGGGATCAATTCGCTCAAGTGCATATGAAGCACCGGCACGCACATCCTGATCCGAATCGCAGAGACACCGAAGGAGCTGCGGGACGCAGTCGCCGGCCTGCGGACCAATCGTGCCGAGAGCCCGCGCCGCACTCCAACGGATATCCGCATTCGAATCCATGAGAGCTTTCTGGAGCGCCGGAGTGAGCGAAGCTGCTTCCGGCCCCATCTTCCCGAGTGCGTTGACCGCTGCAAGCCGTCCTGTTGCATGGATATCCGACAGTAACCTGGAGATGCCCGGGAGAGCCGGGCTGCCGATCCGAGCAAGGGCATCCGTCGAAGCTCCGACGACGTATGGGTCGATATCCGAAAGGAGGGGGAGAAGCGCCTCAACGGCATTGGCTGCAGCGGGGCCGACCATGCCCAGAGCTGCCGCGGCGTGTTCCCGACAGAGAGCGTTGGTATCCCGGAGCGCGCCGATCAGTGAGTCAATACGAGTGGGAGAGGGCAGCTGCTGGGAGAATGCAACGGCTGCGAACAGAACGATGCCGATTGCTGGAAAACACTTTGCGCGCACTGTCATCTCGGTGCCGTTATGTTGAGTGAAGTCAGAGATACCGAATGAACGCGCCGCTCTCGAATTGCTTTGCATACGCAAACAGGATCGGGAGCCCGCCGGTGTGGAGAAAGATCGTAGGGATGTCTTTGCGAAGAATCCCTTTTGAAACGAGATCGAACAATCCTGCCATGGCCTTCCCGGTATACACGGGGTCCAGAAGAATCCCTTCGAGGCGCGCGGAGGTGAGAATGGCATCTCTGGCCGAATCCGTGAATGCCCCATACTCTTCATAGTAGCAATCGAAGGACTCCACCTGCTCCTCGCAGAATTCTGGCAGACGGAGAATCGTTGCGGCCTCGGCCACCAGTCGATTCGTCTCGCCGGCGATTTGCAGTGATGTCCGGGATACGCTGATGCCGATCACTCGTGCGTTGGGCATGAACAGCGATGCGCCAAGTCGAACCCCGGCCAGCGTGCCGCAGGAGCCCACCGCAACCACAATATGCACGGGTTCCTGTCCGAATTGGTCAACCAGCTCTCGCATTGCTTGCACATAGCCAAGCGCGCCGAGGCCGGTGCTCCCTCCGATGGGAAGCTCGTAGGGCGATCTCCCCGAGGCTTTCAGCTCCCGAGTCCACTCATGCATCGCCGCCGCGAGATGATCATTGTCGTCATCATCGACCAGGTAGCGAATTTCTGCTCCGAAGAGAGTGTCCAGGAGGAGATTTCCCTGTACGTAGTCGAGTTTCGGGCCGCCAAGTACGAGCTTGGCTTCGATGCCGAGTTTTCGACCGGCGGCAGCAACCATGCGGGCATGATTCGACTGAACCCCACCGACGGTAACCAAGGCATCACAGTGTGATGCGACAGCTTGCGGAAGCTCATACTCGAGCTTCCGGGCTTTGTTCCCTCCGAAGGCAAGCCCTGTCAGGTCATCGCGCTTAATCAACAAACGGGAGATGCCCAGATGTTTGGCAAGCCGAGGGGCATCCTCGAGCGGTGTGGGCAGTGTTGCCAGCCGCAGCCTGGGCAGCGTGTCAATGAGATGAGTGTCGAGTCGCATACGAACCGCTCACGCAAGTTTACCCCCTGGTCCCCAGCCCCTGCCCCCTCACCCCGGCTAGAACCGGGTGTTAAATATCGGCAGATACTTCAACCCCGCTGGGTTCTCCGCCACGTAGTTCAGCACGCCAAGCTGTATCCCGTGAAGGTCTTCTGTGCTGTTGAACACGCCAATCACAATCCCCTTCTGAAGATCGTCGGTACGGTTGTAGGCCGCACAAGTGAGTCCTGCAAGTTCATGGGATTCCGTCCAGCAGATTGCGAGGTTGATCCCGGTGATCATTGGCGATTCCAACTTGTATCCACCGAAGGTTATGCCTTTGATAGCCACGCTTGACTTCACCATTCCGATTGTCGTCGAGATACCGATGATCCCTCCCTTCGAGACAATCCCTGCGCCCGAAATATTGAGACCGCTGATACCAGCTTGTCCGACGAGGCCCAATCCCGCGATGCTCACCCCCTGTACTTCGCCCTGCGCCACCACTCCCAGGCCGCCGACGTTCACGCCGCGCAGTGATCCCTGCGATACCAGACCGAGGCCGGCGAACCCGAACCCGGCGATACTCTTCTGCGCCACGAGACCGAGTCCGGCGAAATTGAATCCGGTGATGCTCCCTTGGGAGACCGTACCGAGCCCAGCAATGTTGATCCCTGTCATGTCGCCCTGCGAAATCACGCCGAGGCCTGCCGTGTTGAACCCGACCATCGGCCCCTGAGAAACCACCCCAAGCCCGGCAAAAGTGAATCCGGATGTTCTTCCCTGGGAAACGACTCCAAGTCCGGCGATGCTGATACCGGTGATGGTTCCTTGCGACACGAGTCCAAGTCCACCGATATTCACTCCGTCCATCGACTGCGATGCAACGGCACCGCCAACACCAAACGTCAGGCCATGAAAGCGCCCCGCACCGGACCCGACCACGCCAACCGAAACTCCGTTGACCTCTCCTCGTGGATTGTCGTACGGATTCCAGATCGAGACATTGATTCCATTGACAAGCTCGAAATCGCCGTCCCGCCAGGCGAACCGGAGGCCGTTCATGCGCTGGCCATTGCCGAAACTCAAGCCGGTATGACCAAGCATGAGGTCAAACGAGGCTGACCCTTCAGAGCTTGAGGAGTCGGTCTGGCTGAAGGCGGGGATCATGCAAAAAATCAGGGCGATTGACACAAAGACCAGAGTACGCATGGTGAGTCTTCATTTGTGGGGGTTGAAAGCGAAGAGCCCATCCATCACACCACGATGACGAATGGGCTCCGAGGCCTGGAGACGTGGTATGTTGGGACCGAACTCCTCCCACGTCCCATCCCAGGTCCGGTTGTCTGATGCTAACGTACTGAATTAATTATCCCGTTTCAATATTGCTGAGAGATTAGGGCTCGGTTCCCCGAGCCCTCGAACGACAGCAGCGACGCAGCTCCAGCCACTCACTGGACGATCACGGTGCCGACCATCCCCATGGCCGCGTGGTAAGTGCAGCGGTACGGAAAAGTGCCTGCCGTGTTGAACGTGTGCGCAGCGGATTTCCCTCCCGCAATATTGCCGGTGTCCCAGCCCCCCGAGGAGTCGCTGGTAGCTGTATGAGCGAAGCTGTCATTGTTTGTCCAGGTTACCGTCGTCCCGACCTTGACGGTGATTTGCGCCGGGATGAACGACATGCCCGACATTTCGACAGTGTTGGAAGCTGTGTTGGCCGGAGCAGTGGACGGCGCTGTAGGAGACCCATAGGTGTTCGAGGAGTCGCTCTTGCAGCTCGCGACGATGAGGCCGAGGAATACGACGAGGATCATTCCCGCAGCGTGGAGGATGGTGCGCATGTTCTACCTCAATGTTGGTGATGGAGTTGTGTGGTTGAGCACGTCTCCATGCATGGCACGTGCCACATCTCGCGGGGGTACAAGCGCCCCCTTTCTGCCAATTATGACCATTCCTCCGGCCGGGGAAACGCTGATAGTCGCATGAAAGCCCCACGAGATGTGGCGCCAGGGTTGATTTGTGGCGCATCAGCCACAGAATCTCTGGAAGACCGGGTGCCATCCGTTACCGTCGATGACCAGGGCACATGGCTGTGCAAATGATGGAGGGAGGTTAAGGGTTCATAGATTGGGATCTCCGGTCGTTGGGACAGCGTTGAATCTAAGTGGCAAATTCGTTAATTCATGCAGCAGTCCCCAATAACCTTGCCGGCGACGTGATGATATCACTCCCCCACCTCGTGTTCGTTTTGTTGCTGTTTGGTCAGCATAGCCAGGCGCCTGTTGACTCTTCAGCGGACGAACATGCGAAGCCCTCTACGGGAGAGATCCGTGGAAGGGTCACAATTTCCTCGGCGAGAGAGGCCATGGATGATCGCATGCATGCCAACATGCTGGGCCGGTACGTGGGGCATGGGATGGACGAATCTTCGTTCCTTGTTGTACCTCCCGAGGCGACCAAGTACACGCTCTCCGAACGCGCTGTGGTCTATCTTGAAGGGAACGACCTCGATCAACAAAAGTATCCGATTCCTTCCCGGAACCCCGCTCTCGACCAAAAGAATCTCCAGTTCCATCCTCAGGTGCTGCCTGTTCTTGTAGGAACGACCGTGGACTTCCCTAACCGCGACAATCTCTTTCACAACGTGTTTTCATATTCTGAAGCGAAGGACTTCGACCTTGGGCGGTATCCCAAGGATGACTCGCGGTCGGTCACGTTCGACAGACCGGGAGTCGTGCGGGTATACTGCGACATCCATTCAAATATGTCGGCAACGATCCTCGTTCTGCGGCATCCCTACTTCGCCGTGCCGGACAACAACGGTGACTACGTCATCCGCGATGTTCCCCCGGGAAGGTACAGGATCGTTCTTTGGTACGACCGGGACGCGGCGGAGCATCGCAGCGTAGAAGTCCCGGCGGACTCCACCGTCCAAGTTGACTTCATTTACTAGTCGCCGGGATGAACAAAACCAGTCTCGCGGCCACTTTGCTCTTTGTCCCAACCCTTGCGGCTTCACAGGTTATCGTGAGCGGTCAGGCGGCTGTGCAGTTCTACAAGAGCGCTGCCACGACGTCGCCAAGGGCTGTTTCCAGCGGACGGCCGTCGTTCGGACTGGAGTCTGATTTCTTTGCCGATGGCTACGTGAATGACAACGTAGCCGGTCTGGTGAACGCAAGGGTCGAGGACAACGGTTACGTCTACGTCGACTACATCGCCATCCGCCTCGCGAACGTCACTCCGCTCAACCTGAACGTTGTTGCCGGGAAATTCGATCTTCCTTTCGGGAACCTCGAGGGGCGCCTCTACCCTCGACAAAACCCCCTTTTCGGGCTCCCCGTGATCTACGAATATCGGACCGCGCTTCCTTCCCATGTTCCTCATGAGTTGGAAATCCTTGCTGGACAGGGCGCCGGGACCGGCATGCGTCTGTTGGATGGCGGCCTGTACGATATCGGCATGATGGTGTTCGGCTCCTGCGGCATCGTGGATTATTCCGTTGCGGTCACCAGTGGGACCATCAGCGAGACGTCGTACGGCGGAGGAAACACGAACAGCGATTTCGGGAAACTGCTCCGTCTTGCAGTCACACCGTTTACCGGCCTGACGGTTGGAGCTGCGTACACCTGGGGCCCGTACCTTGAAGAGCCGTCGTCCCCCCTTGCACGGCCTCTTGATGTGAATACGTACAACCAACGCGCGGCGGAGGTCGACATCGATTTCAGCAGAGGACACGGAGAGCTGCACGCGGAGGGAATTTCCAGCATCTATCAGGTTCCGTTGGAAACGCGCGACGAGGATTTCAAGGTGCTGGGCTTCTCCGTCGAGGGCAAATACACGCTGATGCCGCGCCTCTACTGCGCTCTCCGCCTCTCAGGGTTGCATTTCGGCGATGCGTTGCTCGGTGGGACGGAACAGCCATGGGATTATGATGTCACCGAGTGGGAAGGTGGATTGGGTTACTTCCTCTACAAAGATGTCCTCCTGAAGGTTGTCCGTCGAGAAACCAGGACCCATGGAGGCAGCATGCCCAAAGACAACCTCACGGTTCTTCAACTCGTGGTAGCCTTTTAAAGAGGATGTCACTCCGAATCAAAATACTCCTCTCTATCTGGGGAGTAGTCCTGGGCCTGTTGATCATCACTTTTTTCGTGATCAACTACTGGACGCGCAGCAAGATGGAGGAGTCCTTCACGGACGAGCTCCGGACCGGTTTCTCCTCGGTCTCGGTGCACGAGAAGCTGCAGTCCGCCCAGCTCATCCGCGCCTGCCTTGTCATTGCGGAGTCCCCCCGCCTCCGGGCGGTCGTGGAGCTCGGGGACGCGAAAACCGCGTATGAGCTCTTGCAGGAACTCAACCAGGCCACCCTCAGTCAATTGATGGTCCTGACCGACCGCGAAGGCCGACCGCTCGTCCAACTCCTTCGGGGGTACAGCGAACGGTGGGATGTCTCGTCCGCAAGAACCATCGCCAACGCGCGTCACTTCGTCGCCAGCACGGATATCTGGCCCATCCGCGGTTCCCTCTACAGAATCGTCTCGGTCCCGATCGTCGTCGAAACGGATCTTGTCGGGACATTGACCATTGGATTTGAATTCACGCGAAACGACATCGCCTCGCTCAAGCGGGCGACGAACACCGACGTCCTGTTGATCAGCAATCAAACCACCGTCCTCACGACCTTGGATTCCACAGAGGCCGCCACCCTGCTCCCCGCCATCATGTCCCTCGAGCTACATGCACGGGACGCGGGAGGTGATACGGTGGCAACGGCGATCAAGTTCGCGACGAAGGACGAGACCTACCTCGGCACCGCGTACTATCTGCACCGGGCGTCTGCCGGCGATTCGACCAATGTGCAGTACCTGATGATCAAATCACTCAGCCGCGAAGTGCGCAAGGCGATGGCGTCGATCCTGGGCACATTCGGACTGGTCTCCCTCGCCTTCCTTACGATCACGACGGTCATCGGTCTCGTGATTTCGCGGAGCATCACCCGTCCAATCCGGCAGCTTGTCACCGGGACCACGGAGATCAGCAAAGGCAACTATGATTACCCCATCCACGTCAAAGGCAAGGATGAAATCAATGTCCTTGCGCAGCGTTTTAAGGAAATGAGCGCCTCCCTGAAAGACAAGATTTCCGAGCTCGGGATGCTCAACCAGAATCTGGTCGAACGCAACACTGCTCTTGATGAGACCCTGCGCCAGCTCCAGACAGCTCAACAGAACCTCCTTCGGAGCGAACGCCTGGCCGCGACGGGAAAAATGACCGCGCAACTCGCCCACGAAATCAACAACCCCATCCATAACATTCAAAGCTGCCTGAAGACGGCCCTGGGACGTGTCCCGTCCGAGATCAAAGGACGCGACCTCATCGTTGTGGCATACGATGAAGTCGAGCGACTCTCGAGACTCACGGCCCAAATGCTCAATCTCTACCGGGGATCTCTCTTCGAAGACCAGACGACGCTCATCGACCTTCACAGCGTCCTGGACGAGGTGCTCGCCGTTACACGTAATGAACTGGCAGGCAAGGACATCCGCATTTCTTTGAAAATCGATGACGGCTTGCCGATGATCCGCGGATCGAAGGACAAACTCAAGCAGGTCTTTTTGAACCTTGTTGCCAATGCCCGGGACGCGATGCCCGACGGCGGGGAGCTCGACGTCTCCGCCTCGGCCCACAACGGGACCATCGGGATCCGGGTCAGAGACACCGGGATCGGGATCCCGCAAGAGAATATCAACCGCATCTTCGACGCCTTCTTCACCACGAAGGGAAAAGTAAGCGGCGTCGGCCTCGGGCTCTCCGTAAGCTATGGAATCGTCAGTCAGCACCAGGGCTCCATCGAGGTTGAAAGCACTGTCGGGAAGGGCTCAACGTTCACCGTTCTTCTCCCGTACGAGACCGGCCAATGACACAACAGCACAAAAGGAAAATCCTGATCGTCGATGATGACCTGGCATTCCGGGTCGGCACCACCGCCATGCTGGAGGACAAAGGCTACGTTACAGGCAATGCAGCAAGCGGCGAAGAGGCTCTTCGATTGCTCTCAGAGAACAAGTACGATCTTGTGATATCGGACCTCGTCATGCCGGGGATTAACGGTATCGAGCTCGTTACGAACATCCATTCGAGCCAGCCCAATCTCCCCATCATCATGGTGACCGGATTTGCATCGGTATCCACCGCAGTGGAGGCGATGCGACGCGGTGCTTATGATTACGTGACCAAGCCAAGTGATAATGACGAGCTTCTGATCAAGGTCCAGCGGGCTCTTGAAGAGCAGGACAAAGAGCGGGAACTCATCAATTTGCGCGAAGAGGTGCGCGAGATCTACACCTTCGGCAACATCGTCAGCCGGAACAGCCGGATGAAAGAAGTGTTTCGCCTCGTGCAGCAGGTAGCTGCGACGGACGTCGCGGCCTTGATCCTGGGGGAAACCGGGACGGGCAAGGAACTCGTGGCCAAGGCGATTCATTACAATAGCTCACGGCGCGACAAGTCCTTCGTCGTCGTCAACTGCTCTGCCCTGGCAGAGACACTTCTTGAAAGCGAACTGTTCGGTCACGAAAAAGGAGCATTCACCGGAGCAAATCAACAACACATAGGGAAATTCGAGGCAGCGGAGGGCGGGACAATCTTCCTCGATGAAATCGGAGACGTACCACTCAATGTGCAAACTAAGCTCCTTCGTGTCCTTCAGGAGAACGAGATCCAGCGCGTCGGGGGTGGAGAGACGATCAAAGTCGACATCAGAGTCATCACGGCGACAAATCGGAACCTTGAAGGAATGATGGCTGCCGGGCAGTTTCGTGAAGACTTCTACTACAGGCTCAACGTTTTTCCTATTCTCATGCCGCCGCTCAGGGAGCGGCTCGATGACTTGCCGGGGCTCGTCGAACATTTCCTGAAGAAGCACGCTGCTCTCTCCCAGAACCGGGTGAAGGCGATTTCCCCGGAGGTGTACCCTGCCATGATGAACTATCAATGGAGGGGAAACATCAGGGAGTTGGAAAACCTGATCAAGCGAGCCATCATTAAGACGGCTGGAGATACGATCACATCGGTCGAAATCCCAACCCTTGCGGCCGCGAGCCAGCAGGCCGCTCCTCCGACCGAAGGCGATGTGGGCAGTACTGTCGGTTTCAAGGAGTACCTCTCGACGATTACCCGACATGCAGAGGAGACCTACCTCCTCAGAATGCTTCGGGTCCACAAGGGGAACATCATCCAGATCGCAAAACTCATGAACCTCGATCGAAAAACGATCTACCGAAAGATGGCGGAATATTCCATCGACCCTGCGACGTTCCGAGAATAGCGGGTTCTCTTTGTCCTCTTCGCAAGATGCCCCCCCGACCGAAGGGAACTTGCATCTCTGTTATTGGTCCCCATCGTTGCAGAACGAACAGGCGACACTCACGAAAAAGATCATCTTGTCAGTTGTTTCCGTTTCACTTCTTCCCGCACTCTGCACATCGCAAATCCCGGAGCGCTGCCAAGCAATCGGGCCCTCTGCCCCGGCAGCGCCGATGGTGAACGTGGTCCAACCCGTCGTATTGGTGTATGTCGACTTTGTCGATGGGCGGCTCCCCGACGGAAGTGCGCCGATCCAGGATGCTGACACGGCCCTGGTGGCGAACATAGACGCGGTAGGCTCGATGGGGTATGCGGACCCGCGGATGGGCGGCAGGAAAATGGTACGCAAGTATGTCTACGAAGACTATTGGAACATGTTTTTTTCCGCGAACACGTACGTAGGGCCTGGTGTGCACCCTGATTACTCGACTCACAATGGATACACACCGATTCAGTCGGGACTCTCGTGGTCGGGCCAGATCTACGATCTGACCGTTTACGGGAGTGTCCGTGACTACTGGGATGAAGTGAGCTGCGGGAATTTCCAAATTCAGCCGGCTCAGACCCGATCCGGCGGCACAGACATGTACCACACCGGGATCGTGAACAAGGTGGATACTGCCAACGGGAGACACTTCATTCGATGGATAACCGTCCCATCGAGGAAGTCGCGCTACGTTGTCGGAGATACCACATTCCGAAGAGACGTCTATGCGGCACTGGATCAGCGGCACGCGCTCGATGAAAGCGATCCCGAGTACCTTGAGTTCGACCGTTCGACCTTTGAGGGGAAGATCGGCATCATCGCGGCGGGAGGCCTGCTTGGAGGGTGGGCATACCAGGGAGGGACAGAGTTCTTCGATTCTGAGAAGTTGTGGAACAACACCAATGATCATCCCTCGTGCGTTTTGAACGGGATCACCGTCCTCGCCCACGAATTCGGCCACACGATCGGTTTCGAGCACATGGCTGTAGGTTCCTACGACCTCATGCATTGGGGAGGGTTCAATGACCGGAGGTATTACTTTTGCCCACCGCACATCAATCCTCTGGCCAAACTGCAAAGGCACTGGCTCACGAGAGAGTCGAATGTCGTCGGCGTAACCTCCTCCGGCGCCTACGCGATTGCGCCGATCACCTCCGAAAGGCCCCAGGTTGCCATTGCCACCGTCTATGGGGATCCCGGCAGAAGTGACGATTGGAATCACAGCGAATATTTCCTCATCGAGTACCGGAAGCGCGAAAAGTTCAATCGCTTCGTGGGCGGGCCTGATAATGACAGCTTCGCCGGCGGAGGCTTGATCTGGCACTATTCGAAGTACGGGTCTTGCTGGTCGGTGTTTACGGTGGAAGACCACACGAATTCCGGCATCGACTTCAGCCTGGCGCTTGAGGTGGCAGGCTATGGGAGCGGGTACAAGGGCAATACGGGCAGCCCGTCGGATCTGTTCTACTCGGGGCACGGGGAATTGAACGACTCTTCAGCCCCGAATTCCAGGTCGATGAACAACTACGCGACAGGGATCGCATTGAATGACTTCTCGACAGGGTCGAATCTGACATTCCACGCGACATATAGCCAGGGTCCGATTCCGGCATACACTTCCTTCTACAGATATGTTGATCAATTCCCGACGGACGGATCGCTTCCTTCGGGGGCCATGTACATTGAAGGCTACAGAAACACCAATGCCATCGTCCTGGGAAATGGGCTCTCCGTGGATTTCGCCCCTCAAGGCGGTTTGGGCCTGGTCAATGTCAACTCAGGGGCGGCATCGTTCCAGGCACATGAAGCAGGATCGATCCGGCTGTATCGGATCTGGAATCAATCAGCCCCGCTTGTCATCTCCGGCAATACGGCTGTGACCTTCGAGTCCGGATCACAATTCGTTCTGACCCAGAATGCAACGCTCACGGGATCGAAGGAAAGCACTTTGTATTTTGATCGTGGAAGCGCGATGAGCGGTGCTCCCGGCAGCAGTCTGATGGTTTACGGCTCGTGCGTCGCCAACGGCGATTCCATCGGGTCAATCGTGTTTGACAGGCTCGGAAGTTCAGGGAGATGGGAAGGGATATTTTTCCAGCCGATGTCCCGGGGATCGCTGCGATATTGCACCTTCAGGAATGCCACTCACGGGGTGTATGCGGGGTGCGCGGACCATCGCAATAGTCATGACCCGGCTCTGAGCGTCGAGTACTGCACTTTCGAATACAATCTGATCGGTCTCTACCTCGAGGGGCTGGGCGCTTCGCTTTCACCCATCCAGAACAATACCTTCTTCAGCAACTATGCCCACGGCATGTACATTACCGACTCGTGGCCGCAATCGATCTCCGGCAACGTGATTTCCAAAAACGGCGGCGACGGGATTTGTCTGAACAACAGCAGCGGCCTGATTGTCGGCAACACAATTTCCGGCAACGGCATGAATGGCATTTACTGCTACAATCAAAGTGCCCCAGAAATCCGGGACAACGTCATCGAATCCAATCGTTGGAGCGGGGTTCAGTGTGACTACTTTAGCCCGGCCATCCTGCTTGGGGGTTCCGGCGGTCCGGGACACAACGTCATTCGTAAGAACAATGTCAACGTTTGGGCGGACTATTCAAGCAATATGATTGCGGGGAATCATGCCGGCTTCGGCTTGAACAGCATGTATGAAGAGCAGTTCATGAACGTGGCAGCCGGGAACCAGAGCCACATTGAGGCGGGTTGCAACTACTGGGGCGGCGGGAGTCCCTCCGCCTGGATTTATGGAGGAGGAACTGTCGATCACGCGGAGTATCTCACCGACGACCCGAACGCCGGCATCGGAAAAGATGTCACCGGGTATCAACCTCCTGCCGCAACATTGCTGAACCGCCCTCCGCGGGGAACCACGGAAAGCGACACCAGCTCTTTCTTCGATGCCGACCTTCTCGCGTCGCTGCAAATCATGCTTGCGGGAAGCTACGATGAGGCGATTCTTCGATATGCGCAGCGATGTGCACTGGAAAAAGACCCTGCCCAGTATCAGTATCTCTTAACCCAATTGGCGGAATGCTACATCGGCGCAGGACGAAATGGCTTCGTAGGCTTCCTGAACTCCGGCGTACGGCCGAATCTGTCGAACAAGGATCCATTGTATGCAACAACATTGGAGCTGGAGAATTATTATCTGATCCGCGACGGCAAATACGATGAAGCAGCGGCCAATTTCGAGACTCTGGCCCGCCGTTTCGCCGACGACACGGCAACGGTCAGGCATGCCCTTTTTGGTCTATGGAGTCTCAATGCATTTCGCTTCAGGGACGGCCAATCCGCGGGGGAATATCTCGCACTGTTGAAGGCACAATTCCCGAATGACGCTTTGACCTGGCATGCAAAGCTGCTCTCCGGCGAGATCGACAGCAGCTTTTTCGTCGAGAAGATTCCCCCCGCACTCCCGAGCAACATTGAGCTGCTCCCGAATTTTCCCAACCCGTTCAATCTGACGACCACGATCCGTTACACCCTGCCAGCTCAATCATCGGTGACTCTCACCGTCTATGATATTCTCGGCCGCTCGGTGGCAACCCTCGTTCAAGGACCGGAAGATGCAGGGTATCACGAAGTACTGTTCGACGGCACCGGGCATTCCTCAGGAGTGTACTTCTACAGATTCCGTGCAGGCAATTTCGTCCGGACTCGTAAGCTCATACTTTTGAAGTGACCGGTGCGCCGCGGACGACTTGCAGCACGCATTGCGGGAGGTGGGCAAACGTGATTTGGCAGGATCACTCCGGGGGAAACCGCACCACGAATTTTGTTCCGGTGCCGGATTCCATCGAGAGGGTCCCTCCGAGTTGCTGTGCCAGAGACTGCACGATCAGAAGGCCCATGGACTGCGCAGTCTGGAAATCCTTCTCCGCCGGAAATCCCACGCCGTCATCCCTGACGGAGAGCTCTATCATCTTGTCGTCGCAGCGCCGCAGCACAATTTCCAATGTTCCCTTGCGATCGTCGGGGAATGCGTGTTTGAGCGAATTCGTCACCAGTTCGTTCAAGATGAGACCGCAGGGCACCGCCATGTCCATCGGAAGTTCGATGTTCCCGCTGTCGACGCTCGTCGATATTTCTTGCCGTCCGAAGGACTGCAGGAGGACGGTCAGCATGCTCCGCACATAGGCGCCGAAATCGATCGCGCCGAAGTTGTTCGTCTGGTAGAGAATCCCGTGGACCAGCCCCATCGCCCGGACACGGTCCTCACTCTCTTTCAGTGCGCTCCGCGTGGCGTCGTCCGCCGCATACGTGGATTGCATGTGCAGCAGGCTCGAGATGACCTGCAGGTTGTTCTTCACCCTGTGGTGCACCTCGCGGAGGAGGGCTTCCTTCTCCCGGAGGGAGGTCCGGAGCTTTTCTTCCGCCGCCTTGCGTTCCGTGATGTCGAACATGTAGCCCATGAATTCGACAAGCCGACCGTCCTCAAATATTCCCACGACATTTTCTATGACGGAAATCACCGAGCCGTCCTTGCGCACAAGCTCCGTTTCCCGGTTCTGCAGTATCCGCTTCGTGCGGAGCTCGGCCAGGAACACGTCCCGCTCTCCTATCGAGCGGTAGAGGCGATCTGATCTCGTCTGAAGCAACTCTTCGGCACTCCCATACCCCATGATGCGGACCATGGCAGGGTTGCAGGCCAGCAGGTCGCCGGCCGGGGTCGAGAGATACACTGCGCTCAGATCGTTGTCAAAGAACCGACGATAACGCTCTTCGCTTTTCCGGAGGTCGTCCTCGGCCTTCATCCGCGCGATGCGCTGTTGCTTCTGCTCCAGTCCCGAGAGAATGGCCGGGCCGAGCCGCTTCAAATGTTCCTTAATGACGTAGTCCACCGCGCCGGATTTCATGCACTCAACGGCGGTGTCCTCGTTGATCGCCCCGGTCACGATGATGACCGGCGTCAGAGGCGCGTGCTCACGAGCGAGCTTCAACGCGGTCATGCCGTCGAAGGTCGGCAACAAATAGTCTGAGATAATGATGTCCGGGGGATCGTTCGCGAGAGCGGCAAGGAATGAATCGCGCGTCTCTACCCTTCGCATGGTATAGGCAGGGATAGACTTACGGACCTCGCGCTCGGTCAACTCCGCGTCCGTATCGACGTCTTCAACGAGGAGAATGCGGACATTGGGGTTCATTGTTCTCCCGTCCTTTGCTACCGTGACATTGTTCACGACGCCGGAACGGCGGTCTGATTCAGATGCAGCCAGTAGAGACCGATGCTCTCGACGGCGTGTTGGAACGACTCAAAATCCACCGGCTTGACGATGTAGCTGTTGGCTCCATGCTCGTACGCCTGCCTGACGTCCCGATCCTCCTTGGATGACGTAATGACCACGACCGGAATGGACTTCGTCTTCGGATGAGATTTGATCTCCCGCAGGACCTCCAGCCCATTGAGCTTGGGCAGATTGATATCGAGGAGAATAATGTGGGGAGGATTGATAACTTTCGGCAAAGCATATTTCCCGCGCCCGAACACGTAATCAAGCGCCGAAGGACCGTCGGACACATGAACAAGATTGTGCGCCAGATTCTTCCTTTTCAACGCCCGGGTCGTGAGGTCCGCGTCATGGGGACTATCTTCGACGAGGAGAATGTGGGGAGCTCGTTGATGGTCCATTCCTATTTCGCCTTCCTCGGGAGAGTAAAGTAGAACGTGGCTCCTTTTTCCGGCTCTCCAACCGCCCACACCTTTCCGCCGTGGCGGTGGATCACCCGTTGCACGATCGCCAGCCCGATCCCCGTGCCTTCGAACTCCGCCGAACCGTGTAGCCGTTGGAACACTTTGAACAGCTTATCCGCATACTGCGCATCAAATCCCGCCCCGTTGTCCGTGATGGCATACACCGTTTCCCTCTCCGCCGACTTCGCCGACACAGTGATTTCCGGTTGAGCGGTTTTCGAAGTGAACTTCACTGCGTTCGAGAGCAGGTTCACAAGAACCTGGTGGATGAGCATCGAGTCTCCCGCCGAGGGCGGGAGAGGCTCCACGGAGAACCTGATCCTCTTTCGGTCATCGGTCGTTGTGATTTCATCGAAGACCGTCCGCACCATAGAACCCATATCCAATTCCGTTCGCCGCACTTCCGAGCGGCTCAGCCGGGATAATTTCAATAGGCCGTCGATGAGCTGTCCCATTCGCTGCGTCTCGGACCGGACGACGTCGCACACGCGTGTCCCTTCCTGCCCGAGAATATCACGATAGTCCTCGATCAGGATCCTGCTATACCCGTCGATCGCTCGCAGCGGCGTCCTGAGGTCGTGCGATACGGAGTACGAGAACGCTTCCAGTTCGCTGTTTGCCTCCTCCAGCTGGGCTGTCCGTTCCTTGACGTGCTGTTCCAGCTCACGGTTCCGCGCCACGATTCGATTTGTCCACCAACGGTACCATCCGACCAGGATGCCACCCAGCATTACCGCTCCCAGCACTCGAAACCACCACGTTTCCCAGAACGGTGGTGCTATGCGGATTCGCAGACTCACCCCCGCATCATTCCACGCACCGTTGTTGTTCGAGCCCCTCACCCGGAAGGTGTAATCCCCTGCCGGCAGCTTCGTGTAGGTTACGAAATGCCGATTCCCTGAAAAGTTCCAATCCTTATCGATCCCCTCCATCATATAGGCGTAGTGGTTCTTCGCGGGGGCGGCGAAATCCAGGGCCGCAAACTCCATTGACAATACCTCGTCCCGATACGAAAGGCTTATCTCTCCCGTCTCCGTGATCGAATTCCGCAAGATCACGCGACCGTTCACTGACTGGTTCGTCGCCACCGACGCATTGTACAGCTGGAAATCGGTGATCACCACCGGCGGCTCGAACGTGTTCCGCCTGACACTATCCGGCACAAATACATTGAACCCGTTGAGGCCTCCGAAGAACATTTCTCCGGTCACGCTTTTCAGGCAGGCCCCCACATGGAACTCGTTCCCTTGCAGACCGTCTTCGCGACTGTAGTTCACGACCTCGCCTGTCCTCGGATCAAACCTCGACAATCCCTCAAGACCGCTGAGCCAGAGATAGCCGGCATGGTCTTCGAGGATTCCATGGACCGCATTCGACGCGAGTCCATCTTTCATGGTATATGCCCGGAAGGTTCGGTGCTGCTGGTCGAATCTTGTGAGCCCGCCACTCGCCGTTCCCAGCCACAGTATCCCTTCGTGGTCTTCACACATACACAAGATCTTGTTATCGTCCAGGCTGTTGGGATTGCCCGGGTCATTCTTGTAGTGTGTGAAGCGACCGGTGTTGTAGTCCAGGCAATTCAGGCCGCCGCTGTTCGTCCCGATCCAAAGTGTCCCCGATCCGTCTTCGTGCATGCACCAGAGGTAATTGTCGTTAAGGCTGGTCGAATCACCCGGGATCGTCACATAGTGCTCAAATGCATCCCGCTTCCGGTCGTACCTTCCAAGGCCGCCCCCCTCCGTCCCAAGCCACACATTCCCGTTGCGATCCTCAGAGATGAAGAAGACCGACCGGAGCCACGCGGTCTGCGGATTATTCTGCACCAACCCGTAGCGGGTGAATTTCCCTGTGCGCGGATCTCTTTTGTTCACACCCAGGCTCGTGCCCACCCAAAGCGCGCCGGTACGATCCTGAAAAATGGACTTGACGACATCGTCGCTCAAAGTGGTCGGGTCCGAAGGATTGGCCCTGACACACGTGAAGGATTCCTTCACCCGGTCGAAGAGACCTAGTCCACCCCCCCACGTCCCCACCCACAACGACTTGCCGTGCGAGGCAGGATCTTCGCAAAAAGCGCTGACGTGGCCTGTCGTGAGACCGCCCGGAGCTTTGGGATCGTTGAGGTAGAGGGTGAATTGATTCTTCCTCATGTCGATCTTGTTGACACCGCCGAAGTCCGTGCCGACGTAGAGAATGCCGGAACGATCCTGGAACAAGCACGAGATCATGTCGCTGCTGATACTGGTGGGATCGTTGACATCGTTTTGATAGTCGACGAAGGTGGTTCCCTCCCCGATGCAGCGCTCAAGCCCGCCGCCATACGTGCCGATCCACAAGTCACCGGCGCGGTCCTCGAGAATGGATGACACCGTTTGGCTGCGGAAAGTTCGGGGACTGGAAGGATCGAAGAGATAGCGTGTGAACGACGCGCTTCCCGGTGACAGTCGGTTCAAACCGCCGTGTTCGGTTCCCACCCAGAGATTTCCTTTGTGGTCCCCCTCAATGCAGAGAATACGATTGTCGCTCAGGCTCCGGGGGTCGGCGGGCCTATGGCGGAAATGACGTGCCTTTCCGGTCGTCGGATCCAGTTGGTCCAGGCCGCCATCCGTCCCCACCCACAATTTTCCCTCATGGTCTTCGAACAGCGCCTGAATGTTGTTGCTGCTGATCGACGCAGTGTCGTTGGGATTGTGAAGGAATTTCACAAAAGTGTTTCGCGCGAGGTCCAACCTATTGAGACCGTGGTCCGTCGCAATCCAAATGTTCCCGCGGCTATCTTCAAGCAATTGCCTGGTGCTGTTGCTCGAGAGGCTGTTGGAATCACGGGCGTCTGCGTACCACGCGGTGAAGGCTTCCGTCTCGCGATTGAACCTGTTCAATCCGTTTTCGGTGCTGACCCACAGCTGGCCGCGTCGATCTTCAATGATATCACGGACGGAATTCTGGCTCAGGCTGCTCGTATCGCCGGCCCGATGCTCGAAGACGACAAACCTGTAACCGTCATAGCGGGCCAAACCGTGGTAGCTGCCGAACCAGAGAAAGCCGCGACTGTCTTGACAGATGGTCTGCACAGAATTCTGCGAGGAGCCTCCTTCGCCGGTCACCACTTCGAATCGGATCCTGTTTCTCTGGCCGAACGAGACGTCCGTGCTCATGGACAGGAGCAAAATGGTCATTAACGCCGAAGTGAGAACCCGGCAGATCCCGGGAAGACCAGGAGATGTCATTGACGAATCCGACTTCCGGGAGAAAAGTGGAAGGTAGGGCTCGGTCGGAGGTAGCATGCGAAGTGAGCTCCAGCAGAATTCCTATCTTCAGGATCGGCAACAACATGCCGATCATTCGGGGGGAATGTTACGATCACAGCGTAGTTCGGTCTTTCTAAAGATATGGCTTTCAATATATACATGATAGTCCTGATCACGAGTGATGCCAAAGAAGCATGTTTTTCCCCATTCTCTCGACGGAAACATTCGGCGAAAAATCGCCATGAATCTTCGTGTGGCGAATTGGGATTGGAGGTGGCAAGTTCGATTGGGTCCCCCAATCCCTTCTCCAGGTCTCATCACGCCCCTCGGGGACGTCAGGTGAAACGTCAGAATCGTGGAGCAGGTCCTCTGAGCGCGCGAGTGCCCGACAAGGTCGATGCATTGAGTTTTGTGGTCCTCCAGGACCGACGTTTCCCTGTGCACGATGTGTCAGGTATTTATTGACATAGGCATCGCAATCGCACTCACAGCAACGCGCATCAATCCTGACATTCTCCCCCTGAGAGCACGAAGAGCGGAAGTACAATGCCAGCTGTCAGGATTGCCCGAAAGCGATGCGGCGAGTGTGACGGTTGAGGAGACTGATCGATGGGGCTGCTGGATTTCTGCATTGGGTGCCAACTCTGCGGCCGATTTTCACCACGTTTGATTTTGGCGTATCGCCCCCCTATCTTTCGCGCGCGACCTAATCATATCGGCTCTCCGGGCGCCCCACGATCTTCAATCGAAAAACCGGCTGATCTGCTCCTTCGTCACCCCTTCAAGGACTCACAAGTTGACTAGACTAGTGCTCTTCAGAGGATGTGGGATCAACTTGGCGAGGCGGATGGAGGTGCTCATCGTGGTTCCAATGCCTTGCTTGAGGCCGGTGACCGAAGACATCATGCGCTGCCTGCGCGGTCGAGGCCGGGAATGAAATATCGGGTGTGATTCAATCTCATGGTTCTTGTCATCGCAGTATTCTTATTGAACACCGACATAAGGAAGACACATGAAACGCATTGCAGTACTCACGAGTGGAGGCGATGCGCCAGGAATGAATGCCGCAATCCGTGCAGCAGTGCGGACAGGTCTGGATAAG
>DATJPR010000108.1:0-20609 GCA_035506295.1 Bacteroidota bacterium | reverse complement strand
GCGCTCAACAAGACGCCTCGGCTCTTCAAATCCGCGAGGATGGCTTCCGGCTGACGACCTGTTGCTTCGACATCGATGATGATGATATTTGTTTGCACTGTCGCCAGATCGATCGAGAAACCTGGAACAGTCGACAGCTGCCCGGCCAGCCATGAGGCATTGCGATGATCCTCCACCAATCGGTCCCGATTGTTCTTTAGCGCGAATAGACCCGCTGCCGCGAGCACGCCCGCCTGTCGCATGCCGCCGCCGAAGATCTTCCGAAAGTGCCGCGCGTCGTCGATGAAGGCCCGGGTCCCGGCAATCACCGAGCCGACCGGCGCGCCGAGTCCTTTCGAAAGGCAGACCGACACGGAATCGAAATACTTCGCGTAGTCTGCGGGAGAAGTCCCGGTCGCCGCACATGCATTCCACAGCCGGGCGCCGTCCAAATGCAATCTGATGCCGAACTCCTCCGCGAGCGCCCTGACCTTCGCGATGACATCGAGCGGATAGATCGTGCCGCCCGCTCGATTGTGCGTGTTCTCGAGGCAGATCAGCCGCGTCCTCGGCATATAGTACAGATTCGGCCGGATGGATCGCCGGATATCGTCGGCGCGCAGGACTCCACGTTCACCGTCGATGATGTGGATTTGCACCGAAGAGAGGAAGGCCGCTCCTGCGGTTTCATAATTGAAGACGTGCGCCCCGCGTTCCGCCACCACCTCGTCGCCCGGACTCGTGTGCGTCTTGATGCAAAGCTGATTGGCCATCGTTCCGCTTGGAACGAACAACGCAGCCTCTTTGCCGAGAATCGACGCCACTTCTTCCTGGAGCCTGTTCACCGTCGGGTCCTCCCCGAACACGTCGTCGCCCACCTCTGCGCTTGCCATCGCCTCACGCATGGCAGCCGAAGGCTTCGTCACCGTGTCGCTCCGCAGGTCGATCATCCTTGTTGCCATTGATTTCTCCTCGTGCGTTCATAGAATGCGCGTCCGGCCGCGAGGGCCAGAAACAGGCCTGTCGCCCAGATACAGCAGATCCCGACAAGCTCTCCATGCCTGGTGTACGCCGTGAGTTCTGCACTTCGTCCGATCGTTCGTGACAACGCGGCCGTGGTCATGAGCGCTGTCGCATCGTACACGCGCCCGTACGGATCGATGAAACAGGAGATGCCACCGAGCGCGCACCGGGCGATCCACCGCCTGTTCTCGATCGCGCGGAAGACCGCAAAGCGCTCGTGCTGGTACGCACCCGACATATGATCCCACCAGCTATCGACGGTGATGATGGTGAGAAACTCGGCTCCCTTCCGTACGGACTCCGCGATGAAAGCCGGGTACACCGATTCGTAGCAGATCGCCGTGCTGAAAGCGGCTCCCGACCTTTCGTCCTTGAAGACGACATGTCCGGGCCCGATCTGCCAGCCGCCGATGCCAACACCCCAGCGGAGAAAATCGAGGCCGGAAAAGAACTCTGCATACGGCACGCGCTCCGCGATCGGGACCATTTTCATTTTCCCGTACCATGGGACAGAATCCTGCCCCGGTTGAATGAAGGCCGCGGCGTTGAAGATGTCGTAGCGTTCACCCGTTGCCGCATCGGTGCGCGAGCTCTTCGGCGCTCGCGAAGCGTCGGGGTATTCGACCATCTGAGGAAGCCCAAGGAGCACGGCAACGCTGTCCTGCGCCGCCCGCGACCGGGTTTCGTTGAGCAACCAGGCATTCGACGGTGTCAGGAGAAAGTACGGCATCACGGTTTCGGGCCAGAGAACGATCTGCGGCCGAGGCGTTTCCCGGACAAGGCGGTCCGTCAGCGACCAGCATTTCTCGAGGATCTCCCGTCCATGCGCTGACCATCGTTCCCACGGATCGAGGTTCGGTTGCACGAGGCCGACCGTCACCGTTCCACGGTCCATGGCAGGATGCTCCCCATCGACGCTGGCGGTCGACAACACGACGAGACCGAACACCAAGGGCGCCAGAAAGAGGACGATGAACACGGTGAGGAGTGGACGGACCCCGAGTCGAAGGGGGAACTCTTTGCGCTGTGCCGCAGCCGAGTAGACGAGGAAGGCGACGACATTCAGGACGACGATCCAGAACGAAATGCCGAGAACACCGGTGAACTCGGCGATCTGAATACGCGCGAGATCGAAGCTCTGCGTGTTGCCCAGCGTCAGCCACGGGAACGACCATTCGCTCAGCGTGTGAGAATACTCATAGCCGACCCACAGAAACGGCAGGGCCAGCAACGCCGTCATCGATCCCAGGCGCTTCCGGACGTACAGATAACATCCGATCGGAAGCCAGTAGAAGAAAGGATGCACGATCATGGTGACCGCCCCCGCAATCATCATGTAGGGGTCCTTCATCTCGACATAACCGCCGGTCCAATTCAGCGTGATAACGTGGAAGACAAACATTGCGAGGTACGTGTAGCGGAGCGCGAGACCCGTTGCAGGAATGTCCGCAATGACGATCAGGAGCGGGACGAGGCCAAAGCAGGCAAGAACGCCAAGCGTGCTCGGCGGAAAAGCGGCGCCCAGAAGTGCGCCGGACAGGACACAAAGACCAACCCGGACATGGAAGAGTTTGCGGGCGGCCAGGTGGTCCGGGCTGCGGTAACGAAGTGTCTCCTTCGTGAACGGGAATCTCACGTGGTCTCCCCCGGGGAAGGAGTGTGACGTGATTTCCTGAAGAGATCCAGGATTTTCTCCCAGAGCAGGATGGTGGCGAGCGAAACAACCGTCCCGATGCATGCGCCCCCCAGAATGTCGGAGGGGTAATGTACTCCGACAGCGACCCGCGAAAGGGCGACGATCGCCGCCCATCCGTACACATAAGGCCAGAGGCGCCGATAATAAAAGGTGAAAAGCGTGGCGACGGCGAAATTGTTCACCGCATGCGAGGAAGGAAATGATTTGCCAGGTCCGCAGGAAACGAGAAGGTGGAGGTTCTGAACAACCCGGACGCCGTTCTCCATGTAGCAGGGACGCAGCCGATCCACCCACGGCTTGATCAGGGAACTGCTCAGCTGATCGGCAAAGAAGAGCACAGGAATCAACATGATCGCTGCCGTCCGGCCCCTGGCTCCACCGCGGATGATCAGCCACAGCCAGACGGAGACGAGGACCAGGCGTACGATGAGAATCCTGTCGTAGTCGGTGATCAGGGGCCAGAGAAAATCACCGACGGGGTTCGCAAGCGTGGTGTTGATAAACACGAACACTGCCAGGTCAATCTGATAGAGCCATTCGGTCATGACCGCTGTTTTCGCCTGCGCTGGTTCAGAATGTAATGAGTCACCGCAAGAACGAGGATAACAATAACGATCGCACTGACGATTTCACTGTACGCATTGAGATAGAAGCCGATCCGTTCCCAGTGATGGCCGAGGAAATAGCCGCCGGCAAGAAGAATCGCATTCCAGACACCTGCGCTCACCATGCAAAGCACCGTCGTCTGGGGGAAGTTCATTCTGGACATCCCGGCGCAGAATGAGACCACGGCTCTTGTCCCCGCAAGGAACCTGTTCACCACGATGATCCACATGCCGTGTTTGCGGAACCATTCCTCCACCTTCTTGACGGAACCCTCGGGAAGAAACTTCGGGTGCCGCTTCACGACCACGGAGCGGTCGAACCACGCCCCGACCCCGTACATGGTCATGAAGCCGAGCGTGCTTCCAAGCGTCGACCAGGCAAGAGCCGGGATCGGACCGATGATCCCGAGGCCGATCATCGAGCCCCCGAACACGATCACCATGTCGCTCGGCGACGGAGGGAAGATGTTTTCGATATACGCGATGAGAAAGAGGACGCCGTAGATGAGCGCGGGATCCAGCGACTTCATGAAATGCAGCAGGGTCTCGAGCAAGAGACGTTCTCCGGTTAGTCGCGTTTACGAACGAGAGCGACAGCGTGTGCCGCCGCTCCTTCCCCCCTGCCCACAAATCCCATTCCTTCACTGGTCGTCGCCTTGATCGAGACGCAGGACGGCGAAATGGCCAGCGCCTCCGCGATGTTCTTCCTCATGGCCTCGATGTGCGGGCCGACCTTCGGCACTTCAAGCACGATCGTCGAGTCAACGTTGATGACGGCGAATCGATCCCGTTCGAGCAGACCTGCAATCAGGCGGAGCAGCTGCATACTCGAAATTCCCCGGTACCGCTCGTCCGTGTTGGGAAAATGCTGCCCGATATCGCCGAGCGCCGCGGCCCCGGCAAGAGCATCCATGATCGCGTGGAGGAGCACATCGGCGTCCGAATGCCCGTCGAGGCCTTTCTCTGCCGGGATGTCCACTCCCCCCAGCACCAGCTTCCGACCCTTCGTCAAACGATGAACATCATAGCCGTAGCCGACGCGCATTGCTGTTGGATCAGTCATGGGAGATTTGGAATTGTGTGTAGTTGCCGCTGGGTGGCGTCCACGCCACAGAAACGTTTTCGACCCGCGCAGCGCGGGGGCCGACATGGAGAGCACCAATCAACGCTTCTATCGCGCCGCGATCCCCCTCCGCATGCACCTCGACGCTCCCGTCGCTGCGATTCTCGACGAATCCGACCAGTCTCAATTCCATCGCCTTCCGATGGGCGAACCATCGGAAGCCCACACCCTGCACCTCCCCCCGCACGATGATCTCCGCGGCGGCGTTATTCATGGTCGATCGTCGATGACGAGACTTCCTGAAGACCGCTCTGTCGCAGCACAGGCCTGTTCAATCCGGGGATTCCATCCGAGAGTTCTGACACAAGGACCCCGACGACGATCAGCACGCCTCCCGCGACGCCGGCCACACCCAGCTCATCATGCAAGATGGCATACGCGAGCAGGGCTGCCACGACCGGTTCGATGGTGAAGATGATCGCGGCACGCGTGGGAGTGGTCTCCTTCTGAAAACGTGTTTGCACGAGCGTCGTCAGAACAGTGGAGAACAGGGTCAGATACAGGATGAGCCCGATGCCGCGCGTGTCGAGAGAGATCTTCACGGAGTCGAAGAGCAACAGGGAAATCAACGAGAGCAATCCGGCGACGCCGACGTGCACAAAGGTGAGTTGCAGCGCAGTCATTTCGGGAGATATCATATCGAGGTAGACAATGTATCCCGTGAAAAAGACGGCGCAAAGAAGAGTGAGAGCATCGCCGGCGTTGAACGTGCCGCCCCGCGGTGACGTGAGGCTCCAGAGCCCCGCCGCCACGATCAGGATGCCGACAATGTTGCCGATCTTCGGCGATTTCCGCTCAACCAGGACCTGCAGGATCGGCACAAGCACGACCATCATCCCTGTGATGAAGGCTGACTTCGAAGCCGTCGTCCACTGCAGACCGATTGTCTGGGCGATGAACCCGAGGAAGAGCAGAAGGCCCAGAAATGCGGCTTTCGCCACGGACCGCCACGCAATGGGGAACATGCGCCCCCGGCCGATCCCAAGGAACACGATGGAAGAGAGGCCGAATCGAATTACCATCATCTGCAGAGGGCTCACCTGCGCCAGCACCAGTTTCCCCGTAACGAACGTGCTCCCCCAAATGAACGTGATGAGGAAGAGCATCAGCTCGCCGCGAGACTTTGCGCTCATCGACGATCCTCATGATGATCGGTGGGGTTCATCGGGAGACTCCGGCGGAAACGGTGCGCGGCACCCCTGAACCGTATTCCTGAAACAGCCGGCCCCAGGAGGTCGTCTCGCACCAGGTGTGAAAGACCCTCCGGTCGCGCAACGGCCACCGGTAGTAGTCATGGTACACCTCAGAAGCGAGAATGAACGCATGGACCATGGGCGTCCGGAAAAAGAGGTTTTGCAGTCCGCGCAATGGCCCGAACCAGGCGAGGTTGCCAAAGAGGCTGGCCCCGTTGTTTCCCACCGTGAACCCCCACGATTCGTTCGATATATCTGCGCCGACAACCGTGATCTCTCTCGGATCACCGCACCCCAGTCCATCATGGTGCGCGAGGTTGATGAATTTCAATCCCAGAGGATCGAAGCCCATCATCTTGGCCGCGATGGCGTCGACGGCAACCTGATCGGCGCTTGCAAGAATAATGTCCTTCACTTTCGGTCGCATGGTCCGCGGTCCCGGCCCGTCGCCGGCAGTCGTCCCATCCATCATGGCAAAGACGCCGCTATGGATTTCCTTCTGGATGGCCAGAAGGTCGACGAGCGTTTCGTGGATCCAACTGTGCGTGTAGTGTCGCTTCGAGTTCAGCAGTCCCCCGAATGCATTCTTCATCGCCCCCGTCGTCCCTGCGTAGATGTGGCACTTGACGGTTGGCAGGTGGACGATGTTCTTTCCGAAGAAGTAATCCGGAATGTGAATACCGTCGGGAAAAATCGAGTCCAGGACGTGCATCTTTTGTTTCGGCCGGTACTGCACCCAGGTCATGTCCCCGCCCCGGAAATTGTAGAGCACGGGAATGTGATACTTCCCAAATACGGGGAGGAAGTGATTCAAGTCTTCCCCCTTAAACGCGTCCGTGACAACAGTCTTGTTCTGAACGCAGGTTATCGGTGCATGCCCGGAGTTCTGCAAAGCCAGGATCGTCCCTTCAAGCTGCCACGGCGTCGTGTTCGCAGCGGGGAACGGAAAATGCCACGAGATATTGTCTTTCAGAATCGTCGTCGCACCTTTGTCGAGAGCTCCGGACATCCCGGCGAGCTCGGCGAGTCTTTGATAGTCGTCAAGAACGGTTTCCGGGGAAGTTTTCAGAACAGCGACCACAGCTTTGCTCATGGCGTTCCCTTTTGCGTCAGGCCATTAGAATGAGGCGATCTCTTCATGATACCCGAACACCGCGGTCAGAGCTCCGCACATTTCACCGAGTGTCACATACGACTGAGCACACGCCAGCAAGGAGGGCATGATGTTGGATCCATCCTGCGCCGCATTTTTCAGGCCTTCGAGAGATGTCCGTACGGCTTGTGCATCCCTGCCTGAGCGGACATCACGGATGCGCTCCCGCTGCTTTCGCTCCACCGCCGGCGATATTTCCAGGATCGGGATGGACAGCTGCTCGTCCTCTTCGACGAACTCATTGACGCCGACGATGATCTTCTTCTTCAGATCGAGCTCCACTTGATAGCGGTATGCTGCCTCGGCAATTTCCTTCTGGAAAAAGCCCGCCTCGATGGCGGGGATGACGCCGCCGAGCGCGTCGATCCGTTCGAAGTAGGCCTCGGCTTCCTTTTCCATTTTCCCGGTCAGCGATTCCAGGAAGTAGCTGCCGCCGAGCGGATCGATGGTGTTGGCAACGCCGGTTTCGTGGGCGATGATCTGCTGGGTCCTGAGTGCGATCTTGACCGCCTTTTCCGAAGGCAGGGCCAGTGTCTCATCCATCGAATTCGTGTGGAGCGACTGCGTGCCGCCGAGAACCCCGGCAAGCGCCTGGAACGCAGTCCTGACAATGTTATTCTCCGGCTGTTGCGCCGTCAGCGTGCAGCCCGCGGTCTGGGTATGGAAGCGCAGCATCAACGACCGCGGGTTTTTCGCGTGATAGCGCTCCTTCATTCTTTTCGCCCAAATCCGCCGGGCAGCGCGGTACTTGGCAATCTCCTCGAAGAAATCCAGGTGCGAATTGAAGAAGAACGAGAGCCGGGGCGCAAAACTGTCGACGTCCAGCCCCCGTCGCACAGCTTCTTCGACGTATGCGAACCCGTCGGCTAGCGTGAACGCCAGCTCCTGGACTGCCGTGGACCCCGCCTCCCTGATGTGATATCCGCTGATCGAGATGGGGTTCCAGAGCGGCATCTCGCGGGTGCAGTACTCGATCATGTCCGTCACGATGCGCATGCTGGGCCGCGGCGGGTAGATCCACTCCTTCTGCGCGATGTATTCCTTGAGAATGTCTGCCTGAATCGTTCCCCGGAGTTCCGCCGGCTTCGCGCCCTGGCGGAGCGCAACCGCCACGTATAGCGCAAGCATCATCGCCGCCGGGGCGTTGATCGTCATTGACGTGGAAATATCTCTCAGCATTATTCCTTTGAAGAGTATTTCCATGTCGGCCAGCGAGCTGATGGAGACCCCGCAGATACCGACCTCGCCCTCGGACACCGGCTCGTCGCAATCTCTGCCCATAAGCGTCGGTAGATCGAACGCAACGGAAAGCCCCGTCTGTCCATGCGTCAGCAAATACTGATACCGCGCATTGGTATCTTCCGGCGTCCCGAACCCGGCGAACTGCCGCATCGTCCAGAGTTTCCCCCGGTACATGGTCGAGTGGATTCCCCGGGTGTAGGGATACTCGCCCGGGAAGCCCAGATCGGTCATGTAATCAAGTCCCCTGATGCTTTCCGGCGAGTAGAGAAGATCGACCTCCTCCCCGCTCACCGTCGTGAAGCTCACTCCATCACGCAGCGGTTGCCCTTGCGCGCGATCCTGCCAGCGGTCGAGACCTTCTCTGATTTCTCCGTCCTTCGCCATCGCTCATATCCTCCCAAATCTCCTGTCCAGCTCGTCAATGGATATCCTCAGGACGACCGGTCTGCCGTGCGGGCAGACATACGGCATGGTCGTCGCAAACAGCTGATCGATCAACGAACGCATTTCCTGTTCAGTCAGCGGATCGCCCGCTTTGATGGCGGACCGGCACGAGTACGATTTTGCCAGGCTGTCGCGCGCGTCGCTGATCCCCTTCTCCTGATATTCCTTGTACAGCCCCAGGACGTCCTGCACGATGCGCTCTTCGGCGCCCGCCTTGATCTCGGGAGGAACCCCGTCGACGACTGCTGCGTTCTTCCCGAGGAGACGGAGGTCGAAGCCCATTGATTGGAAGTGCGGCAGAAGGTCGGCAAGGAGTGCATAGTCGGTTGGAGCAAACTGCAGCGTGATCGGAAACAGCAGCTGTTGCGCCGCGTGCAGTCCCGACTTGAACCGCTCGAGGATGCGCTCATAGAGAACGCGCTCATGGGCAACGTGCTGGTCGACGATCATCATCCCGCTGCGGATCTGGCAGAGGATGTATTTGTTGTGCAGCTGCCAAATCAACCCTGAGGACGACGGTTCCGGCTTGACCTCTTCGTGATGCAGCATCGGAGGCTCAACGGCGGGTTCCTGGGGTCCGGGTCGGGTGTCCAGAAGGCGCGCCTCGAGTCCGGACCTCCATGTGCCCTGCGTTTCATCCCAATGATGCTGTCGAGGCGTGAAACTGAGCTTGAGATCTCCTGCACTATCCACCGACCCGGCGCTGAGCGCGGGAACCGCTTGCGCTTCGGAGAGGGCATGGCGAACCAGGGCGCCCGCCATGTGGTACATCGCCTGTTCATCGGAGAACTTCGCCTCCATCTTGGAGGGATGAACATTCACGTCGACGTTGCGCGGATCGAGTTCGATGAAGAGCAGGAAGAAGGGAAACGTGCCCTTCAGCAGAAGATGCTCGTAGCCGCTGAAGACCGCGTGGCTGATGGTCCGATGAACGATGTATCTCTTGTTGAGAAACAGATACTGATGCGACCGGCTTTTTTGGCCGAACGACGGCTTTCCCACAAACCCGCGCATCACCACGACGTCGGTCCCTTCTTCCACCGGGATCAAGGACTCCACGACCTGCTCGCCGAACACGTCGATCAACCGTTGATCGAGCGTTGTGGGTTTCAACGAAAAAATCGTCTCGTCGTCCGCGATGAACTGCAGGTCCAGATCGGGGTGGCTGATGGCGACCCGGTGGACCGCTTCATACACATGACGGAATTCGGTCGCATTCGTCTTGAGAAATTTCTTCCGTGCCGGGACATTGAAGAAGAGGTTTTGCACCGTAACGGTCGTCCCCGGTTCGCGCGCTTCGCGCGAAATGCGCGGAACGGCTCCGCCGTCGATCCGCACCATGGTGGCGGTCTCGTCTTCGGCCCGTCGCGTCTTCATCGAAACGTGAGCGACCGCGGCAATTGAGGCAAGAGCCTCGCCGCGGAATCCGAATGTCGAGATCGACTCCAGGTCGTCGTAGGTTGCGATCTTGCTCGTGGCATGCCGCAAAAACGCCATTGCGGCATCGTCGGCATCCATCCCCTTCCCGTTGTCGGCCACCTGAATGAAGGAGGTCCCTCCGTCTTTCACAACGACGCTGATCCGTGTCGCCCCGGCGTCGAGGGAATTCTCCAGGAGTTCCTTCACCGCCGATTCGGGGCGCTGGATGACCTCCCCTGCAGCGATCTTGTTCGCGAGGTGCTCGGGAAGAACCTGGATTTTTCTCGACGTCGCTACCGTCACGTCAGTGATCGCCTCCCGTGGCAAACATGGCGTCGATGAACGCGTCTCTGTCGAACGGCTGAAGATCTTCGAGCCCTTCACCGACGCCGACATACTTCACCGGCACGTTCAGCGTCTTCGTGATCGCGAGGACAACGCCGCCCTTCGCCGTGCCGTCGAGCTTCGTCAGGACAAGCCCGGTCACCCCGACTGCCTGACTGAACTGTTTTGCCTGCTGTAACCCGTTCTGACCCGTGGATGCATCGATCACCAGCAGCACTTCGTGAGGAGCCGTCGGGATCACCTTTTCCACAACTCTGCGGATCTTGCGGAGTTCTTCCATGAGGTTGATCTTTGTGTGCAGGCGTCCGGCGGTGTCGATGATGACGACGTCGGCGGTGTGCGCGATCGCCGAGTGAACAGTGTCGAACGCCACGGCCGCGGGATCGGAGCCCTGTTGCTGGCGGATCAGGGTCGCCCCCGCACGTTGCGCCCAGATTTCCAGCTGTTCGTTCGCCGCAGCGCGGAAGGTGTCCGCGGCTCCGATATACACGCTCTTCCCCGCCCGCACGAACCCATGCGCAAGCTTGCCGATCGTCGTGGTCTTCCCCACACCGTTGATCCCCACCACCATGATCACCTGCGGCCGATCACCGTCAACGACGAAGGGATCTTCGCCGGTCTTCCCGTTGCCTGCGAGGTGCTGCCGCATCTCGTCCTTCAACAGGGACAGAAGTTCATCGCTCGACGCGTACCGTTCCGTCTTCGCCCGCTCGCGCAATCCCTCGACGATCTCGGTGGTTGTGTCGACGCCGACATCCGCGCCAAGGAGGATCTCCTCGAGCTCCCCCAGAAAGTCGTCATCAACAGAACGGCGGATTGTCACCAGCCGTGTCAGCTTCCCGACGACCGATTCTCGCGTTTTGCTGAGCCCATCGCGGAGCTTGCTGAGTCCTATCGCGCTAAGAATTCCCATGAACACTTTCTCTCGGTCGGACGACTTCGACAAAACGGGCTACGTACCCCGCGAACGAGATGACGATCATGACAACACTGGCCGTCATCGCGCCATCCATCGGCCAACCCCGGACATCCAGGAGCCGAAGAAGCAACGTCCCGGCGACAACACCGACTGTCCATTTGCCGGCTTTGTTTGAGGGAAGCACAACGCCGCGGGTCGCACGAATATACATGCCGCCGGCAAGGATCAAGAGGTCTCGTCCGATATACACGAGGAAAAACCAGAGGGGAAGCACATTCTTCACCAACAACACAACGGCGACTGCACCCAGGCCAACCTTATCGCCGAGGGGATCCAGGATCTTCCCCCATTCGCTGATTTCATTCCTCCGTCGCGCGATGAGGCCGTCAAGATTGTCCGTCAGCGCGCCTACCACGATGATCGCGACAGCCCACCAGCGCCCGCCGGGGACATCCATGAGCGTAACCAGCAGGAACGGTATCGCCAGTACGACCCGTGACAGGCTGAGCATGTTGGACACGGTCCAGAACCTCGAGGAAGCACGAGCCATGTCGGCGCGTTCGCTCATGCATCATTCTCATTTTTCGACTGCTGCGGATCGATGGGGATCGGATACTTCCCGCTGAAGCATGCGGTGCAGTAGTGTTCCCCGTTCTCCTGCGGAGCTGACGCCAGGAGATCCTCAATCGAAAGATACCCGAGGCTGTCGACGCCGAGCTCGTCCGCGATGGCGTCGATGTCACCGCCGCATTGGTTCGCGATCAACTCTTCTTGCGTGGGGAAATCCATCCCATAGTGACAGGGAAACTTGATGGGCGGCGCGGTCACCCGGAAATGGACTTCCTTTGGCCCCGCCTGGCGGATTAACTGCACGAGTTGTTTCGATGTCGTCCCCCGGACAATGGAGTCGTCCACGATGGTCACAACGCGATCTTTCAGCACACCCTTCACGGTGTTGAATTTCGTCTTGACCTTGTTCTCGCGCACATCCTGGCTCGGCTGGATGAATGTCCGCCCGATGTAGTGGCTTCGTATCAGGCCGATCTCCAGCCTTGCCTTGCCGCCGTTCTTGATGGTCTGTTGGACGTAGCCCATGGTCGCGGTGTTGCTCGAGTCGGGTACATTAATAACAATGACTTTGTCGTTTGCGTCTTTCGGCACGACCGGATGCGCGTTCGCAAGGTTCTTTCCGAGTTTTCTGCGGACCTTGTCGACACTATGACCGAAGATCTGGCTGTCCGGGCGCGAAAAGTAGATGAACTCGAAGATACAGTGGTGCGGCTCTGCCGGCCGTCCATCGATGCGCAGCGACGTGATCGTCCCTGTCTTCACCGTCTCGTCATTGATGACCGCGATCTCCCCCGGCGCCACATCCCGGACATACTCGGCATCGATAATATCGAAACCCACGGTCTCGGACGCGATCACATAGGTATTTCCCTTCCTGCCGATGGCCAGCGGTCGGACACCGGCATGATCGCGTGCGGCGATGAGGGCGTTCTCGGTGAGAATCACGAGCGAGAATGCCCCTCGAATCTCCGAGAGGGCCTCGCGGATCTGTTCGATCTGCGAGTTCTTCCGGCTGCGGGCGATAAGATGCAGGATGACTTCCGTGTCGGCCGTCGTCTGGAAAATCGTCCCCTCGTCCTGCAGGCGCTGCCGGATCGTGCGGAAGTTGGTCAGGTTGCCGTTGTGCGCGACGGCAATGTTGCCGGAGCGATAGAACACCGTAAACGGCTGGATATTGGCTTTGTTGTTGGACGCCCCTGCGGTGGAATAGCGGTTGTGACCGATGGCGCTGCTCCCGCGCAACGTTCTGCTGAGAAGCCGGTCGTCACCGTACACGTCGGAAACGAGGCCGAAATCCTTGTGAACGTGAAATCGGTGCTTCTTCGCGGGTTCGTCGTACTCCGCGGTAACGATGCCCGAGCCTTCCTGCCCCCGATGTTGCTGGGCGAGGAGACCGTAGTAGGTGAGCTGGGATGCCTGGGGGTGACCGTAGACGCCGAAGACGGCGCAGTGACAACGGGGTTTGTCAATTTCGACCGGCACGGCAGATTCTTCCCTTTCTTTCATAAACACGTAATATACGAGATGATGAAAGTCGAAACAAGAATCGCCGGTGCCTGTCAGGAGAGGATCGTGTCCTTCAGGAAGTGTTCGTCGTCGCGCGCCCGATAATCGGTGGTGACATGGAGTCCCCGCGATTCGTTGCGGCTCATCGCGCAGCGGATGATGAGCGAGGCGCACAGCGCAAGGTTCCGCAGCTCGATGAGGGGCTCGGTCACTTTCGTCCGCTTGTAGAAGTCCTCCACCTCCTGCCGCAGGAGGTCCATGCGCCGGCGGGCGCGTTCGAGCCGCAGCGTCGATCGGACGATCCCGACGTAGTCCCACATGATCTGCTGAATCTCACGCCGGTTGAACGACACCAGGACCCATTCCTCGGCGTTGAAAGTCCCTGAATCGTCCCACGGTCCGACTTCGGGGACCCTCACCGTCTGCTCATCGATGTACCGCTTCGACGCGGAGACCGCGCGGTCGGAGAAGACCAGCGCTTCGAGCAGGGAGTTCGACGCCAGCCGGTTCGCGCCATGGACGCCCGTCATGCTGACTTCCCCGGACGCGAATAAACCGCGCATGGAGGTCCTTCCTTCCGTGTCAACGACGACGCCGCCGCAACTGTAATGCGCGGCAGGCACCACCGGAATCGGCTCCTCCGTGATATCGAGTTTGTAGCGCACCAGACACGTTTTGTAGATATGAGGGAAGTGACTTTTGACCTGGTCCGCCGGGAGATGACGGAGATCGAGGAGGACGTACTCGTCACCGCGTTTCTTCAATTCATTGTCGATCGCATAGGCGACGATGTCGCGCGGGGCAAGCGATTTTCGCGGGTCGTACTGCTGCATGAATTCCTGACCGTTTTGCAGCTTGAGCACGCCGCCGAATCCACGGACGGCTTCCGATATGAGAAACGACGGTGAGCCGGAGTTGTAAAGCGTTGTCGGATGAAACTGGATGAACTCCAGGTTTCCGACGCTCGCTCCTGCGCGGTACGCCATGGCGACGCCGTCCCCCGTGGCAATCGACGGGTTCGTCGTATGCAGATACACCTGACCCAGCCCACCCGTCGACAGCATTACCACGCGTGCAAGAAAGGTATTGACCGCCTGGGACGCGGCATCGAACACATAGGCGCCCCAGCACTGGATCTCGCCCCGTGGGACGAGGCGGGAGGGATCAACGTGGTGTTGGGTGATCAGCTCAACCGCCGTGTGGTTCTCAAAGATAAAAATATTGTCCCGTTCCGCCACGGCCTCCAGGAGTCCGCGTTCGATCTCATGTCCCGTCAGATCGTCCGCATGCACGATCCGGTTGGTGGAGTGCCCTCCCTCCCGGCCAAGGTCGAGCGCGCCGTTGCGTTGCGTGAATCGCACCCCGACGTCGATCAGTTCGCGCAGACGTTCCGGCCCCTCGCGGACCATGATCTCCACCGCATCCGTATGCGAGAGCCCCTGTCCGACCGAGATGGTATCGGCAACATGAAGCTGGATCGAATCGACGGCCGACATGACGGCCGCAACGCCCCCCTGCGCGTAGTTGGTGTTGGACTCCGCCTTTTCCTTTTTCGTAATGATCGCGACGGTGCCGAACTGCGAAACCTTCAGCGCGTAGGAGAGACCGGCGATCCCGCTGCCGATGATGAGAAAATCAAAGGTACGTGTCATGACCGGAAATACCCGAATTCGCAATAGACAAACGGGCGGCATCCTGAACAGGAGCCGCCCGTTGTGAGCCCGCCATGAGCGGCAGGCGCATTAATCAAAGCTATAGTTCATCGTGATGTAGCCGAACGTGTTGATGTTGTCCTGCGACCCGCCGATCAGGCCGAGGCCGCGCCGCAGCGCTTCGTCGCTCACCGTTGCATCGAGCGAGAAGTTGCCGAACCGGACGCCGATCCCGAGGGTCACAACGCCGTCCCAGCTCGCCGCGCCGATGCCGCCAATAAACGAATAGCTCAGCGGCGTGGTCACGTTGGTCTCGGTGCTCGTCGACGCCGTGCCGTTGGAAACGTCCGTCTTGTTGTTGACTTTCCCCAGCATCCGGAAGTATCCGCCGCGCGCTGCGAGCCAATCCGTCAGCCACCACTCGGCACCCAGGTTGATGGTGGGAACCGAAGAATACGTCACCTTGCTCGTCGTGGAAGGCGTCGGTGCTGGATACGTATCCTCGAACTTCCCGCTGAGCGACTGGTAGCTGAGGCCTCCGGCGAGGAGGAAATTGGAAATTTTGTACTCGCCACCGGCACCCACCGTTATGCCTGTCGCCGTCAGCTTCTGCGACCGGGTCAGCGCAGTGACGCCCGTCGGGGGCGTGTCTTCATTCGGTGAAGCGGTCACCAGGAGGAACGCACCGTACGGGACGAAGCTGAAGCGGTTGGAGACATGCAGCTTGAGCCGGGCACTGAGTTCGATTTCCGTGCCCGAAGCGGACCAGTCGCCGCCCTGTCCGTTGACCTTCGGATTCAGGTCGACATCGTCCGTTGCCTTATCGAGACGCACTGCTCCATGAGCAGAGAAATTTGAACCGCCGCCCATATCCATGATCATGCCCAGGCGGAAGCCGAACATATGCGACGACGCTTCGCGCGAGGCGCTCGTGCCGCCGCTTGCGGAAGCCGTCTCATCGGAATTGGAGCTCCCATAAGAGAAACCAAAACCAAGGTCAAGAGATCCGCTCTTGTAGCCCGCGAGGACCTCCCACACGTTGGCAACTGCGGGAATCGTCTGCGCGCCCGTTACGCCGTTCCCCCGTCCACCCGCGGGGATGTAGCCGGGGAGAGTGAGCGGGAGCGGGGAAAGCGCCGTTCCGCCCTGCAGGATCTTGTTCACCACATTGACCGCGGACGGATCATAGCTCAGCACGGTGCCGATGACCAGGTCCTTGCCAAGCCCGATCGAGACGCCCGCATTCTGTTTGCCGTAGCCGTTGTCGCCGGTCGAGAGACCGTTGACGGTGCCACCACCGACATTCCACCACGAGTAATTCATGTAGTGGGTTTGATAGGCGGGATTGAGAAGCAACAACGCGGGATCTTCGGTGATGTACGGATTGAGAACGATACCGGTTCCCAGGTTTGAACCTCCCATGGCCAGTTGTCGAGCTTCCCCTCCGACCTTCGCCCCTTGGGCGTATCCCAGACCCGCTGCGAGAACTACAGTGAAGAGAACCACAGTAGCACGTCGAAGCATACGAACCTCCAGGCATGTTGTGAGAAGAATCGCTATGAGTGAATGAGGATGCAAGAGGGCTCTGTGCAACGGAAATAGGTGAGCAATATAGTGTTCCCCCCGCCGAATGTCAAACCGCGTTCCCGCACTCAGGTGGGCGACAGGATTTCCTTGATGATCAGTGGAAAAGATCCGGGCGAAGGAGTCTCGAGAGAGGAAATCATGTCGCGGAGCAACGGGAACACGCGGAGTCCGACATCGGCTGCACCGTCGAGATCAGAACATTCGAAGCGGAGAAGAAATTCCCGTCCAGGGCCGAGGCCGAGTTTCCGTTGCCAGACGCCAAGGCGCGACACTCTCGCAACTTCCCGCATCGACGTCTCGAGTCGACCGATGGCGGTTCGAAATGCATCGTACCTCATTCCTCCCGGCTTCGACAGCGGAACCTCAACGAGGAGAGAGCCTTCTCCGTCCTGTGTCTGTTCCTCGCTGACAATATTGTAGGCGGCAAACGTCCATGCGCCGGCCTCTTCGATGTGCTTCCCGTGCGGGCCGTCGTAGATGCCCATCCGATCGCGCACGATGTGTTCGAGCACTTCAAAGGCCGCCGCGCTCTCCACCAGGAAATCCGACTCGAAGACCTCGCCTTTCGCGGTGCGAAACCCGAGCTGGTGATGATATGCGGTCCCTGCTTCAAGATGCTGCCGGAGAGCGGATGCGTTCGGCGGCTTTGCAAGGACCCGACTGAGACGCGTTTCAAGGAAACGGGACGGCGACGCTGACTGTCCCGCGTCAAGGGCCCTTCGCAGCGCCTCCTCCAGGATTTTTTTCACCTCGAGTTGATCCGACTTAAGGGGCGTCACCAGGAACTGCGTCAGGGCTCCAAACGCGACCTGCACTTCTCTGCCGACTAGCTCACCCACGCTTTTCTGGACGCTCTCGCTGCGTCGCGCCGCTTCCTCCGTAACTCTCCGGTGAAGCTCGCGGATGTTTCGCAGATATGCCTCGGGCGACTGCTTCTCTCCCGCCTGATGCGTAACAATGTAGGCGACCCCCCTCCCGGCGGGTGCAGCCGGCATCTGCTCGGTCACGATTCCGCCTCCCTGGATCCAGGAGGATCCAACGGAGGGAACTGCAGCGCGTCAGGCGCATACCGTGGATCCCGGATCAAGAGCCTCTGGATCACCTCGCCACGCAGGAGCGTCCGATCGACGATCTCGGGAATGTCTTCCTTCTTGACGCCGCCGTACCAGATCCCCTCCGGATAGATGACCATGTTCGGGCCGTGTTGACATGCGTCGAGGCAGCCTGAGGTATTTGCGCGAATGATCTTCCCGAGACCGCGCTTTTTCAGCTCTGCCTTCAGCAGTTCACGGATTTCAAGCGCGCCCTTCAGAAAACAGCATTCCTTGGGATGCTGCGGCGGCCGTTCATTGATGCAGACAAAGATGTGACGCTGATAGCGGCTCATATTCACCAGTAGGATGTGGTGACAGTCAGATTGCCGTTCACTTTCGCCAGGCATGCAGCGCGCTCGTCCGGCGCGAATTTCTTCTCGTCGATGAGATGCGCCTCAACATCGGTCGGGGGCATGAGGTTTTCCGCGCCGGAGACGACGGTAACCCTGCACCAGCCGCAAATCCCCTCTCCACTGCACGATTGTCCCACAGGAACTCCGCATTGATTCGCGGCCGCGAGGATGGTTGCGCCGACCCGGATATCCCGAGCCCGGTTCAACGGATGAAAGGTCACTCTGGCCGTCCGGCCGCTCATCCGTGCACCTCGATGTCGCCGAACACTCCGGAGAGTTCAAGGCGAACCCGCGTCCGAGCGCTGTCGTATCCCGCCGGCCGATTCGAGACCGACGAAGAAATGCCGTCGCGATGGATATCCCCCGCATGGATTCCCCCGAACATCGTATGTGCTCCAAGCGCGTACACGGTCCCCCGTGGAAGGATCACCGACATATCCCCGAAGACGCCCGAGACCCGGAGCGACTGCTCGCCGTCGGCGAACGAGGCGGCGCTGCAGTCGATGGTGCAGTCGCCGAACACCGAAGAGACATAGCCGCCGTGGAATTGTTTTGAATCCGCCGAGATTCTCGTATCGCCGAACACGGATGAGAACGTGAGAAAGTCCGTGCTCTCCTTTGCATTGATATCGCCGAAGACTTGATGGTCTCCTGCCGTCGAGCCCGTCGTAGGCGGGGCGGGATGCGACCACGCGCCGTCCCGGAAGATCATCCAGACCCCCCCGAGGATCAGCAGCCCCGGCCAGTATTCCCGAATCGCCGCGCCGATGCTCACGATGTCCAGATTGTCCAGAAGGAGAAGAACACCCAACGCCACGAGAATGCCGCCCCACCAGGATCCGTTTGAGCGGGTCATCGTTGTTTCCTTTTGTCATGTGAACGTTCGACGGTTCCGTGCAGCGCGGCGTCCACCCCTTTCAGGGAGCGCGTGTTCAACACATCGGACGCTTTGAGCCAGCCTTTGCGCGCCACGTTCACACCGAACCGCGTGTAAGAGAGATCTTCGATTCTATGGGCATCCGGATTGATGGCGATCATGATCCCTGCATCCCGCGCCGCCCGGCAGAGTCGCCAGTCGAGGTCCAGACGGTTCGGGTAGGCGTTGATCTCGATCATTTTCCCGTAGTCGGACGCGGCCTTCAGCACATCGGTCATCGACACCGGATATGCGTCTCGCGAGAGGAGCAGGCGACCGGTCGGGTGACCGAGCATCGTCACGTTTTTCTGTTTCAATCCCTTGATGATCCTCGCCGTCATCTCCTTCTCTGACATCTTGAAACTGCTGTGGACCGACACGACGACATAGTCGAATTCCGCGAGCATCGTGGCCGGCCAATCGAGATCGCCGTTCGGCAGAATATCGCACTCCGTCCCCTTGAAGAGATGAACGCCGGCCTTCGCGTTCAACGCATCGATCTCTTTGAATTGCCGGAGCACGTCGGCCTTCGAAAGACCGTGCGCATACGCCGCCACCTTGCTGTGATCGGCGATGCCGAGATATTCCCAGCCCAATGCTTTCGCTGCATGCGCCATCTGCTCCAGGGTGTGCAGTCCGTCGCTATAGGTCGTATGGCAGTGAAAGGTCCCTCGGAGGTCCTTCACGTCGATCAACTCGGGGAGAGTCCCCTTTTCCGCGCTTTCGATTTCCCCGTTGGCTTCGCGGAGTTCCGGTTCGACATAGCTTAATCCAAGTGAGCGGTAAATTGCTTCTTCATCGCTGCACTTCGGCGGATGTTTTTTTCCGCCTTTGGATCCTTTGTTACCTTCGATTGGCGTGAACCCATATTCATTCAGACTCCACCCCATCTTCCGGGCGCGGGTCCGGAGCTCGACGTTATGCTCTTTGCTGCCCGTGAAGTACTGCAATGCAAAGGGGAACTCGTCCTCTTCGACGAGCCGCAGGTCGCATTGGATTCCCTCGGTCAACAAGACGCTCGACTTCGTCTCGCCCTGTCCCAGCACGCGCTCGACCGAAGGGTTCCCCGTGAACGCCTTCATCACCGTCGTGCGATTTTTCAACTCGACCACAGCGAGAAGATCGATATCTCCCACGACCTCTTTCTTCCTCCGGAGGCTCCCCGCAACTTCGAGCTTCTGCACTCCCTTTTGCTTCCGAAGATACTCCATAATCCCGGCGGCCAGGCGCTCGGCCGTCGAGAAGAGGGTCTTGCCGGATCGCTGCCGGAGCGCTCCAATGCCCGCCAGGATTTTCTCCTGGCTTTTTTCACCGAGCCCCTTGATCTTCGCGAGCTTGTCTTCCCGCGCCGCTTTCTCCAACGATGCGATGGAATCGATGTGGAGCTCATCATAGAGGAGCTTGATTCTCTTCGGCCCGAGACCCTCGATCTTCAACATCTCCAGGAGCCCGGCAGGAAGCGAGGAACGGAGCGATTCGTATTCGGACGATTTGCCCGACGTCACCAAATCCTTGATGATACTCCCGATGGAGCTGCCGATTCCTTTGACCTCTTGAAGCCGGTCTTCACTGACAAGAGTCTCGATGGATTCGGTGATGGCTTCAACCGAGCGGGCGGCGTTGTGAAATGCACGAGATTTGAACGGGTTGGCCCCCTGGAGTTCAAGGAGAGTCCCCATTTCATCAAGGATGGTGGCGACGGCCGACTTGTCCATAGGTGGCTGGAAAGTAAAAAGAACACCACAGACAGTCAACAAACAGTCTCGCCCTGCGGAGGAGGTCGATGCTAG
>DATJPR010000107.1:0-6476 GCA_035506295.1 Bacteroidota bacterium | reverse complement strand
GAAGTGGTTGTCACCGCGGACAGGGAACTTGCAGTTTCTCACATAGACCCGAGAACGGGGAACCAGGTCTTCGAGTCCGAGACATACCACCCCGCGCCCACTGCGCGCATGACTAACCTCCTCCAGGAAAACATCATGGGGGCCGCGCGTGCACCGACCGGCGAGGTGCACATCAGGGGGCAACACGGGGAGTTCACATACTATGTCGATGGGATACCGGTACCGCTCGGCGTGTTCGGCGGTCTGAACGAAGTCGTTGATCCCAAGGTGATCGACAGGGCGACGTTCATTACAGGGGGATTTCCTGCTGAATATGGTGGTCAGATGGCTGCCATTATCGACCTGAATAATCGTGTCCCCACAGGGAAATTCCATCTTGATGCCTCGACGTACGCGGGGAGTTACCTGACGTTCAATGGGGCAAAAGCATTCTCTCCCGGGAATGGAATGACGCCCGTATCCGCCGGGGACACCCTCGGGTCACGAGTCGGTCCGTTCAGGGCACTCAACTCGAATGGTCAGGCCCTTTCGATCAGCGACCACATCGGAAACTTGGGTTACTTCCTCTCGGGCTCACGACAGGAAACCGACAGGCGGATCGACCCGCCTGTTGCAAACCTCTTCCATGACCACGGGTTTGATTACTTCGTGTACGGCAAATTCGACTACATCCTGAGCGATGTGGACTACCTCACGTCGAACATCAATTTCGGGGAAACAGATACTCAGGTGCCGTTTGACTCGGCTGAAGGGATCGCATCAGACCAGCAGAAGACGACTAACGGGTTTCAGACGCTATCGTATTTCAGGACCTTGAACTCGGAAATAGACAGGGAATCCAATCTTTTCATCGGCGCATACGCCCGCGAAGGAGGGCTCACATACACGCCTGGATCGATCGATCCGCCGGGCTTTCAGTTCGCAGGAGATACCGTCGACAACTATCTCCTGACGGAGAACAGAAGCTTCACGACGGTCGGACTCCGGACGACGTACGACAAGAGGTTTTCTCATCAGCTCATGGTCAAGACTGGACTCAATTTCAGCAGCACGTCGGGAACTGAGAACTTCACATCGCGCGATTCGGCAGGAAACCCCGGGCCATCCATCCTTACGGATTTCAAAGGCTCCGATTTTGGAATATTCGCAGAGACGGAGTATCACCCGCTTGACTGGACCTCGTTTGAGTTGGGGGTGCGGTACGACCAGCATATTGCTCCTGACGTTCCCCTGACGCACCAGGTGAGCCCAAGGATTCGGTGGAACTTCTTTATTGATGAGTCGAATACAGCTTACCTGTACTATGGTCGGATCTTCATGCCAACAAATACAGAAGGATTGAGGTCGATCTCGCTAAACGTGAGCACCTCACTCACGCCGACGCTCCCGGAGAGAGACGATTTCTTCGAATTGATGTACGCGCACCTGTTCCCCGGCGGGCTTCGGGGAAAATTGACGGGATTTTACAAAAAGGACGTTCCGGGGGTGGACGATCAGACGGTTGGCAGTAGCGCGATAAAGACGCCTGTCAACATTGCGACTGTGTATATCCGGGGGATCGAGCTCGGGCTATCTTTCAGCAATCCGGCGACTCCATTTTCAGGATACCTCAATGCATCGATCATCCATGCGTACGGAGTCGGCCTGGTCTCGGGGGGATTTCTGGATGTCAGCGACGATGGCCCTGCGACGGATCTCGACCACGACCAGCGCCTCTCGATAGTCGCGGATGTTAACTACCAGCCGGCCGACTGGTTTCTCAATCTCAAAGGTATATATGGTTCTGGTCTCACCAACGGTAATCCGAACGGTGTGCCGTACCAGACCGGGCTTTTTGACTTCAACACTGCCACGCACACCACCCCTTCCTGGATATTTGATCTTGGCTTCGGGTATACGCTGCATATGTCGGGAGGTTCGACCTTCGAACCTTCACTGTACATAACCAATTTGCTTGACCATGAACATCTGATCAAAGGAGCGTATTTTAGCGGTGCAAGTTGGGAAGAACCAAGAAACGTCGTTCTACGGTTGGCTGTCCATATTTGATCTGTGCCTTCCGGCGAGCGGATGATTCTAAAGTTCAATGAGATGCAAAGGGAGAACTCATCGAAGAATCCCTGTCGCGGGGAGGGCAGGGATTTGCTTCGATGAGGAGTAACTGCAACACCTAGAGATGATCCCTTCTGCAGGTTAGGGCTATGAGATGGAATAGCTGTCAGCTCACGCCCGGAGGCGGATATGACAAGTGACGGAAAGATGGCTGCCAGAGTGCTCTGGAATCACCCGCATAGAGCAAAGATCATGCACCTGGTGTCCATGGCTATTGCCCTCGCCTTGAGCTGGTTTCACGTCTGGAGCATCCTTGCACCATTTGACTTCATCGCAGTGAGTGCGACACTCGTAGGTGGATACCCGATGTTCGGCGAAGCATTGGAGGGAATCCGGAACCGACGCATGTCCATGGAACTCTCAATGTCGATCGCTGTCGCCGCAACCCTAGCGATTGGAGCGTTTTTCACCGGGTTAGTCATTACGTTTTTCGTGATCTTTGCCGAGTTCATTGAACATCTCACGGTCTCCAGCGGGAGGAACGTTTTAGGGAAGCTGATCGAACTCCTGCCGCGTAAAGTGATCGTGCGTAGAAATAATCAGGAATTAGGGATCGAAATAGAATCTCTCTCGCCTTCTGACACGATAGTCATCCCCCCCGGTTCGGGAATCCCTGTAGATGGTGTAGTCACGAAAGGAATTTCCACCGTAGACCAGTCTTCGATCACCGGGGAGCACCTGCCGGTTGAAAAGTCTGTTGGTGATGAAGTGCTTGCGGGTACCATTAATCATCATGGCGTCCTGGAAGTGAAAGCGGAACGTATCGGCAAAGACACCATGTTCGGCAAAATTATTGAAGTTGTTGAACAGGCAGAACGCGCCAAGGCACCCATCCAGAGAGTCGCTGACAGGCTTGCTGCTCGCCTTGTCTACTTTGCCATCGCTGGCGGCATCGCGACTTATGTATTCACGCACAATTATGTCTCTGCCATCTCGGCGCTGATCGTCGCCGGCGCATGTGGGGTGGCAGCAGGAACTCCCCTGGCAATTCTCGCGGGCATCGTGAGGAGTGCCCGGGAGGGGATTATTGTCAAAGGTGGAGCCCAGTTAGAACAACTCACCAGGGTGGACACTATCGTTCTCGACAAGACAGGTACACTCACTCTCGGGACACCCGAAGTTGTTCAGATTACGAGTTTTGACGGATTCTCAGAACTCGACGTCCTTGAACTGGCGGCATGTGCGGAGCAACATTCAGAGCATCCTCTGGCAAAGGCGATCATGAAACGCGCAGGAATTGACCATGCGAGGATTCTTCCGTACTCCGAAGTGAAGTACGTTCCGGGGCTGGGAATGCTCTGTCGCAAAGATGGAAGTGAAATCCTCGTGGGCAACACTTCACTTCTCGAGAAACGGTCCATTTATGCGGATTATTTTGCAAGTGAATGTATTGCGGATGCCGGGATCAGGGGTGAAACCTGTGTCCTGGTCGTGCGGGACGGTGCCCTTGTCGGTGCGGTAAGCATATCTGATGTTCCGAGAAAGGAGGCCCGTGAAGCGGTCTCCGCACTGAAAGCATTAGGTTGTCGAGTCATCCTCTTGAGCGGAGATTCCGCTGCGGCTGCACGGGCGATAGGGGAGTCTCTGAAGGTTGATGAGTCTTTTGGAGATATGTTGCCTCAGCAGAAGCTCGAAAAGATCCGCCAGTTGAAGAAAAGCGCCAGAGGGGTTGCCATGATCGGAGATGGCGTGAATGATGCGCCCGCCCTCGTTGAGGCGACGGTAGGCATAGCTATGGGGGGTGGAACAGACGCTGCGACAGAAAGCGCTGGCATGGTTCTCATGTCGAACAACCTTCTCAAGATCGTCCAGGCCATAAGGATCAGCAGGAGTTGTTTGCGGGTTATTATGGTGAACTTCTGGGGAACCATTGCCGTCGATATACCTGGCATGTTACTGGCGTTTCTGGGACACCTGACCCCTCTCTATGCCGCGCTCATCCATGTCAGTTCTGAGTTGATATTCATTCTTAACTCTGCGCGACTCTTCAGGGCGCAACAGGAAAAATGATCCCAATCACAATCGGAGCAGCCGATGCGAAAAACCCTGTTCCTTACGGTGGCGGCTCTCACGGGTGCAATTGCAATTGTGTAATCCAATCAAGCCACCGTCGAGTCTTCCAGAGAAAAGATCGAAAAGGGAAAGGAACTACTCGCTGAAGCCAAGAAGGACTTGATGTCGGACGAAAAGTACAATTGTTGTATCAAAGACCCATGTGATCGGTGTGCGCTTCACCATTGGAATTGTGAATGCGCATCTGAAGTCAAAGCCGGGAAGGCAGTGTGTCCGGATTGTAATGCTGGATGGCAACGTGGAGATGGAAGCGTCAACGGGGTTGATGCGAAGTCCGTCAGGGGGACATTCCTCAGCCATCACCACCACTGACTTGTCGGCTGGGGGCTCATTCTCACAATTTGTCCGGTGAGACGAACGGTAAGGAAGATGAACGCTGCACCCAGAGCCGTCAGAGCAACAAGGCCCATTGTGATGCTCGGACGATTCTGGGAATGTGCCTCAGGCAGTATATCGGCGGCCCCGATATAGAGGAGGAATCCACCAAAGAACCCCAGATAGAGCGTGAGAATGTGGGGCGGGACACGGAAAAACAGCGTTGACGCAGCCCCTGCCAGAGGAGTGACTGCATCCAGAGCAAGCATCGCAAGCGCCTTGCGGGATGTGTTGTGGTTGACAAGCATGAGGCTCACCGTGTTGAGGCCGTCACAGAAGTCGTGCGAAATCACCGCAATTGCCACGATGACGCCGACCGATTCTGACACTTGAAATGCCAGCCCAATTCCGACACCATCCATAAAGCTATGTCCGGCGAGGGCCAGGGCTGAGAGCATGCCGACTCGCGGGTGGTAGTGTTCGGCGTAGTTTTCCTCGTGGCCGGGGTGTATGAGGATCAGCTTCTCCAGGCTCTGAAAGCAGAGGAAGCCGACAACCAGTGCGATCATCGCACCGGTGACATCAATCCCCTCCCTTCGGGCCAGACCAGAAATCTCTGGCAATATTTCGAAGCTTACGACCCCGAGGAGCACACCGGCCGTAAAGCTCAGAACAAAGTGCAGCCGGTCACGGAATCTGAGAGCAAACAAACCACCGGCGGCGGTCGAAAACAATGTCGCGACTGAAAACAATATAACGTTCATGGCTCTTCCCGAGGTTCTTGACGCCTGAAACTCTTGTCTATCGAATGTCAAACGACCGGTAGATTCTGACTTATTTCCCTGCCTAGCGTGGTCGTGATTCTACCGTCGAGTGTGACATTCAGGGATTTGTCATAGTCGCGGACAGCGATGATTTCAATCAGCGCGATATCCTTCCCGGTCTTTGTAAGGGCTGCACCGCCTGATCGGCTGTATTCAACGAGCTTCTTGTCGCGCAGCCTACGGAGCATCTCAGTGACCGTTGCCGGATTGATCTTCAGTTCGCCGGCGATTGCCCGGTTCAACACGCGACCCGTTGCCTTCCCAGAAAGTGCAAAAATCAACTACAGGAAGTTCTCTTCGAGTTCTACTTCGTACTAAAATACAAACCTGTACGTGAAAAGAAACTGTGCAGGAAGCGCGACACCATCCTTGACATAAGGCTGAAACCTGGTCGCTTTCACCGCCCTTATTGCATTGCGTGCAAAGTCGTTTCCACCAGATTTTACTATTGAAACATCCTGTACCTGCCCCTGCGCGTTTATAGTGACCTGTAATTGAACGATGGCTGTAACACCCTGTTCTTCAGCCCACGCGGGATATTCGGGGATAACCCGTTCTAAAACTGCCGGTTGTTTGTCCAGCCGCTTCGGAGCTGTTGGTATTGCAGGAGAAGGTGTCTGGACCACAGAGTCAGCCTGCTTCATTAACGTGTTGCCGGTGGCAACTGCCACGTCTCCCGATTGAGTCATAGCAGCCTCTGGGAGACCGAAGACAGGCTGTGGCAGCGCGTTTTTTTGCGGAAGAGATGGGGCAGGCTGATCAGGGTCTGGCCTATGCACAGAAGGCTTAGGAGCCAGCGCCACTTGTTGAACCGGAGGTGCCGGTGGTGCCACCTGAATAATCTGGTCCTGATTTTGTTCGTCGGAACCAGAACGCAATGCAACGCTTCCAAAACGAAAAACCAGTACGACAATGGAGATGAATACCAAAGGCAACAGCAGATTCATTTTTCCAAAGGAGGTTTCGGGCGGCGCATTCAGATGAATAGTCCCGTCCATTCTGGAAAACACGCGTGGTCGTGCACGATACGAATGTCGCACGAATCCCATCATGAATGACTCCTGACGACTTTCAGCGCGTATTTGGTAATCCCCGCACCGCGCACGATATCTATTAATCGAACAATCTCGCGATATGCCAGATCCTGATCTG
>DATJPR010000106.1:0-14368 GCA_035506295.1 Bacteroidota bacterium | reverse complement strand
AGGGCGCACAGCTGATGCAGGGGGCGATGGAAGCGCTTGAACAAGGGGGCGGAGAAGGGATGGGAATGGCAGGGTTCATGCAACGGTTGAAGCAGCTGTCCGGGATGCAGCAGGGAATCAACCAGGGGACCCAGCAAGCCGGTGGAATGACGCAGGAACAAGCCGCTGCGTTGGCGCGGTTGGCCGGCGAACAGGGAATGGTGCGAAAGTCTCTGGAAGAACTGCAACGGGAGGCCGCCTCGGCAGGGGAGCTGCACAAGATGCTGGGCGATCTGACAGGCATTGCGAACGAGATGCGCGAGGTCCAGACAAATCTTGCCCAGGGGAATGTGAATCCGGAGACGTTGCGAAAGCAGGACAGAATTCTCTCCCGACTCCTTGATGCGCAACGGTCCACCCAGGAGCGCGATTTTGAAAAGACACGCCGGGCCCAGACCGGGAACGACATTTCGAAGAAGAGTCCCGGCACACTCGATCTTACCACGCAGGAGGGAAAGGACAAACTCCGGCGCGATCTCCTGAAAGCGCTGGAGCAGGGATACTCGCGGGACTACGAGGAGATGATCAGGAAATATTTCGAAGCTCTCGAAACCCAGCCTCAATAGAACGTTCACATCCCATTGTTGTTGTGCCTATGACGCCTCGCGATGTCGCCTCTCACCTCTTCGAAGTCTACGACCATCATCGCCGCAACGACCTCTCGCCGTCGAATTGTCGACACGGCGTGATTGTCCCCGAGATCCTCAAGCTCGCCGGCTCCAGCAAGGGCTTTTTGTCCGCCCAGGAGGCAGGGCGTTCGCTGGAAGGACGCTCCATCCTCAACGTATCCTTCGGTCACGGTCCGACATCGGTCCTCCTCTGGTCGCAGATGCACGGCGATGAGCCGACAGCAACGCTGGCGATCATCGACATGCTGGAGTACCTCCTCGCGTCGGTTGGTGAAGATTGGGTTCAGATGATCGATCGATCCCTGACGGTGCACATCATTCCCATGTTGAATCCGGATGGCGCAGAACGATTCCGCCGCTTCACGGCTGCCGATGTCGATATGAACCGTGATGCGCGTGCTCTCGTAACGCCGGAAGCGCGGATCCTCCGCGACGCTCAAAAAACATTCCTGCCGGAGTTCGGGTTCAATCTCCATGACCAGGGGTTGAGCTCCGTGGGAAGTTCGCCGCACATCGCCGCGATGTCGTTGCTTGCTCCCGCGCTCGATGATGCACGGACGACACCCATGGGGCGGATCAAAGCTATGCGAGTCGGCGCCCTGATTGCTCATGCACTCTCGCCGTTTGCCGAGGGTCATCTTGCGACGTACGATGACTCATACGAGCCGCGCGCGTTCGGCGATGGGATGCAAAGTTGGGGAACAAGCACGTTGCTCATCGAATCAGGTCATTGGCCGAACGATCCGGAAAAGAAGTTTGTCCGCAAACTCAACTTCGTCGCCCTCCTCACCTGCCTCGAGTTCATTGGCGACGGGTCGTATCAACAGATCGAACTGGACGCGTATCGGTCGCTCGTTCCCAATGGACGCAGGGCGTTCGACATTATTGTGCGGGGTGTGACCATTCGTGATTCAGCGGAATGGACGGGAAAGGTGGATATCGGACTTCTTGCCGTACCGGAAGGAGAGCGAACGAGCGAATTCGGCGGGCCGCAGTCACGCTATGCCATCAAAGAGATCGGAGATCTTCGCGACTTCGGCGCCCTGTCGGAAATCGACGCGAACGCCCGATCGATCGAATCGCGCGAGGTCCGCATTGAAAAGACAGTGAGGATCGAAGAGCTGAGGGGAATGCTGCAATTGTAAGCGCGGGGCTATTAAGAACCGGCGCGCTTCTTCATGATGTCGGCTGTGCGGCGCACCCTCCGTCATTGCGAGCGACTCCCAGGCCATTTGCCGAGGGAGCGAAGCAATCTGACCAACGTCGATCGATTGCTTCGGTCGCTGAGAAACACTCCCTCGCAATGACTGGGCGCCATACTAATCGAGCCTGGTCCCAGCCTTCATCTTCCTGCCTACTGCTTACCGCATACTGCTTACTCTCTCGGCCATCTACGACTTTTCCAGGATTCTCCTCAGACCGCGCCCACCACAGCGTTGATGGCTGCGATATTCACAATATCGCTCACGCTGCAACCTCGCGAGAGATCGTACGCGGGTTTCCGGAGGCCCTGGACCACCGGGCCGATGGCCTCTGCTCCGGCGAGACGCTGGGCGAGCTTGTAGCCGATGTTGCCGGCATTGAGGTCGGGGAAGATCAGGACGTTGGCCTTCCCGCCGATCGGACTGCCGGGAGCTTTTTGCGCAGCGACTTTCTCCACCACCGCCGTATCAAGCTGCACTTCGCCGTCCATAAGAATATCCGGCCGCTTCTTCCTGAAAAGCTCTGTCGCCTTCTGCACTTTCTCCACCAGTGGATGACTCGCACTTCCTTTGGTCGAGAAGGAAAGCATCGCAACTCGCGGATCTTCCCCGGTCAACCGCCGATGATTTTCCGCCGTCGAGATTCCGATGTCCGCAAGTTGTTCAATCGTTGGATCCGGGACGACCGCGCAATCAGCAAACGAATACACCTTCTGCGGAAAGATCATCAGGAAGAAGCTCGACACGACGCTGATCTTGTCTGCAAGGCCGATCACCTGGATGCCCGCCCGCAGGACGTCTCCCGTCGTGGACAACGATCCGGCGACGCTCCCGTCGGCGAGGCCTTCACGGACCATCATGGCACCGAAGAAAAGCGGAAGTTGCATCGCCTTTCTTGCCTCCTCGAGGCTCAGCCCTTTGTGCTTTCTCATCTCGCAGAACGTCTCGGCATAGCGGCCGAATAACTCCGAGGTTTCCGGGTCGACAATCTCGATGTCTTCGATGCGGGTCCCGCTCTTGGCAGCCTGGTCGCGGATGCTCTGCGTCTTGCCGACCAGAATCGGGCGGACGACTTTCTCATCCTTGAGTACCCGCGCTGCTTTGATGGCGCGTTCGTCGGTGGCATCGGGGAGGACGATGGTCTTCCGCACCGATGTGGCTTTCTCTTTGATCTTCGCAATAAGTTCAGAGGGAATCATATGAGTAGGGGCTTTCGGGCTTGATATCGATATGAGCGGTTGGGTTCACGACAGAGATTCTGAAGCTCAGGAAAGATACGGAATTACCTTCAGTTATAAAAGGTGAGTTTTCGCGCCGTTTCTGACGAAATGGCACGGTGGGTTAGGAATTTGCCGAAAATGGGCTGAATTAAAAAGCTTTAACGAAAAAGTAATCAACAGAGTTTGATTTTCTGTCATACCTTCGATAGTTTTTCTTGCCCACAAAGGTCATTTATGTCATTCCCTGTTTTCCCAAGACGCGTCTATATCGAGACTTACGGTTGTCAGATGAATTTCGCTGACTCCGAGGTCGTCGGAGGTATCCTTTCGGCACACGGGTATGTCATGACGTCAGACATCGAGCACGCCGACATCCTCATGCTGAATACCTGTGCGATCCGCGACAATGCGGAGCAAAGGATTTATGGCCGCCTTGGGCTCATGAACCGGATGAAGAAAGAGCGCCCTGGAGTCCTTATCGGCGTCCTCGGCTGCATGGCGGAGCGGCTCCGCCAGCAACTCGTCGAGGAAGAGCAGCTTGTAGACATCATTGTCGGACCCGACGAGTACCGGAAATTGCCTGCTCTCCTGGAGTCGGCTCACGATGGTGAGAAGGGGATTGCCGTCCGACTCTCGCGGGTCGAGAATTATGAAGACATTGTCCCTTTGCGCACCGAGGGGGTCAGCGCCTGGCTTTCCGTCATGCGGGGGTGCGACAAGTTCTGCAGTTTCTGCGTCGTTCCCTTTACGCGCGGAAGGGAGAGAAGCAGGTCGCTGAGCAGTGTGGTGGAAGAGGTCGCATTGCTTTCGGCACGGGGGTTCCGTGAAGTTACCCTTCTCGGTCAGAATGTGAATTCGTACAGCGACGCGTCGTTCGATTTTGCCGATCTCCTGGCCGCCGCCGCGAGTGTGGACGGTTCGATGCGGATCCGCTTCACGACATCCCATCCCCAGGACATGTCCGCGAAGCTAATCGAGACCATCGCCTCGCACAAGAACATCTGCAAGTACATCCATCTCCCGGTGCAGTCAGGCTCGGACCGGATTCTTCAATTGATGGAACGGTCCTATACGATTGACCACTATCGCTCGCTGGTCGAACGGATCCGCAACACCATCCCCGGCGTCAGCCTGACCACGGACCTCATTGCGGGGTTCCCGACCGAGACGCAAGAGGATCATGCAATGACGATGGCGCTGCTGGCGGAGATCCGGTACGACGGCGCCTACACCTTCAAGTACTCCGCCCGGGAACGAACGAAAGCGTTTGAGATGCAGGAGACGGTCACCGAGGAAGAAAAGGGGGAACGGGTGCAGGAAATGGCCGTCCTGCAGCACAAGATTTCCGAGGAATTGAATACGGCAATGATCGGCACGACCGAGCAAGTTTTGGTGGAGGGACCGAGCAGAAAATCGCGGCGCGAGTTCACGGGGAGAACGGACACGAACAAAACGGTGGTCTTTCCCTGGGAAGACGAACGTGCCGGCGACTACATCAACGTGAAAATCGAACGGGTGAATTCCGCAACGCTCTTCGGGCGGCGGGTTCGCCGTGACACGGATTGTACGGAGGAACAAGCTGCATGAAAGCGCGCACTCTGCTCTGTATCGTCGGACTGTCGGTGGTCTTCTCGTGTGTCCTGCGCGCACAAGATCCTGCAGCAGACGTCCACACCTATATTGATCAAGTGACTGCGGGAAATGTGGATGACGCGAAGCGCGCTCTTCCCGATCTGCAGGCGAAATATCCGGACGATCCCGGCGTGATCTACCTTGATGCGTTGCTCACGACCAACGGCTCGGGCGCTGTCCGCCTGTATCAGAGCATCGTCGATCGCTATCCCAAGTGTGAGTGGGCCGACGCCTCTCTCTACAAAGTGTATCAGTTCTATTATTCCCTGGGCCTGTACAAAACGGCCGATCTGAAAATGGCCCAGCTGCAGCGTGACTATCCCGATTCGAAATACTTGAAGGGACAGCCGGGGGTGGTTGAGACGACGCAGCCACCGGTATCCCGCGACACGGTTGCGGCCGCACCCGTTGCTCCTCCACCGAAAACGGAGCACGTGGTTGTTCCCCCGACAACGCAGACGAACACGCCGGCCGTGACGAAGGAGCCGCCTCCGCCTGTGACTTCCTCGGGTGTCTATTCCCTTCAGGTCGGAGCATTTGCCAGCGAAGCGAACGCCGACCGGTTGCGCAGCGCGGTCCAGGCACTGGGATATTCCGTCGAAGTTGTCCCGCGTCCCCGCGCGGACAAGATCATGTATCATGTGTGGGTCGGCAGCTTCGCGACCGAAGCTGAGGCGCGTGCTGCAGCCGCCGAGTTGCGTACGAAGCATTCCATGGATGCGATTCTGGTGACCCGGTAACCATGCAAGACCCACTTCCCAAAGAGCTTCCGCGTCCTGAGAAGGAGGACGATGGCATCATCGGCGAGTCCGTCGCGATGCGGAAGATCGTCGATGTCATCGCGCAGGTCGCGCCGACGGACATCACGATCCTGATCACCGGCGAGAGCGGTGTCGGGAAGGAAGTCATTGCGAAAGCCATCCATGCCGCCAGCAAGCGGAGCAGGCGGGCCCTCATCGCCGTCAATTGCGGCGCCATTCCCGAAGGCCTCATCGAGAGCGAGCTCTTCGGACACGAGAAGGGATCGTTCACCGGAGCCGTCGACCAGCGGAAGGGCTACTTCGAGCTGGCGGACGAAGGAACCATCTTCCTCGACGAGATCGGCGAACTCCCCCTCGCCGCGCAGGTGAAATTCCTCCGGGTCCTTGAGAACGGCGAGTTCCAGCGGGTCGGCTCCTCGCTCCCCCGCAAAGTCAACGTGCGCGTCATCGCGGCGACGAACAAGGACCTCGAGCATGAGGTGCGCAACGCCCGGTTCCGCGCGGACCTGTTTTTCCGGCTGCGCTCGGTGAACATCGTGATACCGCCGCTGCGCGATCGACCGGAAGACGTCCCGGTGTTTTTCCAGCAGTTCGCTGCAGAAACGGCGGAGAAAAACAAGATCAAGTTCGGCGGAATTTCTCCCGAGGCGATGCATGTCCTGCAGTCGTATCACTGGCCGGGAAACGTCCGGGAGCTTCGCAACGTCGTCGACAGCATGCTGGTTCTTGAGCAGGGCAAGCATCTTGAAGCGGACACGGTGAAGAAGTATTTGAAGGAATATAAGGTCCCCGATGATTCGCGTTCGCTCCCGATGCCTCTCCCGGGCCGGAGCGTCGAACAGGCGGAGCGGGAATTGATCTTCCGGGCGCTGCTCGACATCAAGAGCAATCTTGTGGAGCTGAGGCAAATCCTCTCCGACCAGCAGCAACAGCCGCAGCATTCCTCGTTCGAGAAGGAATCGAACGCGCCGGTGTCGCCCCAGACGCTTTCGCTGCAGGACATGGAGCATCGAATGATCTCCGAGGCGCTCGAACGGTACAAAGGCAACAGGCGCGTCGCCGCCCGCGCGCTGAACATCAGCGAGCGGACATTGTACCGGAAGATCAAGGAGTACGGCATCGGATGAACCGGCTGCTGACGTTTGCGGGGCTGTTCGGTCTCATGCTGTCCGGCGCCGGTCTTGACGGGTGCTACACCTTTACCGGTGCGTCGGTCCCGCCGAACCTGAAGACGATCGCCATTCCGCTCGTCGACGATCAGTCGGGCTTCGGCGAGCCGGGACTGCGGGAAGAGTTCACGACGGCGCTGACGAATTTGTTCATCAGCGACAACAGCCTCGAAGTTGCCGACCGTACCTCTTCGGATGCGATACTCGTCGGCGTCATCACCTCCGTCTCGGATGCCCCGGCGGTCGTGCAGCAGGGGATCGGTCAGCAGGGGGCGGCACAGCAGGCGGAGCAGGTGAGCAAGCGGCGTATCACGCTCACCGTCCGGGCCACACTGCAGGATGTCAAGTTGCGCAAGAACTTGTGGGAGAAGTCCTTTTCCGAGTGGGGGGACTATGACGCGGGAGGAGGTGGCGCCTCACAGAGGCAGACGGGAATCACGGACGCCATCGGGAAAGTGACGCAGGATATTCTTCTGGAGACTGTATCGGGGTGGTAGGTGAATACCATCCCGCAAGCGTCAAATCACCACATATCACAGAATAGGGTTGTTCAATAGCACCATGGCAGAATTCATTCTCTTCACTTACATCTTCTCGCTCACGGTCCTCTTCATTTTTGGATCGCATGGCTTCATCATGATCTACTACTACCTCAAGTACCGGTCGAGCAAGAGCGTTCCGACAGGCGACATCACCACGTACCCGGTCGTCACGGTCCAGCTTCCCGTGTTCAACGAGGTCTACGTTGTCGGCCGTCTCATCGACGCCGCCTGCGCGATGGTGTATCCCAAGGACAAACTGGAGATCCAGGTCCTGGATGATTCCACCGACGAGACCGTGGAGGTGGTGGCGGTACACGTGGAGAAGTACCGCAGGCAGGGGTTCGACATCAAGCAGATCCGGCGTCACGACCGCACGGGCTTCAAGGCCGGCGCCCTCAAGGCGGGCATGGCGTCATCGCGCGGCGAATACGTTGCGATCTTCGATGCGGACTTCATCCCGCGGCAGGATTTTCTGCTGAAGACCATCCCCCACTTCGTGTCCGATCCTCAGGTCGGCATGGTCCAGACACGTTGGGAACACCTGAACTCCGAGTATTCACTTCTGACCAGGACACAGGCGATGGCGCTCGACGGTCACTTCGTGATCGAGCAATCCGTGCGGAACAAGGTGGGGCTCTTCATCAACTTCAACGGGACGGCGGGCGTCTGGCGCCGTTCATGCATTGAGGACGCAGGGAACTGGCAGGCCGACACGCTCACAGAGGACCTCGACCTGAGCTATCGCGCGCAGCTCCGGGGATGGAAGTTCAAGTACCTGAACAACGTCACCTCTCCCGCCGAGCTCCCGTCGGAAATCAACGCGCTCAAGTCGCAGCAATTCCGGTGGACGAAGGGCGCGATCGAAACGGCGCGGAAGATCCTTCCTATCGTCTGGAAATCGAAGCTGCCGACAAGGATCAAGGTCCATGCGACGTTTCACCTCACAAACAATCTTGTGTTCCCATTCATCGTGCTTGCCGGCATCCTGAACGTGCCGCTGGTGTTCATCAAGCACGAGGGGACGTACGAAGGATACTTCACCTTCATGTCGGTCTACGTGTTCGCCTTCATCGGATCGTTCCTGTTTTATCTCTTCTCGCAGAAGGACGTCCATGCCGACTGGCGCCGCCGGATTTTCCTCTTCCCGGTGTTCATGGCGGGGAGCATGGGATTCGCCGTGAACAACAGCCGCGCGGTCATCGAAGGCCTGTTCCGGAAGAAGAGCGAGTTCGTGCGGACGCCGAAGTACAGCATCAGGGACAAAAAGGACATCTGGAGCAACAAGAGCTACGTGCCGTTGAAAATCAGCTCGACCGTGCTCATCGAAATTATTCTTGCGCTCTACTGCCTCTTTGGTGTGGTGTCGTCAATTTACTTTCTCGAAATTGCTGCGGTACCGTTTCAGCTGCTCTTCTTTATTGGATTTACCTTCGTTTCGGTGATGTCGCTCAAGCACGCGTGGGTGGCACGTAGATTGCACTAACTTGGATGCCCGAAATCCTTCTCGGAGATTGCCATGATACAGGGATCCATTGAAAGTGTCGACCCAGGCTTCGCACGGGAGGTCAGCAGACTTCTTGAGTCCGGCGACCATGATCGGGCGCTGAATCTTGCACAGGCGGGTGTGGACCGCTATCCATGGTATCCTACCGGTCTGCTCCTGCTGTGCCGCTGCTTCGAAGCCTCAGGCAAACCGCTCGATGCCCTTCTCGCCGCACGAAAAGCCGAGGCGGTCCTCCCCGACGCCCCCGTGGTCAAGGAAACGCTCGCGCGCCTGCAGCTTTCACAGGCCCAGTCGTACGAACAATCCATGACGCAGGAAGAGGCGCCGCCTGCCGCTCCGCCGCCGTCGACGCCACCTGACCCGCCACCGGCTGTGCCAGCGGTCAATGAGGCAGCACCTCCGCCGGCCGACGCGAGCGTGGAAACGATTGCCGAGCGCCTCCAAACCGCCGGCCCGATCCGTCCAGAACCGGCGGAAGTGAAAGAGCAGCCTTCACCGGAGGCAGCCGAAGCAACGCCTCCCAGCATTGTTTCACCCACCGTTGCCGAGATCTTCATGCAACAGGGGGAATATGGCGAAGCGCTCAGGACGTATCGAAAGCTGGTGAGTCAGCATCCGGAGGACGCCCAGAAATACGCGGCGAGGATGGAGGAGATTGAGGAATTAATCCGGAAGCAGTTCTTTGAATGATTCCCGCAACAGTCTGAAACGAAAAAGCCTCTTCACGCGAAGAGGCTTTTCTGTTTTCCGCGGAAGGGGAAAATCACTTAAGCTTGTTCACGATCCTCGTGAGCTTCGACTTGTTGTTTGAGGCGAGGTTCTTGTGGATGACGCCCTTCGCCGCGAGCTGGTCGAGGAGCTTCACGGTCTTCAGCAGCTCGGGCAGCGCGTGCTCCTTGTCCTTGGCCTCACGGACGCGCTTGATCGCCGTTCGCATTCTGGACTTCAACTGCGCGTTCCGCGTTGCACGCCGTTTTGCGATTCGTGCGCGCTTCTCTGCCGATGCATGCTGTGCCATTCCGTGCTTCCTTCGTCAACGATGGAGTGAACTTCGTCAGGACTTCCAATATAAGAAATCCCGGTGGGAGAATCAATCCCCGGCCGGAATCTTGCCTTTCGTCCCCACCCTTGGTATATTTTTTCTCTTCCCGTTCCCGATCCATGCGGAGGCTCAATGAAAATCGCAGTGTGCATCAATCATGTCCCCGATACCGAGACGAAAATCAAAGTCGCGGGAGACAACGTATCCATCGATAAGGCCGGCGTGAACTACATGCTGAGCCCGTACGATGAGTTCGGCATCGAAGAGGCGCTGCGGCTCCGGGAGAAGTTCACGGGAGAGGTTGTCGCTATCAGCCTTGGAGGCGACGCGAACAAAGACACCCTCCGGAAGGCGCTGGCGATGGGCGTGGACAAGGCGGTTCACCTGAAGGACGATGCCGTGCGAGATTCGTTCGGCGTGGCATTCGCCCTGGCCGAAGAGCTGAAGGCCTACGGGCCGGAGATCATCTTCTTTGGTAAACAGTCGATCGACTACGACAACGGGCAGGTCGGGACGCTGGTCGCCGCGATGCTCGGTCTGCCGTCCGTGAATGTGGTCGTGAAGCTGGAGGTCGGAGGCGATGGGACAGCCGTGTGCGAACGGGAAATCGAGGGTGGACATGAGACGGTCCAGGTCAAACTGCCCGCCGTTATCACCGCGCAGAAGGGGCTGAACGAGCCGCGCTATCCGTCGCTCAAAGGAATCATGGCGGCGAAGAACAAGCCTATTGAGACCAAATCCGCGGCTGCCGCGACGGTGCGCGTGGAGACCCTGTCGATGAAACGGCCGCCGGCAAAGTCGGCGGGAAAGATCGTCGGAACGGACAAAAGCGCAGTTCCAGAATTGATCCGTCTTCTTCACGAAGAAGCGAAAGTCATTTAACACACCACCATCCGCGCACGAGCACAACACCCATGAACATTCTCGTCTTCGCCGAGCAGCGAGATTCGAAATTCAAGAAATCCGCATTCGAAGCGGTGTCAACGGGGCGGACTTTGGCCGATCAGTCAGGCGGCACGTGCACCGCAATCGTCATCGGGCACAACGTGACCGGCATTGCCGCAGAACTTGCAGCGTACGGTGCGACCGAAGTTCTCGTGGTCGATTCTCCGCGCACGGAACAGCACGCGGGCGGCGCTTGGGCTGCCGCCATTGTCCAGGCTGCGAAGGCAGGTCGCGCGGACATCGTCCTTCTTTCGGCAACACAGATGGGAAAAGACATCGCGCCGCGCATCGCCGTTGGACTTGATGCCGGGCTCGGTGCGGACTGCACCGCGCTTCGTGTCGAGAACAACGATGTGATTGCATCGCGTCCGATCTACGCAGGGAAAGCGATTACCGAGATCAAAGTGAAGACGCCCGTGAAGGTGTTCTCGATTCGGCCGAACGTCTTCAGCGTCAAGAACACCGGCGGTACGGCCGCGGTGAAGCCGTTCAACGCGGAATTGACCGACGCCGACTTCGCCGCGGTCGTGACCGGGACGAAAGTGGCGAGCGGACGCCCGGATGTCGCGGAGGCGGACATCATCGTGTCGGGCGGTCGCGGGTTGAAGGGACCGGAGCATTACCATCTGATCGAAGAGCTCGCCGATGTTTTGCACGGCGGCGTGGGAGCTTCACGCGCAGTGGTGGATGCGGGATGGCGCCAGCACGATGAGCAGGTCGGACAAACGGGGAAAACCGTTTCGCCGTCGCTGTACATCGCCTGCGGGATCAGCGGCGCGGTGCAACACCTTGCAGGTATGTCGTCCTCTAAGTATATTGTGGCGATCAACAAGGACAAGGATGCGCCGATATTCCAGATCGCGGATTACGGAATCGTCGGCGATGTTTTTGAAATTCTGCCTGAGCTGACTTCTCGCCTCAAGGAAACCCTGGGACAGTGAAGCCGGACGCGGGCGCGACACGGAAACGATAGGGCAGGTGCCGTGGAGAAGATTGCGGTAGACATCCTGGCGCTTTCGACAAGCCCGAACAGTGGCGGGGCATTCGCATTGATTCTTCGGGAATCGAACGGCAACCGCCGGCTGCCGATCATCATCGGCTCCGCGGAGGCGCACTCGATCGCGGTGGAAATGGAGGGGATCAAGCCCCCGAGGCCGCTGACACACGACCTGATGAAGAACATCATCAGCTCGTTCGGCGCGGAACTGTCGGATATCGTGATCGACGAGCTGAGGGACGGCACGTTCTACGCGAAACTGAACATCGACAACCAGATGATTGATTCGCGCCCGAGTGACGCGATTGCGCTGGCCGTTCGCTGCGGCGTCCAGATCTACGTTGCGGCAAGCGTCATGGATGAAGCGGCCTTCGTCCCCGATGAAGATGAGGACGAGACCACACATCGCGAGACATCGGCCGCCGCACCGGCGAAATCGGCAGGCGCACACCAGCAACAGCAGTCCAAAGGGCAGCGGTTGGAACAGCTTCGCCAGCAGCTGCAGGAAGCTCTGGAGCGGGAAAACTATGAGAAGGCCGCCCAGCTCCGGGACGAAATACGCAAGTTGGAGCTTCGCGACTAGCTCCGGCCCTGATTATCGATTACGGGATTCTTGTTCTCCGTAAGGAATTCGATCATCTTGACGTTTCATACACCAACTGATTCCCCCTCACCTCTTTCTCCACTCCTCGCAGATGTTCTCTCCCCGGCGCCGACGCTCGCTGGCGTGCGCGACGCGGCCGAAGTGTGCTACAACCTTGCCCTATCGTATCTTACTACACGGTCCCGCGGCCTCGCATTGGGATGCCGACTCGGCGTGTCGATGGACGATCTGGCCTTCGATGCCGTGCTGTATGTCTTTGAACGGGATGACGGGCGGCAACGGTTTCACAGGTTGGATGATGCGTTCGCGCATAATGGACCGCAGGATCGCTCGGATGAGGATTGCCTTTTTGCGCTCCGCCGCCTGATCTCCGCGCATTTGGAAGGGGAGATGGTTCGTCGGATTGTTGAGGCGTATCCTCCGCTCGAGCGCATCCGGAGGAACCTGCGGAATTCGGTCGCCTCCACGGGACTGCTGAACGAAGTGCGAAGGGGAGATGAGCTATGGGTGACGGTCAACGGTGCCGCGGACATCGAACGGCCGTTGCCGATTTTCCCGCCGGTGATGCTCGAGCGCCTTCTCCTGACGCAGGCGCGCAGGAGTTCGACGGTGGCGGCGCTCATGCCGGATCTTGCGCAAGCGATGAGAGGTCAAACAACATACCGTTCGGCGCTCCCGCTCAATGCGCTCGCCGTCAGTATTCAAAATGCTTACCTGCTTGCCGGGAGGAGAAATCTTGCAGGCTGCGGGTGTCCGGGAGAAGAAGGCGACAAGGATTTTGAACGCACCGTCTTGAAAATCGTCGCCGAAGTGGAAACGCGACTCCGTCGCAGACTGATCGAACGGGACGGGGTCACCCCCGCGTTATTCAAAGAGTACATCCGTGCATCGGCAGATATCCTCAAAGGCACATTATGTGCCGAGCCGGGGGCGGAGATATCGTATTTTGAAATCCTCCGCGCTCATGTCGGTTCACTCGACCGGCAAGCCTATTATGACGATCACCGCCGTCATCTAGAGTTTGTCGTCGATCAGGCACGAAGCAGATACTTCAATGGATTGAAGCGTCGTTGAGGGCGGTTTCGGAGGGACACACGAAGAGGGACATGAGCCACATCGAAGAGCGAGAACTGGAGAGCTTCATCACCGGCCCCGAGTCGATCGACGCGAAGCGGCGGTCGGCGATCAGGGATCACCTGGAGGAGTGCGATGCCTGCAAATCGTTGGCGGCATTCCTTGGCGATTTTGATTACGCGATGCATCAAGCCGGGGGAGTGTCGTCGGCGGATATGGAGTGTATTCTCAGGCGCATCGTTCCCGCGCCGGAGCGTCTTCCCCTTGAGGCGAGCGCGCACCCTTCATTTGTGCAGGCTTCAGGTTTGAAGGGAGACCGATTTGTGCCGATTGGGATGTTGTCATCTGAATCAGGGATGGGTTCGCTCATCCTTCACCGTAATCGGACGAGCAGCAATTTCCGGGCAGAGTTCCGGACCGATCGATTTCCGGTTCCGCCGTGGGGAGTCTTCTCGTTTGGGGAGAGCGTTCATGTGGTTCTCAACGCGGATGGCTTCGCGGAATTCTCCTCGTCGTCGCAGGAACCGGAGCTTCTAGAGAGTGCACTGATGGAGGGAGGGATCATTCGATTTCCCGTTGGCAGCGTTCGTGTGCTGCTGTCAAGCATCCCGGTTGGTCAGTCCAGAACCTTCGCAGAGCGTGCAGGGAGATTTTCAGCAAAATTCCGTCGGCAGGAGGAGCAGGTCCGGGTGGAGGTTACCGCTCTTTCGGGAGGAGGCGGCTTTGGAGTGGTTTCGGTAGTTGACGAGGCGGGCAGCGCGAGCGTGCATCCTTTACATGAAAACGTCTGCGTTATACCCGAAGAGAGATTGCCGGGGGAGATAAGGGTCAATGTGTACCGGTAGTCAGACACACATGTCAGACACATGTGTCGGACTCACATGTCAGACTTCGAAATCTTCGAAATCCTTATACGGTTACCTGATACCCGAAGTACACCGTCGTCGTCGCCTCGCCTGTCACGCTGTGACCGAGGGAAAAGAGGATGTGATTGTGCTCGTTGAGATT
>DATJPR010000105.1:0-4842 GCA_035506295.1 Bacteroidota bacterium | reverse complement strand
GCTGCGCCACACACCCATGAGGTACACACATGGGTGTCGGCCATTCGCGGCTTCCGCGTGATCTAATCTGATAATTCGTGGATCCCCACCTTCCGCCGCGCTCTTCGTGCGATGGCGCACACGGCTTCATTTTCTTTTTTCGAAAATTCTCTTGACGTTGTATTTGCGCGAACACCCGACACCACTCATCATGCACCCAGCGAAAATCCAACTCGCGCACCCCACGGAATTCTTCTCCGTGCCCGACAAGGAGAAGGTCCGCGTTGCGATCAAAGATGTCGACCGGATCATCACGCGGTATCACTCCAGGCATCCGTCCCGAGTCGAGCTGCATCTGACGCACGATCCGATGTCGGCCATGGGCGGCTTGCGATACGCGCTGAAGCTGGGTCCCAGGAACGCAACAGGGTTCCTGGAGACGTTTCATGCGAACCCGGGGTTGGGAGCGTTCGACATGTATCACTTGGTCAACACGGTGTCGATCTCACTCAAACCCTGGATCGTGACATTCGAGCACTACCTGCCGCGGTGGAACGCCTGGTCGCGGTGGGGCATCGAAAAGCTGACCCATGTGCAGTGTCGCAGGATCGTGGCAATGAGCGAGTACGCACTGCGCTCGCAGAAGTTCGTTCTTCGCGGCTTCCCGCAATATGCAGAAACCATTCTGGAAAAATCCGTCGTCCTGCATCCTGCGCAGGAGGCGCTCATTACTCCCTCGCAGCGTCCCCGACGAACATCGGATAAACTGCGCCTGGCGTTCGTCGGGTCAGACTTCTTCCGCAAAGGCGGGCGCGAAATTCTGTTGGCCTTCAGCGACCTGATTCGGGAAAAAGTGCCGGTACACCTGACTATTGTCTCGGCGCTGGACCCGGGCGACTATGCCTCGAGGACCACGCAAGAAGATGCGGCCTGGGCACGGGAGATGATCCGCCGTATGGGAGACAACATCACCTATACCCCTTCGATGCCGAACGATCAGGTGCTGGATCTTTTCCTGCATTCCGATGTCTCCCTCCTTCCGACATACCATGACACGTACGGATTTGCGCTTCTCGAATCGCAGGGGGCAGGATGCCCGGTGATCTCTACGGCCGGCTGTGCACTTCCCGAGATCAACGATTCCGACATCGGCTGGATGATCCGGGTTCCGCTCGATATGCACGGCGATCCATGTTTCAGGACCGCCGAACAACGTGCTGTGCTCTCGCGGACGATTCGAGAAGGGCTGTATGCGACGATCAAGGAAATCGCCCGGAACCCTGAATGCGCAGCCGCAAAGGGAGAAAACGCGCTGAGGCGCATCATCCAGAAGCACGATCCTGCAACCGTCCGGGACGCGACCGAGTCGATGTGCCTGGACGCTGTTCGAGGAAAACCGCTGCTCGATTAGGCCACTCCTCCTTTTCCACTCCGCCCCCGAAATTCGTACTGCCGGTTTTGCCCATACCACTCTCGGAACCCAGCGGTAACATTCCCTGTTTGCTGTTAAGAACAGCAAAGCGCCTCAGGCGCTGTCTCACAGGACTGTCTATCTCAGGGAGGTGTACATGGGCAGGATCGGGATTCTGGTCACTATTCTCGGTGCACTGATCTTTTCTTCGTGCGGCAAGAAACCTGTCGGCATTGTCGAAAAGGAGTTCACCTACAGCGGCGGAGGGGTGTCGATGAAAGGGTATCTGGCATACGATGGTGATCTCGAAGGAGCCAGGCCCGGAGTTCTTGTTGTCCCTGAATGGTGGGGCCTCAATGATTATCCCCGTAAGCGCGCCCGGATGCTGGCACATCTCGGATATGCGGCATTCGCGCTGGACATGTACGGAGACGGCAAAACGGCGGACCGTCCCGACAGTGCGGGAAAGATGGCGATGGGTGTCATGCAGAACATGGACAATGCGCGAGCCCGGTTCGAGTCGGCATACAATCTTTTGAAGGAACAGTCTGTCTGCGACTCAACCCGGATCGGAGCGATCGGCTATTGTTTCGGTGGCGGGATCGTCCTGAACATGGCATTGCTGGGCGTCCCTCTCGACGGCGTCGTCAGTTTCCATGGCAGTCTCCCGGGTCAGCCGCCTCCGGGTGCCATGCAATCGAAAACGCCGGTCCTTGTATGCAACGGGGCGGCAGATCCGTTCAATCCGCCGCCGGCGGTCGATCGGTTCAAGAAGATGATGGACAGCATGAAGGTCGACTACAAGTTCATCGATTATCCGGGAGCATTGCACGCGTTCACGAATACTGCATCGGATTCAATTGGAAAACTCTTCAAAATTCCGGTCGCATACAACGCAGCGGCGGACACCGCATCCTGGTCTGCAATGCAGGATTTCTTCAAAGGCGTCTTCAGACGATAGGATGAGGAGAAATCCCGGGTCGGGTTTTTCTCATGACGCCAAAGAGACGGACTTGAGTCGCAGGAGCGAAGGCGCCCACTGATTCAGGGCGCCTTTGCATTTCCTCGGGAGAGGAAGGCGAGATCAGAGAAGGTACGGAACAAACCGTTTTGTCTCTTGCATATAGTTGCGGTAACCCTCACCGAAGAATGCGAGACATTCGCGTTCATCGATCACCGCGGTGAAGTACAGCATCACGACCGCAATGACCGAGAGTGCAACGCCCGGCCAGGAAGGATCCTTGAAAAAGACCCCAAGGCAGAGGAGGATGAGCGAGCCGTAGAGAGGGTGCCGCACGTACCTGTAAATCCCGGTGGATACGATCGCGGAAGTTTTTTCGAAAGCATACAGTGAGTCACTCTTTCTTCCTGGATCCAACTTGCCGTGGCGTAGGAGTCGATACCCCCCGTCGATGACGTACACGATCGACATACTCAAGAGGACCCAGGAGACGATTTGCCGGAGGGACAACGGGTCCTCGAACCAGTGGTCGAAATTCAAAAGAAGGAGTGCAAGGATCGCCTCCCACCCAAAGAAGCGAGGGAATCCGTGCGAGCGGACGTTTTGAAGGGACTTGCGCGAGGCGTAGGCAATCCCGATGGAAAGTGCGAGGAAAACTTCTAGTTTGGTCATTAGGACTTTGGTCAGACTCATAAGTCTGACAAACAAGTCTGACATCTAAGTCTGACTTACAAGTCTGTCAAGTATGTCTGACATGCAATTCTGACACACCATTCTGCCACTTCTTCCCTACTTGCTCGCTCCAGTTGCTTCGACCGTCGTTGTCGGGCTGTTCCACCCCGAGACTTCAACGTGGAGTTTCCCGGGGATCGTGCCGCCGCTTGTAGCCGAGGTGCCAACACTCACGCTCGTCGATTCCCCGGGGAGTAAGGTGAAATAATTGTCGCTGTATGTGGTGCTGAGACTGCTGGACTCCTCCGCCAATCGCACGCGAATGAAATACCCGATGTGCGCTCCAGGATTGCTGACCATGACCTTGAGCGGCGCGCCGCCCGCCGATTCCTTCACTGTCGTCTTGAGATCAGCGACCGGCATCGCGTTCATGTCGTCGAACAGGTCTTTAAACGCCTCAAGGTCTCCGGTCTTGCTCACGCCGATCGGATACATGATGCTCGACACGAGTGCGCCGTCTCGCCCCTTTAACTCGACAGAAAGGAAGAACGATTTCCCGGCCAGTTCTGCGGGGATGGTGTAGCTGATCCGGCCGACTTTCTCCGACCGGTTCTCTGCAGCGGAAGCGGATCCGTTCTTGGACGCCAGGGTCTCTCCACCGACGCCGAGTACTCTGGCTTCGTACGTCAGCCCTTTCACGGCCGCATATGTGTCATTCAGCAAATAGACGTCGGCGTCAAATTCCTCCCCGGCCTTCCATATGTACCGCGGGAAATCCGCTCCAACATGGATCGGCCGCGACGCGCGCTTCATAAAATAGTACGAAGGTTTCGGCGTTCCGTACCAATCCACCATGGACCATGAAATGCACGGCCAGATGTCGTCATACTGCCAGATCAACAGTCCGCTGTTCCGGAATTTGTTCTCCCGGCAGTATTCCATGTTGAACCCGTTCGCGAGCGCCTGGTAGAGCTGACTCTTCCGGATGAAATCGTCCGTCGAAGTCGGGCTGCCAAATTCGTCGGCGTATCGCGACAATTTCATCAAGTGCTGGAACCGCACATTGTACTCGCCATGATACTCGATATAGGTTGTGTCCGGCGGCCACAGGTAGGAGGGCGGCGTGAATTTCCGGTAGTCTTCCGGGACAGGGAACGTATTCATGCCGGCTTCACTCCGGAACGGCCGCACAACCCGGTAGTCCGTGTATGGTTTCAGGCCGTGCCACACCGCCCAATGATGGTCATCTCCCTGGTACGGTGACGCCCGGTGAAACTCCCGCTGCGGGTCGAGCTTCTTCAACAGCGAATCGAGCGCGTCGATCACAGACTTGCTTCCCGCGTCATCCGGATCAAATTCGTTTCCTCCGCACCAGAACGTCAGGCTCGGATGATTGCGCAATCGCAGGACGGCAGAGGTCGCTCCGTCGAGGAAATTCGCGCGGTCGATCTGCGAGAAACTCCGATTGCTCAGGAATTCCTGCCAGGCGAGAATGCCGTAGTCGTCGCACAGTTCATAGAAGTCGTCGGTCTCGTACAGCCCGCCTCCCCAGACGCGCAGCAGATTGAAGCCTGCATCACGCGCCAGGGTCAACAACCGGTCATATCGGCTCCGATCAAGGCGCAGCAACTGATCGATCGGGATCCAGTTCGCTCCCTTCGCGAACATCTTCCTGCCGTTGATCTGGAACGTCCAGGGATAGGAGCCGACGACCTTCCCCATCACGTACTGGCTTCCGACCTGCTCCTTCATCGTCTTGAGGAACTCATCGATGTTTTCATTCTCAACGAGCTTGAGCTCGCGGACGCCGAATTGCGAC
>DATJPR010000104.1:0-39384 GCA_035506295.1 Bacteroidota bacterium | reverse complement strand
CAATGTTGCGGCGAGGGACAAGGCAGCGCGGGGCGGAGAAGGAGGGAATGGGAGAAAGGGGGAAAGGGGGAAGGGGAGAAAGGGAGAATGGGAGAAAGGGGGAAAGGGAGAAAGGGGGAAAGGAGACTTTGAGTGACCAGTACGTCGCTGAGACGACAGCTCTTTTCTCATACTCCCTACTGCATACTCCTAACTCTCTGCTTGTAGCTGTTCCTAGCTTTCCGAGGTCGCCATGAATCGGTGAAAACAGAGCTCATAGCTGCCGGGCGCGCTGAGGTCCGGCGAGAGGACCATGACCGGCAATCCCCCCTCTTCCTCACACTGGTGGATCCAACGGAACGCGAACTCATCCTCGGAGCGGAGCATGCGCAGGGTGGCGCGGATTTCATCGACCGTCCAGAATTCGAGCTGCGCGCCTGAGGATGCCACGGAGGGTTGCGGAGGAAGAATCACCATCGCTCCACGGCCAAAACGAAGAAACTCATCGTTCCATGCTGATGCAAAGAGTGCAGTGTCCTGCCGGATGCACTCCACGATATCGTCGACGTTCATTGTGGAATCCATACCCGCGTAGTCCTGGAACAGTACATGATTGCGTGTGACCGGTGACACCCGCCAAACCAGGAATTCTTTCACCGCGGTGACAACAGCCCGGCGGCGTTGAAAGCGAGACACAGGACGGATGGAATGCATGACGAAAGGACGCGGGCGGCAAATCACGCCTGTGGGGGAGAACAACCCCGTGTCCTGACACCGACCATCGTTTCAGCACACAAAATCCTGATCGGCACTTCTTCAGGGCACAACTTCAATGCCGATTTCAATTGCCGAAACCGCTCGGAATCAACGATTTTCATTATCTACAGGCAGGGACGATTCTCAAAAGCGAGATGGACAAGTGCAGGAGTGGGAGGGAGAGGGATGGGCAGGTCTACAGAAGTTCGTCATGGTAGAATTTCAGAAATCTCTCCCGGATCGCGTCACGGGTGGAACGGAATATCGCCAACCGTTCAGCCTCCGTCCCGCGAGCGTTGCCGGGGTCTTCGAATCCGAAGTGTCTCCTGTTTTCGACGGGGCCCGTGAAGACGGGACATGTCTCCCGCGCATGGTCGCAGACGGTCACCACAAAATCAAAGGACTGTGCGACAAACTCGCGAACGTCGCGGGATCGGGCATTCGCGAGGGAGATCCCTGCTTCCTCCATAACGCGCATGGTCAGGGGCGCGATCCTTTCGGCGGGCTCGACACCGGCGGATTGGACATCGAGCCAGGGGTCGAACGACCGGAGGAATGCGGCGGCCATCTGACTCCGGCAGACGTTGCCCGTGCAGAGGATGAGAACGCGTTGCCCGAGCTTTCGCCGCATGATCGCCGCCGACGAAGGACACGCGCCGGTGAATTCGGGTGATGACGTGATCCGCCCTTCGATGGCATCGCGGGACACGCTCTTGAAACCCTTGTGAGAGAAGAAGGGCGCCGCGGTCGTCGTCAAGAGAACAACCTCCCTGACCCCGCTCCTGTTGGCTTCGGTCAGGAGCGCGTCATGGAGTACACTCCCGATCCCCGTGGAGCGAAGATCGCGCTCAACCACCAGCGAGCGTAGAAGCGCGCTTCGGCCGTAATGCTCCATGCCGACCGCTCCGACAACCCCGTTGTCTGACTCGGCTACGAGAAATGACGGGAAGTGATCCCGGACTCCATCGAGCGGCAGCGAGGCCGACGTCAGAAGTCCCTCGACGGCGGGTAGATCTTCCGGCCGGGATTTTCTGACACTTATGGATGGGAGATTCATCGATGTTCCCATGGTGCACTCACCATCAGTTGCCTGGCTTTTGACCCACAACCGTAATGCTCCACACCGTGAAGTGGGCCGCCTCAGCGGTGGTCCCGAATTTCAAGAGAGTTTCTTCGGGCATCGGAACGCGCTGCTCTCGTTGAACCTCGACGCCGGAGAACCCTGCGGCCCGGATCCTCGCCAGGTAATCTTCCTTCTGCAGCGCCCCTGCAACACACTCCGCGTACATCGCAACGTCGGCGGCAAGTGCAGGCGGGAGCTCCCCGGTCAGGACAATGTCCGAAATGGAAAAATGTCCGCCCGGCTTGAGTACTCGATAGATCTCCGCGAAGGCACGTGTTTTGTTCGGCACGAGATTCAGAACGCAATTGCTGATGACAACGTCGATAGTGTTGGCCTCCACAGGAAGGTCCTCGATTTCGCCCCGTCGGAATTCAACGTTGCCGTGGCCGAGTTTGGTTTTGTTGCTCTCGGCTTTCCAGATCATCTCTTCGGTCATATCGACGCCAATCACGCGGCCGGTCTCCCCGACAAGGTGGCGGGCAACGAAGACATCGTTCCCCGCTCCGGAGCCGAGGTCAAGAACGGTGTCTCCTGGCTTGATCCCGGCGATATCCACCGGAATGCCGCAGCCGAGCCCGAGGTCGGCATCGGACACATAGCCTGGGAGGCGAGAATATGCGTCGGACAGATCGGCATTCATGGAGTCGCATCCGCACGGCGTCGGGCCGCAACAGCTCGATGCCTTGGGGCTTGGTGGCTGGACGGCGATCCCGGCGTAGTGCTTCTTCACGTTTTCTTTGATATCTGAAGATGACATGAGACTATCCTTTCCTGATGGGCTTCAGCAACATTCTTTGTCGGCCGTTTCTTCGAGCATATCGACGAACGAGTGCAAAAGTGTTCCGAACCTCTGGATGGCTTTTGCATCGAGGCAATAGCACGACCGCGGCCCCTCGAGTTCTCCCGCGATCAGTCCGGCTTCGCGCAGTGCCTTCAGGTGCTGAGAGACCGTGGACTGAGCGAGCGGGAGGACTTCAACGAGTTCGCCGCAGATACACTGTTTCCTGTTCGCGAGCGTCCGCAGGATCATGATCCTCGCGGGGTGTGCAATCGCCCTTGCGAAGTCCGCGAGCGCCTGGTCGGCAACTTTGAATTCTTCCGCTTTGCTGTAGGCCATGGGGGGGTCGTCCTGATCTTATATCGTTTAACGTAAATATACGATGTATAGTTGCAGGTGTCAAGAGAAAAACCTGTCAAGAGCGCAAGGGGGACAGGCCCGGGACTGAAAGGACCAATTGACACTGGTCGACAGACGCCAGTCAATGGACGAAATCGTGAGATCGGGCACAGACAGATTGGCGGAGGTCAGAGCCGGGGACAGGGCGGGGACAGGGACCCAGCCCGCCTGATGCCGTGCACATGTTCATCGAGATTACACCGTTCGAAGGAAGAAACTACGAGGTGGAGAGAACCATGGGGTATCTGCGCGTGGACTGGCCGCAGCGGACGTCATCCCTGCCGCCAATACTCTACGGATTCTTCCCGGGAACTTCTGCACCCGGTGGGTTGGAGCTCTCTCCACCGTCGTCAACAAGGGGGACCGACACCCGCTCGACATCTGTGTGCTGTGTGATCGTCCGATCAGCCGCTCCGAAGTCGTCCTCAATGCCCGCGTCCTCGGCGGCATCGTCATGATCGACCATGGTAAAGGGGACGACAAGCTCGCCCCCTCCGCCCCCGACAAGGTCTGCATCGAGCGTGTCTATGACGTAAACCATTCCCGGCGTGCCGTTCAAAGGGCTCATAAAAATTAGGATCAGGTGTATGGACTGTGACTGCACGTCCGGAGCGCGGTGGCGATCCGGGGTGCGCACAGGGCGGAATAAACGAAAAGGCCTTCCGTAGGAGAAGGCCTTTCGCTGCTACTGCGACGAAACGCTCACGGTTAAATGTCCGTCTTGAGATAATATGGGAGGCTCTTCCTCAGTTTCTCCCGCTGCGCCTTGTATTCGAGCTCTCTTTTCTTACAACGAGGACATCGATACGCACCACTTGGCCCTTGGAATTCGTTGCCGCAAAACCGGCAAACGTTCTGGACTTCCTTTTTCACGACAGCCTCCTTATGAGGAGTTGATTGAGACGGTACTCGGCGGATAGATATTATACTATTGTAACATGGAAGAGTTCCACAAAATGCCCCGACCATGAATATTCGCTGCCCTAAATAGCAGAAATATCAAGGCCTTCCATTACAAATTTTCAATCTTCTTCAGTATTGCGCTGTTATTGGGGCTCGCCGCGGATCTGAGGAGCTCTTCGTTCCCGCCTTTGACACCAAACATTCCCCCAAGGTTTGGTGGCTGCGAAGCAATATACAAAATTCCGTCGGAAAAAGCAATAACGGACACACGCGAGGTGTCAAATTTGTGGCGGAGTCGGGTCAAAAGCAGCAATTAGAACGTAAGAAGTAGGACGACAACCCTTCGCGCCCCAAGGCCTGCTTTCTTCCTGCATCCTACGTCCCACTTCTTACTCTGTGCTGCCTTCCTAATGAGATTCGTCCGAGTGAACGCTCTTCCTGAAATCCCGATAGCTCACTCCCATCGCATCAAACCGCCTGTAATGTGCCAGAACCCGGCCAAGGAAATCCTGATAATTCTTCTCCGAAAGAGGGGTCCAAACGTCTTCGGCAAGTGCAAGCATCCGCGGCAACAGCATGTACTCCGCATGGATCGCCGTAGGAATGTACTCGGACCACAGGTTCGCTTGCGCGCCCAGAATGTGCCGCTGCTCCTCCGCGTTGAGACCCGGTGGCATCACGTCATACGAATACACCGTGTCCAGCGGCAAGAACCCGCCTCCGGCCGGCGGCTCACCCGAGGAAGACTGATAATAATCGAAATAGCAATAGCGCGTCGGGCTCATGACAACGTCATGGCCCTGCCTCGCTGCCGCAATGCCACCATCTGTTCCCCGCCACGACATCACCGTCGCATTCGGTGCCAATCCACCCTGAAGGATCTCGTCCCACCCAATCAACCTCTTGCCTATGCTGTTGAGATGCTTCTCGATCCTCCTGATGAAGTAGCTCTGAAGCTCTTCCTCGTTCTTCAGTCCCTCGGCTTTGATCCTGGCCTGATCCTTCGGGCACTTCTTCCAGTTGGATTTGTCTGCCTCGTCGCCGCCGATGTGGATGTACGGGCAGGGAAATAGCGCAGCCACTTCATCAAGGACATCATCGAGAAAGTCGAATGTGCTGTCGTTCCCCGCGCAAAAGATATTCGCGTTCGGCCAGTATCCTCCCGGCAAGACGTAGAACGGACCGCCTGTGCAGGAATACTGGGGATAAGCTGCAAGCGCTTCGACCGAATGCGCCGGCATTTCGATCTCCGGAAGCACCATGATGAACCGGTCCGCCGCGTAGGCGACGATCTCCCTGATGTCGTCCTGCGTGTAATAGCCTCCGTACGTTGCGACCTCTCCGGGCCTCGGCGGGTCGCGATGATCCCACGGCTGGTCTTCCCTGTCGACACGCCACGCACCGACACTCGTGAGTTTGGGATACTTCTTGATCTCGATCCGCCAACCATTGTCATCGGTCAAATGCCAGTGAAAGACGTTGATCTTGTACATCGCGAGCAGGTCGAGGTACTGCTTGATGAACTCCTTGGGAAAGAAATGGCGAGAAACATCGAGATGCATTCCCCTCCAGGGAAACCTCGGTGCGTCCGAGATCGCCACACACGGAATGTCGAGCCAGCGATGCATGGTCGGATACCGTGAGAGGATCTCCGGCGGAAGAAGCTGAAGCAGTGTCTGCACGCCGTAAAAAAGGCCAGCCGGGCTCGATGCGACCATGTAAACCTTCGACGGTGACACGTTGAGCCTGTACCCTTCCGGCGGCGTCCGATCCGCTGATGATGAATCCAGCGAGAACACTACCGCGTCAGTGTCGCCGGTCCCTCCTTCGATGATCCGGGGAGGGACGACGAAGGATGTGCCAACCCCCGCGAGGAACGCTTCTGCGACTTTCCGGATCTCCGGCGCATTGTGCGGAACCACAATCCTCGTCGAGGGCGAGAGCGCAAACGTCCCCGACCCGGGAACCAGCGACACCGGTTTGGGGACAATGGCATACGGGCCAGCTTTCACGGGTTCCTCACGCGTGATCTCGTTTGAAGGGCGACAGCCGGCGGCAAAGAGCAGGGCCATCACTGCGAAGATCCATCCGGAAACGTCAAGAATTCTCTGCTGCATGCGATGCATAGTCGAGTGGCCGATATCATTAGTGTGAAGGAATAATGCGAAGGAGGGCGGCGCCATGTCTGCCGACGGTCATCTGATATTTTTCGGGGAACGTCCCGAGGTCTTTCTGTCTCCAGCAATCACGCACCGCGCATGGCCCGTGGACGCCAAGTTCGTTCCAGTCTACCGCGATGTCTGATTTCTGCGAACCGCGATTGAAGAGCCCGACAGCAAGCGACCCGTCGTGCAGGGGTTTGACCCAGATCTCAGTTTCTCCGCGCCGTGCGATCCGGCGTCCCTGAACGCCGAGCTCATCCTGGTTCACGTCCAGCACCTCGTCGTTGCTCAGCAGGCCGTACGTGAACTCGTCGAGCTTCGTCATGTCGCAGCCGATCAGCATTGGCGCCGCGAGAAGCGACCAGAGCGTGATGTGGGTGATCTCTTCTTCGGGAGTGAGCCTCGTTGGATGGAGCTGCGGACCCCAGCCGACCCACCCGACGACCAGCATGTCGGGATCGTTCCAATGTCCCGGACCCGCGTACGGCTCATGTCCGTTCTGGTTGAAACCAATGCCTGACATGCTCTGCCACGTGTCGGTGATGTCGCCCGTTGTCCGCCAGCAGTTTCCCCCGACAGAGTCGCCCCACTCCCAGACGTTCTTCATGCCGTACTGGCAGAGACTATACACGATATCGCGGTGCACAGAATCGAGGGCGGCCCTCATGACGTGATAAGGCTTTTCATAGGCCGCGCGCGACGTATCATGATTGATGTCTCCATACGAACACCAGTCGTATTTCAGGTAGTCGATCCCCCATGCCGCATACTGTCGTGCGTCGTCGAGCTCGTGCTGATAACTTCCGGTGTACCCCGCGCAGGTCAGCGGACCGGGCGAGGAATAGATCCCGAGCTTCAACCCCTTCTCATGCACGTAGTTCGACAATCCACTCATGTCCGGGAATTTTGCATTCGCGTTGATCCGACCATCCCTCGTGCGGGGGACACCGGCAGTCAGGGGATCAACGGAGCCCGGGCGTACCATCCAGCAATCGTCGATATTGATATAGGTCCAGCCGTGATTTGCCAGCCCGCTCTTCACCATGGCATCCGCCGCGCTGCGAACTTTCGCTTCATCGACCGCTGAAGCGAAACAATTCCAACTGTTCCAACCGAGCGGCGGCGTGAGTGCAATCCGGTCGCCTACAATAATCGTGAAGTCTTTCAGTGCGGAGCCGAGGGCATTCGTCGCCTTGAAGACCACCTTGTACGCCCCGCGGGCGGCGACACTGCCGGTAATCAGACCCGTCGACGTATCGATCGACAACCCTGACGGGAGGCCGTGTGCAAAGAACGTCATTGGCCGGGACCCTGTAGCAGGGATCCGATAGAGGAACGGATTGCCGGGACGCACCCCGAAGATTGCCGGCCCATGGATCTTCGGCTCCGGGACTTCCTTTGGCGTGAGATGCGCGAACCGCTCGAAGTCCTTTCTCCGCGCCTCGATGTAGCGCTCGCGGACGAGGGCAAGGTCCGGGACGGATTTCACCACCGGGCGGGTGCCGACATCGATTCCGAGTTCTTCGGCGGTCCGGACGTACGCATTCCAATATCGTCGACCCAACTCACTCACATCTCCCGCCGACCACTCCGCGTCCCAGATGCTGTCCGCACGCTCCCAGTACATCTCACGCAGCGTTTCGGGATCCGGGAAATCGCGTTCCACTTGTGCCCAGAGGCCGTCCACGTTCGGACCGACGAGGGAGAAGTAGAACGCCGTCGGGCCGTCGCCGTTCGTGATCTTCATCAGGAGAACGTTTTTCCCTTTCCGGAGATGCGCGATGGACGTGTCCTGATTCGCCTCACACCCGCGGTACGAACTGTCCTTCAGGACGATGTCGCCGTTCACCCATACCTTGATCCCGTCATCGCTTCCCAGATAGATCGTGAGCACCGTATCGCGTGGAACGGTGATCGTCCGTGTCAGATACGATGCGCACCAGACCGCGGGAAGCAGTTCGGTCACCTTCCCGCTGTTCCAATCCGGACGTTTCATCCATTTGAGCGCGCCGTACCGACGATCGAGACTGATCTTCTCCTCCGGCGGGAACGCTTCGTCGAACGGGTTCCGGTTCCCGCTCTTGAAGGGTCCGATGACATACCACGGGGACATCCGCGCGTTTTCCCACTTGCGCGCTGCCGCTTCAAGTCGATGAAGAGAATCAGCCGAGCAGCGGACCGTCTCCTGCCATGTCGCCTGTTTCACGTAGGGGGACGATCCCTGGGCGGCCGCTGTTTGAGATGCAAGGATGAAAATGACCAGTAGAGTTTTCATGAGGAAGTGTCCATGATGAAGAGTCATTGGGCCTGCGCCACAAGCGCCGCGGCCTCTTGCCCTGAGAGGACGCGGACCTTCTTTCTGTTGCGCGGTTCTTTCAGGAATCGGAGAAGAAGTTTGTAGCTGTCATAGTCGAAACGTTCGAGGCCGGGGATGACTTCCTGAAAACCCTCGCCGGAGTGCCGCGCGGAAAGCAGAAGACACCATTGATCGACGAGGAATGATTCTCCTCCTTCGTCGTCCTCGGCGCGTTCGGTGATCAGGATCGGACCTCGATAAGGCCAGGCCTGAATCCGGCGCCGCGCGAATGCACTTTCGAACCTGGCATTGTAGGCGCGGGGGTCTTCTTCGCCGATGCAAGCCCCGTGGCATCGGTGCAGTTGGTACTGAAAACATGCATCCCCGGTCTTCTCGACGCCCAGGAGTTTCAGACACAAGTCACTCTCCTTCGCGAGGTCCGCCAGATATTCGCGGGCCTGTGTTCGGTGTTTGAAGACCGTCAACACCGAGTCCAGCTCACCCGGGTCGATGTGGTCGCGCGATTCCAGGTCGGCGGTGAAGTATCCTTGCGCGTTCACGCCCCGGAGGAGCACGGTCAGGTCCCGCCGTCGCCGCGCGGCACGGTTGAACACGGGCCTCAGCTCCTTAATGAGACGTGATTCGAGAAGCAGGGCGCCGAGTTCGCCCGACGTCGGCCGGGCTTCCACACGATGGGTGAGCTGCAGCAACTGCATCCCCTTGTCCTCCGCGCCGGAGATGCTGAAGTGCGACTGGACGCGCCTCCGGATATTGACGCTCTTGCCCACGTACAGCAGCTCATCCTTCTCTCCATAGAACAGGTACACCCCGGCTCCTTCGGGGAGCGACCGCAGGGAATCCTTTGTGACATTCGGCGGCGCATTCTCACCCATGACGGATCGGAACGCCTCGGCGAACGAACGGGCGCCGGCAGCTTTCTCCGCGGAACAGAGGAATTGCCAGAGAGCCTTGGCATCGTCCAACGCACGATGGCGGTGCGCACATTCGAGAGCGTATCGCGCAATCAGACTGCTGAGATCGTGGTGAAGATATTCCGGGAACAGACGCTTGGACAGCGCAACCGTGTCAAGACAGCGGGCCGAAAACGTGCGACCGAGCCGTCGGAACTCGTTCCGCATGAACGCATAGTCGAATTTGGCATTGTGCGCGACAAAGAGTGCACCATCGAGAAGCTTTCGAATGCGCGGGGCCACATCCGCAAAGACCGGAGCCGCCTCGAGCTCCGACGCCTTGATCCCCGTGACAAGCTCGACCTCCGGTTGAATCGGACGCTCGGGATTGATCAGGGAATGGAAGATGCGCTTCACTTCCCCGTTTTCCACTCTCATCACGGCAATATCGATGATCCGGCCATAAGCGGGGCTGGCGTGCGTCGTCTCGGTGTCAACGATAGCAAGACAGCCGGCGGAGAGACCGACCGGCTTCTTTTTCACTGACCCTCCACCCAACAGCGGGAGTCCTCCGTTTCGCGGACGACGAAACCGTTGAGGCGCGCCGTCGCCGTGTACCCTTGAGGTCGCGGTTCGATCGAAATCTCCAGTTTCGTTCCTGCACTCGAGAACCCCAGATCCTGCAGCGACAAAGCATAGCGGCCGTTGTTCCGCCGGAAGGACCTCTCTGCTTTATAGACCTGATACAATGCGATGCGCGCAGGCCAGGTCGGATCACTTTTGAACAATCTCGAGCCCGGGCTCCCGGTGTCGAATTGGACATACCCCCAGAGTTCCGGCTGATGCATATCGATCATCCACTGAGGCGACCAGACCCAATTATCCTCCCGCATCCCGGGGAGTTTGTGGTAGACGCCATTCACCGTATCGACTTTCCATTCCACGCGGGAGAAATTGATTCTCCACTGGTCGCCGTCATGCGGAGGGGCGGGCCGATGGGCAAATTCCCCGAGCGCGGTCCACGGCATGGCGATCTCAACCGTCCATCCCGAGTCGATGTCCGCCGGGTTGTTGATCGTTCCGTGCACGCGCACGGCGGTTTTCAGACCGATGATATTCCAATCGTTGTGCGGCGAGCCTTCGTCCCGGTACGGCTTCGGCAGAAACAGGTCCCACACCGTATTCAGTGCGTTCATCTCGAATTCATAATACTCAAAATTATCGCCGTTCGGATCGATGAACACCTCGAAGTCGTCGTCGTAGAAGATCACCGTGTCGCGTTTCGTGAGCGTGCCCCAGACATCCGGCTCCTGGAGTTCCGCGCCGATGTAGAGCGCGTTGTCATCCCACGTCATCTTCGCTCGCGTGCGGAACCGCGGCGCGGGCCTCAGGCTTCCTTCAATGTCAACAAAATCCGCTGTCCACGCCGCATTCTGCCAGGCCGGTTCATTCAGGTCGCCGTCGACGACGATGGGGCCGGCGGCGTAATACGCGACATACCCTCGCGGAGGCGGCGGCTGCTTGTCCGTCAGCAAGGTTGTCGTCGACCCGCACCCGGGAAGAAGCGTGGGGACGGCGATCACCATCAGAAGGCATCGTATCGCTGAGCTCAATTTCATTGCCGCTCCACCGTTACTGAGGGGGCAGGGTGGGAGGCATCGCCGTCGGATCGCTCCCCCACTGCTTGTTCGGCGAGGCGCCCATCTCAAGCGTCAGCGTTCCGCCCCGGAGAAGATCGGCATGGGTGAACCAGGGACGATCGAGCGGCTTTCCGTCGAGCGACGCCGACTGAATGTAGTAGTTCTCCGTCGACAAATTCTTCGCGTCGATCGTGAATGTTCTCCCGTGGCCGACGTTGATCACGGCATGGCTGACCATGGGACTGCCGAGCACGTAGACGCCGCCGATCGGCGTTACCGGATAGAACCCGAGGGCGCTGAAGAGATACCATGCCGACATCTGCCCGCAATCCTCGTTGCCGCACAGCCCGGCGACCCCCGTTTTGTAAAATTCCGTCAGGATATGATGGACGAGCTGCTGCGTTTTCCAGGGATTCCCGTCGTAGTCGTACAGGTACGCGATGTGATGACTGGGCTCATTCCCCTGCGCGTACAGTCCCACCAGACCGGATTCATCGGGCGGCGCCCCGGTGTCGTTGAGATCCGAGCTCTGGCTGAAGAGCGAGTCGAGCTTCACGTCGAACTTCGCTCTTCCCCCGAGCAGGCTCATCAGGCCTTTGACATCCTGCGGCACGAGCCACAGATACTGCCACGCATTCCCCTCGGTGTATTCCGGTTGTTTCTCGGTGGAGAACCGCGGATTGAACGGCGTGACCCATGAGCCATCGAGCTTCCGCCCGCGGAAGAAGCCGGTTGATGGATCGAAGAGGTTGCGGTAGTCCTCGGCACGCCGGCGGTACATCTCTGCAACGCTCTTGTCCCCCATCGCTCCGGCGAACGTCGAGATGCTGAAATCGTCGATGGCATACTCCAACGATTTCGACACCGATTCGCGGTCCTTGTCGGCGGGGACGTAGCCGACGAGTTGCACCGGACGCACAGCAACATCGCTGACAAGCACCGGTCCCTTCGATTCTTCAAGGCGCACGGTGAGCGGGGTCTGCGTGGCGACTTGCGGAAGAGGGAGGTAGAGAACCGACTGACCGGGCACCAGGCCCACTTTCATCGGCGCAAGCTTTCCAGCACCCAGCATCGCCGAAGTGGAGGCACCGAGATGCTCCACGTCGATCCGCACCAGCTGCATCGCGATTCCGTTGCGGTGCACAAGGCCGTACGCATTGCTTGCCCGCGCGCATTCGCTCAGCGGATGCTCGAACGTCATCACCCAATCTCCGCTCTGGGCGTTCTCCCCGCTCAGACGGAGGCGCAACGCCCGACCCGCAGGCGCCATGTCGGCAGGAAGAGAAAGGATGAAATCGCCGAACAGGTCGCCGAAGTCGTCCACAGATTGCGCAGTGAAGGAGAGTCGTGATCCGTGCTTCCCGGAGCCCGACAGACTCCTGTCGGCCGACGAGACTGCGCTGTGGAAGGTGAGCACGGAATCGCCATCGACGGACAGTACAAACGCATGCGCACCTTTCGCCGACCCGACTCCTCCCATCCACACGAACGTCCGGGTTGAGTCTCCCACGTTCGATGGAACGTCAGCCGTCATCCATTCAATCGGATGCATCCCATCCGATGCCCGCGCGATCACCGCACGATTAACCGTCGGGTCATTGGAGTGATAGTCGATCGTGTCTCCTGAGACCCTCGAGGCATAGCCTGAGAGTACCACCGAACCGGCTGCAATCTCATTGCCTGCCTGTGCTTTGCGCTCATCGGCCAGCCGTTCGAGGACGGGCTCCGGCGCATCGATGGAATAATATCGCAGACCGCGGTGGTCCCTTGTCGAAGTCTTCTCCATCGCAGCAAGCGCTGCTTTTGCATCGAATCCCCTGAAGCCTTTGAGATAAGCGTCGACCAGCGGGGGCACGGCATGGTAGCCTACCATGCAATTCGTTTCATTCGCGGCAAGCTGCCAGACAGGCAGATAGCCGCTCTCTTTCGCGAAGGCGATCATACACTGCATGAGACCGTCGACGCGCTCCGGTTGGAGAATCGTATAGAGCGGGTGCGCGGCGCGATAGGTGTCCCACAGGGAGTATGTCGAGTAGTACTTGAATCCCTTTGCAACGTGGATCTTTCCGTCGCCTCCCCGATAGGTTCCGTCGACGTCGCTGAACTCGGTCGGGGCGAGGAATGCGTGGTACATCGCCGAATAGAAGACCGTCTTCGTCTGCTCATCGGGAGTCTCGATCTTCACTTTTTCGAGCTCTTTTTCCCAGGCATCATGCGCGGCGGCTCGCACACCGTCAAAGTCCCAGGATGGCACTTCCGCCTCGAGGTTCTTTTCTGCCTCCGCTTCCGAGGATGACGAAACGCCAACCTTCACCATCAGCGGTTCTCCCTTTGCTGATGGCTCGAATTCGAAGATGCCGCGGACACCGTCGCCCCGCGCCGACGTGGCAGCCCGATAGGTCATGCCGCTGTCCGCAAGCAGCGCCCGGAAGAAGGGGCGGGAGAACTTTGCAGAGAAAAAGATCCGCTGGTCCGGTGCCCAACCATTAGAGAATCGGTATCCCGTGATTTGCGTCGGGCTCACGAGAGCAATGTGCGTATCGACCGCGTTGTCTTCCTGGCCACGCAGGAGATTCACCATCAGCGCGACCGTATCCTCTTTCGGAAATGTGTACCGATGAAAACCCACGTGATCCGTCGCCGTGAGCTCGACAAGAATATCACTGCCATCGAGCGTCACCCGATAGTATCCCGGCACTGCGGATTCCCGTGCATGGGAGAACCTCGATCCATGCGCGTCCTCGAGCTGCTGCACCGACGTTCCCGGCATCACGCCGATGTCACCAAGGTCGGCGCATCCCGTGCCGCTCAGATGTGTGTGGCTGAACCCGACAATCATCGAATCCGAGTAGTGATATCCCGAGCACCAATCCCATCCCACGCGCCCATTGTCCGGGCTCAGCTGCACCATGCCGAACGGGACAGTGGCTCCCGGATACGTGTGCCCGTGTCCGCCTGCACCAAGAAACGGATCGACAAAACGCGTGAGGTCCTCTTTCGACGGCTGCGAAAAAGCGGCTGAGAAAAGAAGAACCAACCCTGCAACAACGCCTGACTTGCCCATACTGATACTCCCGAATGATTTACTGTCGATCGTCGGACCAAACGAACTCGCCGTGTTCAACGCTCCAGTCGTTCCCGAAGAACCCCGTGCACACGAGTCCGCGTTCGCCTTCTTTGACGGCATCAGCCTGGAGCACGAGCAGATCAGGCACGCCGAGGTAGGAATTGAAATATTGCACGCGGTTCAGCAGCCGAAAACCCTCCGCTCCTGTGGCGCCGACAACGCCGACGGAGAGGCTCGGCGAACCGGATCGCGGTCGGAGGAACACCGCACAAAGGTCATCACCCACAAATGATTTTCCGGAAATCTCCACCGCGTGCTCGCGGAGTGAAACCGGGGTTGCGGCCAGAATGTTCTTCCATGCGCTGTTGATGTTCGCATTCCCATAGAGGATGACGTTTCTGCCGGCAATGGCGCTTTCGCTGCAGTCGCGATCGGCGAGAACATCGAGCGAGCCGTTCCCCTGATACCAGAACCGCTCTTCGTCATAACGTACGCGCTCCAGCACGAGGCGATTCTCCTCTGCGGTTCCGTGAGTAGCATAGACGAGAACGGCCCGGTTCCGGAAAGCATCCTTGAAGGGACCGTAGCGCTCGGGTGATTTGCTCGCAGGATCGGGCGGCGACGAGACATGCCATTGCTCGCCAACACGCTTGAGCCAGAGCATGGAGGCCGTTTCCGCCGAAACGCGCACATCCAAACGCGTGCTGTCGATTGCGATATGGATCGAATCACCCGGCGGCAAGACCTTCAGATCGAGTCCGAGACAAAGGACGTTTGCCGTCGATCCGGAGAATCGTCGCAGGCCGGGGTCAAACCCGAGGCGGACCGAGCTGATCTCCAAAGGATGTTCCTGCTGAGCAACGGTCACCCAATGACACCGTGAAGATACGCCGGGGTTGGCCGTCACGAAATTCACTTCGCGCACCTCCACGTCGGAAGGCCTGCGGTGCCGGGCGAAGTAGTCCATCATCGGTGCCCAATCGACGCAATCCGCGCCGGGTTCGGGCGATTCGTCCCACCAGTGCCCTTCTTTGGGCTGCTCGTGGAAGACATAGTCATGAAGGACTCCCTTCAGACTGTCGACCATCATGTAGGATTGCTGGATGGGGACATTGTCGTCATCGGCACCATGGAGGATATACAGTCCTTGTCCGAGGAAATTCTTCACGAACGACGGCGTCTCGCTTGTCGCGAGCGCGCGGTGCAACATCCGCGCAGCCGCGCTGGTGTCGCCGCGCTGGCTTCTGATGCGGTACGACCAGTAGGTGATCCACCCGGCGCTGGGGCCCACTGCCGCCCACCGATCGGGGTAGAGCCCTCCCAACTGCCATGCCCCGTGACCTCCCATGGAATGACCCGTGAGATATATCCTGGTTGTGTCAGTCGCGTATTCCTGTAGTGATCTGTCCAGGACCTCAAGGGCGTCCATTCTCCCCCAATCCTCCCAGTTGAAACCATAGGGGCGACGGTTCGTCGGGGCGACGATTGTCGCCCAGGTTTTCGGCTCGTATGCCGCCGCCTGTCCCGAGGCTTCCACACCCGCTCCGTGAAGGGTGAAGATCATCGCTTTCGGGGAAGGAGAGTCGTTCATCGGCGGCGCAACGGCGAAATATTGGACGCTGCCGTCGATACCGCTCAAGAATGTTTCGCGTCTCACGTTCCTTGGTCCGACAACTCGCAGCGTCACGCTTGCGGTGTCGAGCGTCCTCTCCGCCTGGAGAAGCGTAAGGTGGAGAACGACGGACTCTCCTTGAGATGCCGGAAGGTGAATCGCGAATCCCTCTTTCCGTGTCGACATCGGGAGGACAGGGGGGATGTCCTCTTGTGCGGAGACACCGTCAGTCTGATATCGAATCCTCAATCCGCGGAGCGGCGAGGTGGTGGCATTGATAATGGGAAGCGCTGCGTACGCAGAGAGGGCTGTGCCCCGGACAAGATCGGGAGCGGTCACGTCACGGGGATTGAATTGCACCGGTTTCCCGACGGGAGCGAACGTCGCTTTGAATCTGCCCCTGCTGCTGTAGAACAGGAGATGATTCCTCCCGCGTTTCAGCTCAACAGGAAGAATCGAGTAGTCGAACCGGGTCTCCCACGATTCGTAGGTCTCTTTGTAGGCATACGGATTCCCCGGACGCGGAGCACCGTTGACGTACACGATGTCGTTCCCGAGGGCCTTGAGAAGAAGGACCATGTTGTCGGTTACGTCGACACTCGTGTAAATATACGCCGGTGTGGCAAAGAGTGAATCCGGAAACCATCCATCCGTCGCGGCCTTCGCCGCCAGCCAGGTGGCACGCTGACCGCCGATGATGACTGCATCCCCTTCAGAGGGGATCTTCCACGCATCCTCGACCAACATCGCTTCAACGGGATTGGGAGACAAAGGAGAATTGCCAAAGGCCTCGGGGACTCTCAGGACCAGCGCTGAAGTGATGGTCTGCGCGATGGAAGGAAAGGCACAGCAGACAACGAGGAGGGAAGCAATCGTGATATGAGCCAAACCCTGAAGTCTTTTCATCATTCCACCTGTCCCGTGTCGCTTGTGGGGGTGCTTAGAAGGTTCTCGACAACACCCCGGGGTGCTCGGCATGCAGCCGCACGATCAATTCTCCAAAGAGCGTGTTTGCCCAGGCAAACCACGAGCGCGTATAGTGTGCCGGATCATCTTTGTGAAAGCTCTCGTGCATGAAGCCGGTCCCGGCATGCGTCTCTTTCAGCATCTTCAGGCAGTCAAACATTTCATTTTCGTCTTCCGTCGTCAGCGCGCGCATGATGATCGACAACGGCCAGATCATGTCCAGACCGACATGCGGCCCGCCGATGCCGCTGGCGGCGCGACCACGGAAAAAGTACGGATTATCATCGCTGAGGACAAAGGCCCGGGTTGCCTTGTACACCGGATCTTCCATGGCGCACGCCCCGAGGTATGGCAGAGAAAGCAAGCCGGGGACATTGGCATCGTCCATGAACAGGTGATTTCCAAATCCATCGATCTCGTACGGGTACATGGTCCCGTACGTGGAGTGAATCACTCTTGCATAGTGCTCAACGGCATCGGCGACTTCGTCCGCGAGCGCCCTGCATTCACGACCGAAATCCGCCCCCTTCCCTTCCGCAGCAACGATCTCGGCAAGCTCCCTGAGTGCCACCACGGCAAACATGTTCGAGGGCACGAGGAGCGGATAAATGCACGCGTCGTCGGAAGGGCGGAAGCCGGAGTGGATGAGCCCGTCTGGCCGCGTCGGGTTTCCGTAGCCATCGAGAGGAAGGGTATCGGAGGGAACCGTCGTGCGGCGTTGGAAGTGATAGGGACCTTTTCCTTTTTTCCTCTGCTGCTCTTTGAACGTCTGCACGACCATCTTCATCGCTTGGAGCCATTGCTGGTCAAACGGGGACGCATCTCCCGTCTGCTTCCAGTAGCCATATGCCAGGCGAATCGGATAGCATAGCGAGTCGATCTCCCATTTCCGCTCATGCAGATCTGGCTTCATGTCCGTGAGGTCATCCTTCCATTCGCTGCCCGTCGGACCGTCATTGAAGGCGTTCGCATAGGGATCAATTGCAATGCACCGTGACTGGCGGCGGAGGACTCCCGCGAGGAGAAGGCGCAACGGTTTGTCGTTGACCGCGAGCTGGAGGTACGGCCAGACCTGCGCCGATGAATCCCGCAGCCACATGGCATTGATGTCCCCGGTGATGACAAACGTGTCGGGTTCACCATGGATGAGGCGGTAAGTGACCGTGGTGTCCAGGGTATTCGGATAGCAATTCCCGAACAGCCAAGCGAGTTCCGGGTCCGCGATGGCGCGCGAAACCTCTTTGATCGTTTCCTCCACCGACTCGCTGACGAACCGCCGCTGCGCGGCAGGCGGCCGACGGCTCGTCCACTCCCCGGGCAGGAACGCGCCGAGCGCAGGGGAACCGTTGAATGCAAGAGTTGCGAACATGCCACCGGTCACACGCAGCGCATCGCGCCGGGTGAGTCGAGACAAGGAAGGAATGTACGGCGGTTTCGAGTGCATGGCGGAGAATGACAAAGGAGGGGGTGTCGGGAATTTGAATATCAAGATACTGAGAAAGCAGGTTGGTCTCAAGCGCCATCCTGCATCATTTTCCCTGACTATCCTCAATCATTGTCTTCTCACGAGGCAGGCTTCAGCCCATCATACCCAGGCCCTTCGGTCCAAGCGAGCCGATCCCGGTGCGATGGGCGAATGCAATGAGATCCGGATTGCCTGAGACGGTTATTGGACAGAGGAATGCCCGCACATCGCGCGTCTCTTCATCTGCGCCCTCTAGGCGGACATGTTTCATAACTCCTTCCCCTCCACCCCTGTTCGCGACATAGGCCGAATCGACGACCGCCTCGAACTCCTCGTCGTATCGGACGGTCGCATCGACACATTTCTTGTAGCGCGCCAACAGGTCCGACCTTATTGCCTCCCCCAGCATCGGACTGTCAGCCAGGAGCCACTCGCCGTGACCATCCTGTATGGCAGCCGGCGAGAGCAGCCGGAAGCGCATGCAACGGGTCCACGACGGTTCCTCAACAATTTCGATGCCCTCGAACACGAGGTCATCTCCGTCCAGTCCAAGCCCCGCCCGACTGCCGACGAGCGTTTGCCATCGTTGCTCTACTGCGGGCTCCTCCTTACGGAGACTCACATAAACGTGGGCGGCGGGAGAACAGAGCCGCATCGTAGAGTTCCGATAGTTGATCACCTTGGATTTGACGACAATTCGGGAGAAGACAAATCCGGGCGGGGAGCTAGTGTCCAGCAAACACGTCAACCACAATTCTATTGCGGAGGCAAGCCTGGAATTATAGCTCAGTGATAGACGTGTCGATTGCGAGGTCGCTTTTAGACGAATCTTAAATCGCATTGCGCGGAATCGAGAGAAAGCCCTTTCTATAGCTATACTCCCAGGTCCAGCGGTGTCCGAAATTTCCAAAGTTTTTTTTGCGGTTCATCAAGAAGTGGGCAAAAGAGAGGGAATTCCGAGAAATAATGTCGGGAAGAGCAAAAAAAAGGGCAGCGCCAGGAATCTGCGCTGCCCAAGATATGCAGAACGCGAAAGACGACCACGGCTACTTGATGAGGGTCATCTTCGTGGACGCCATCTGCCCCCCGGACTCCAGTCGCGCGAGATAAATTCCGGAAGAAAGTTTCGCGGCATCAAATCGAAGCACGTAGCGCATCCCCGCCTGCGCGCTCTCGTTGAAGAGTTCGGAGACCTGCTGCCCGAGAGCGTTGTACACGCGCAGCGTGGCAGAGCCGGACTCCTTCACGGTGAATTCGAGCTGCGTGGAGGGATTGAACGGGTTGGGGTAATTCTGCTTCAGCGCGAACACCTTCGCAACACCGTTCTGCGTACCAACAGCGGTGAGGCCGTCAGTAACGTTGACCGGCTCGCTGTAGTGGATCGATCCCGTCAGATCCATCTGCTTGATGCGATATTGATAGTCGATGCCGGACTGCGCGGAAATATCGGTGAAGGAATACTTGTAGGACTGCGTTGTTGTCCCATGGCCCTTCTGGAAACTTCCGGACAGCTCCGCAAAGTCCGCATTGTCGCCACCTCTTCGTTCCACGCTAAAACCATAATTGTCCACCTCGGAGACTGTCGACCATGTGACACTCACGGACTTGTCTGAAGTGTAGACGGCCTCGATATTGGCAAGTTGGACAGGGAGCGGAGTGCTCTGAGAATTTCGTGGATTCGGAGCGACAAGAATGAAATCACTGTAATTATTGTCGGTATCCTGTATGAGGCCATCGAACACCCTCCGCTCTAGCGCGTGCGTCCCATCGGTGCAGAGATACGATTGCATTCCCTCGTAGCAGTTCGTCCAGAGGAATCCGCCGTACGACACCTTGTCGAGCAGCCCCGTCATCACATTGCAGCTCGACGGGTTGTTGGGATTCACGGAATAGAGGATGACGACACCAACGGCATCGTCACCCGAGTTTCCACCCGGGAGAGGGATGTTGCCCGCGTCAAAATCCTGCGTCGTGAGGTCTACGCCTGGATTCGATGGGGCGCCTGCAAATCGCACGAGGTAGAACCCCCTCGCCATGACGTTCACCGAAGGTACCGTAACGTTGTAGTGGGTCCCGTTGTAGAAACCCACAAAGAGGTAGATGTTCTGGTAAGCGACGGCGACGTTGCCGGTGTTGGTCAACTCGATGTAATCATATTTGTACCCCAACGCACTCAATCCCCCACCGCCGTAGACCTGGTTGATCTTGAGCTGCGCCGAAGCATCGCTTGCGGCAAACAGACAGAAAAGTGCAACCAGAAAGACGACCGTCGAACATCGTAAGAAATTCCCATTCATCGTCACACTCCCTCTGAAATTGGACAGATGAGACTTAAACGCACGCAAGGGCTCTCGACCCAGATCGGGTTAGATGGGTTTGGCCGGATGTTCATTCATCGTTCCTGCCTGGAAGACAAAATGATCATGAGCCTAAAGAAACAACCACACCTCATGGCTTCGTACTTTACAGGAGAGTGTCGCGAGACCGCTGTGCGATGCAATGTTGCCGCCGGGGAACGGTTGGCGGCCCTAGACTTGATATTGCAATCTAGCTGGTAGAAGAAGGGAAGTCAAGGAAAAGCCTGCGAGAAACGCCAACCCGGACACAGAATGTGACGCAAGCCACAATTTCGTTGAGACTCTATTCACGCCGGGAGTCTCGTAGCGAGTTTAAGATCGCTTGTAAATCTGCGAATCTCTCCCCCTTCCAGTGATCACGCTCAGATGGAGCATCCATTAGAAAGAGGCAGGAACAATCATGAGACCGACAAGATGGCAGGCAGTTCGGAGCAAGCAGGAAGCGACTGGCAGCAGGCAGTCGGCAGTGGATCGAGCATAGGAATCCACTGTCGACTGTTTCCTGTCTGCTGTCAACTGTTACTTCATCAGAGTCAGCTTGCGCACCGCCGTAGAATTGCCTGCTGTCAAGCGACAGATATATATGCCACTCGAGAGACGAGTTCCATCAAAGGTGAACGTGTAGATCCCGGCCGGATAGGAACCATGTGCAAGAACAGCCACTTGTCTGCCAAGGATGTCATATACGACAAGTCGCACGACACTGGTCACTGACCACTGTCCACTGACAACTGTTTTCGGATTGAACGGATTAGGATACACCTGGAGTCGCAGAGGTTGTTGCACCAGGTTCGATGACACGCTGCTGAGGGGAGTAACACCGACGATTTCGCTGAGGCGAAACGCTCCATTCAAATCGACCTGCTTCAGCCGGTAGGCGCATGTTGAGTTCCCCGCTGTATCAACGTAGGCATAGTTGTGCTGCTCGAGGGTCGTCCCGGAACCTTGTTGAAAGCTCGATGTGATTTCCAGGAACGCCGAATCACCGCTCCTCTTTTTCTGGACAAAGAAGCCGTAGTTATTGAGCTCGCTTTGCGTCTGCCAGGTGAGCCTCACTCCCCCTCCGCGGATCTCGACAGCCTGGAGAAGCGAAAGCTGCACAGCGAGCGGGATGGTCGCGGTGTTCCGCGGAGACGGTGAAGCGGCAACAAAATCCGCTGCATTGTCGCCGCTCGAGGCCATGCCGCTGTCCTTTCTGACGGCAGCCGTGGTGTTCGATGTTCCGGGGGCGGCTCCTGACCCCTTGAAGCACGAAGCGCTCCCCCATCCGATGAAATCGCGAATGTGTGACGAGGAAGGACATGTGCCCGAGAGCTGCTGTGCGCTGTCCAGCAACGCGACTTTTCCGGCCGTGGCACTCATGCCGAACGACCCGCTGTCGTCGACTGCGGGGAGCGGACTCCCGCCGGCCGTGCCGCCGGGAAGGCAGATCAAGAACCAGCCATGAGGCTCGATGATGCCGCTGAGCACAGCCGATTGCCATGACGAGCCGGAAGCGGAAGCATATTCGACAGCCCAGCCTTCCAGAGGGACGGGGGCCTGTCCTTGATTGAACAGCTCGATGAAATCGTTCTTCAGCGGTGCTCCGGAGTTCCCTCCTCCTCCGAAGACCTGACTGATGACCACCTGGGACCTCACTGCGAACTGAGGGAACGCAGCACAAAACGTGCACGCAAGCGCCAGCACCCTCATCCAATGTTGAAGAGTACGCATTGGTGGACCTCCTCGATGAATGTTGTTCATCGCGGGAGTAGCGGCAGCGGGGATTGGACGAAGGTGTTGTTCAGGCGGGAGGCTGCGGATGGCATTCCAATATCGAGACAGCGGCGGAGAAATTCAAGCGCTTCGTTCCCTTTGGTCGTGGAGAAGTTCATGGTTACGGCGATTGGACTTTCTCGGCGATCCACTCTATATTTGTGGGTCGAGCCCACCACCGCACACACTTCCGATTCGACAATGTCTTCCTCCGCTCTGAGACACCGTGTATTACTCGCCCACCTCGCCCTTGTGACGATCGGCGTTCTGTTCACTTCCTGTGAAGACTCGGGGGGCGCGCGGAACACCAGCGGCCTGCATGTCATAGCCGACAATGGACGCTGGGGATTCGTCGACAGCAAGGGCGCAGTCGTGGTCCAGCCGCAATTTGACGGCGCCGCCGATTTCTCTGAGGATCTCGCTGCAGTCCGCATCGGGAACACCTATGGCTACGTCGGAACGGACGGCAAAATCTCGATCAACCCTCAATTCGAACGTGCCGGCCGTTTTTCCCTGGGATTAGCCCCGGTCCGGTCCGGCGGCAAATTCGGATTCATTGATACGCACGGCGCGTTTGTGATCAGTCCACAGTTCGACGAAACCGGGGACTTCTCAGAGGATGTGTGCCGCGTCCGGACAGGAACGAAGTGGGGATACGTCGACAAGGATGGCAAGATGGTCATCAATCCCATCTTTGACGGCGCGATGGATTTTTCCTCTGACCTGGCGGGAGTCAGGGTGGGTTCTCAATGGGGCTTCATCGACCGGGACGGGAAGATGCAGATCAACCCCCAATTCTCGGGGGCGCATCCGTTTTCCCAGAACCTTGCGGCAGTCAGAATGGGCCAGCGATGGGGCTTTGTCGGCACCGACGGCAAGACGGTCATCCCCCCGCAATTCCTCCAGGTGAATTCCTTCACGGAGAATATGGCGGCGGTGAAGGTCAGCACCAAGTGGGGGTATATCGGGACGGACGGGAAGATGATCGTCACTCCGCAGTTCTCCGCGGCAGGGGATTTTTCGTCCGGACGGGCGGCTGCCAGGGTGGGAAACAAGTTCGGGTTCATTGACAAGCAAGGGAATGTGGTCATCACCCCGCAGTTCGACGATGCCCAACAGTTCAATGACGGGATCGCTGCGGTACGTGCGGGCTCCCGGCGCGGGTATGTGAACGGATCGGGGAACTACATCTGGGGGCCTGTCGCTCCGGGCTACTCTGCGCCACAGGAGGAAGAGGAGGGAAACGAGGAGAATCCGCTCTTTGCCCGGTGACGTGCGTGTGAGGCGCCGGCGAACGATTCCTTCCCCCTTCTCGAAACGCCTTGCACAGCACAACGGAATTGTTTATGTTGTGGCATTCTGTGCGGAACATTCGCACAGGACTGGTGTGACACTCTCGCTCTTCAATATCGCAAGCGGTCATCTGAGGAACTCCGTCAGAACGAAATCTGACGTACCAGCCTGCACGTCCTCCCCCCTGCGATCCCGGATCACACCGGTCAATGACAGACCTTCCCCGATCTTCCACAATTGCCGAGATCTTTCGACAGTGCCGTCACGCCCTGCCGGGCGCGGCTTGGACGCTCGAGAACGGGAAACGGCAAGGAGAAGATCGCGGTGATGCGGCGGCGGGTTGTCAGGGAGAAGGTGGTCCAGGCGCTCTATGCGTTCGAGATCGGGGGAGATCCCGTTGAACACGTTATCAAGTACGTTCTTGCCGGCCTCGAGACCAACCGGACCGCACATGAGTTCGCGAGCAAGCTGGTCGTCCAGACGATTGCGCACACCGACGACATCGACAACATCATCGGACAGCACGTCACGAACTGGGATTTCAAGCGCATCGCCATCCTCGATCGTCTCATCCTCCGCATGGCCATCTGCGAGCTGATGTACTTCCGCGAGATTCCACCGAAGGTGTCGGTGAACGAGGCCATCGAACTCGCCAAACTGTTCAGCACGTCGCGAAGCGGACAGTTCGTCAACGGCATCCTCGATGCGGTGCTCCATGAGATGCGATCCTCCGGCTCGATGCCGAAAACGGGGCGGGGACTGTACGACGGCGAGCCGCGCAAGGAAAAAAGCCGTCGCTGAAATCCCACTGACTCCACATTCACGGCATGCCCGACACCCCGCCTGATGCCCGACAGCCGCTTCCCCAGGGCGTGTCGCGCGGACGCATCTTCGCCTGGACGTTGTTCGATTTCGCGAACACCGCGTTCTCGGTCATCGTCGTCACCGTCATCTACTCCCGGTACTTCACCAACCACGTCGCCGGCGGAAAGCGCTGGCTGTGGGGACTGGCCATGAGCCTGTCGATGGTCTGCGCCGCAGCCCTCTCGCCTCCCCTCGGCGCCGCGGCCGACTATGCGCGGAGCAGAAAGCGATTTCTCCTTGCCTTCACGCTGGCTTCCGTCCTCTGCACCGCGCTCATGTTCTTCGTCCAGGAAGGCATGGTCCTCACCGGCATCCTCCTGTTCGTGATCGCGAACATCGGCTTCGAAGGGGGGCTGGTGTTCTACGACGCCTTCCTTCCGGGCCTGACGTCGCGAAACTCGTACGGGAGAGTGTCGGGCTACGGCTTTGCCATGGGATACGTCGGAGCGCTGGCCGTCCTGCTGATCGTGCTGGTCATGCTTCCCCCGCAGACCGATCCGTCGTATTTCTTCATGGTCCGGCTTTCCTTCATTGTGGCGGCGATGTTCTTTCTGGTGTTTTCCATTCCGATATTTCTGTTTGTGCAGGAACCGCCCCTGGTCGGACCGCCACCGTCGTCGTTCATTCGCGAAGGCATGTCGCGGAGCGCCTCCACGTTCCGGGCACTCTTCGTACGCAAGGAACATCCCGCCATCGCGCGATTCCTCGTCGCCTTCTTCCTCTATAACGACGGGATCCTCACCGTCATTGCCTTCGCCGCGATCTTCGCGGAGGACATCCTGCATATGACGGACACGGACATCGTGGTGTTCTTTGCCGTCGTGCAGAGCAGTGCGATCCTGGGCTCCCTCGTCTTCGGCGTCGTCACGGACAAGATCGGCCCGAAAAAGACGATCTCGATCACCCTGGTGGTCTGGATCGTCATTTGTGCGGGGGCGGCCTTTGTCAACAGCGTGGCCTTCTTCTATGTGGTCGCGCTTGCGGCCGGCATCGCGATCGGCTCATCGCAATCTGCCAGTAGAAGCCTGATGGCACTCCTCACGCCAAAAAGTCATGAAGCCGAATATTTCGGCTTTTATGACGGTCTTTGCGGAAAAGCGTCAGCAGTCATCGGACCGCTCGTTTATGGAATCGTATCGGACCTTACCACAGAGCACGTCGCAGCAGCGGCGATAGGACTTTTTTTCGCCGTTGGGTTGTTTATCCTACAGGGGGTGGATTCGGGCCAGGAGCACGTGGCGAATTGAACCCCGCGATTTTTTGATTGCCGTTCTTTTTTTTGGTACATTTTATGACTCGTGCACCGCGGTCACGGTCTTCGTTGCGCATGATGGTGCCTTTCATCCCCCAATGGCCAGCTATTTTATCTCCGACGTTCACCTCGGGCTCGGATCCTATCTGGAAGAAAAGCAAAAAGAGGACCGCCTGCTGGCATTCCTCCGTGCAATTCAGCCCACGGCCGAGCGCCTCTTTATTGTAGGAGATCTCTTCGACTTTTGGTTCGAATACAGGACGGTCATCCCCAAGGGGTTTCACAGGACCCTTGCACTCCTGCAGGACTTTACCGACCACGGTGTCGCAGTCGAGTACCTCCTGGGAAACCACGACTACTGGATGGACGATTTTTTTGAAAAAGAAATCGGCATTACGATCCGTCCCAAACCATATGAGACTCTTCTTGAGGGAAAGCGCATCTACCTCCACCATGGAGACGGTCTTGCCACGCACGACCTGGGATACAAATTGATCAAGCCGGTCCTGCGGAATAAAGCCGCGATATTCGCGTATCGATGGCTCCATCCCGACCTCGGCGTGAAACTCGCCCACCGCTCGTCCCGGACGAGCAGGACCTATACATCGCAGAAGCACTACGGTGAGGAAGAGGGGATGAAATTGTACGCCGCGAAATTGATCGATCAGGGTGTCGATGTAGTCGTCATGGGACACCGGCATCAGCCAACCCTCACGGCGATCGGCAGCGGGACGTACGTCAACCTCGGCGACTGGATCTCACACGCAACGTACGGGCGCTTCGCGCTCGGTCAGATGCGACTCGAGACCTGGAACGGCAAGATGGAGTAGGTCATGGATACGCCAGACGAACCAACGCAAGAACCCGAAGCTCCACCTCCGACGCCGCCGCCACCGCCGTCTGCTGTTGCAGCGCCGCGTGGAAGGCGATTGAAGCTCACACCGCGCGGGAGAGTGCTGATTCTCCTCGGGGCGGCCATTGTCCTCTTTACCGCCTACGCGATCTATCTGGTGTCGGGTCTTCCTTCTCTTGAACGCATCGAGAACCCGAAGGCGGAACTTGCAACGAAAGTGTATTCCGCCGACGGCGAGGTGCTCGACATGTTCTATATCAAGAACCGGTCGCACCTCTCCTTTTCCGAGATCCCCAAGCCGGTGATCAACGCGCTGATCGCCACGGAAGACAAGGATTTCTACAGCCACTGGGGCGTGGACGCCTTCCGGTTTGTCAAGGCCATGGTGAAGAACGTGTTCTTCCGCTCGCATGAAGGCGCAAGCACGATCACGATGCAGTTGTCGCGGAATCTCTATCTCGGGCACAACGACCGGACGATCTTCGACACCATCACCAGAAAAATCAGGGAGTTCCTGACAGCCGTTCAACTCGAGCGCTCGTTCACGAAGGATGAGATCCTCGAGTTCTATCTTAACGTTGTGTACTTCGGGAGGGGGGCATACGGCATCCAGGCCGCGTCGCAGGTCTACTTTGGCAAAGACCCGTCGGAACTGTCTCTCGCGGAAATCGCCACTTTGATCGGGTTGGTGAAGGGTCCGGCCTACTACGATCCGCTCGTGCACCCCGAACGCGCTCTCGCGCGCAGAAATGTCGTCCTCGCCCAGATGGCGAAGTACGACTACATCGCCCCGTTCGAGGAATCGGACGCGAGGTCGGCGCCGATCCAACTACGGTCGCCGGAGGAGATGTCTTCGACGGGCATTGCCCCCCATTTTGTGGAGTACATCCGGCAGCAGCTCATGCAGAAGGCCGAGAAGTATCACTTCGACCTGTACCGCGACGGCCTCACGGTGTACACGACGCTTGACAGCCGGATGCAGAAAGCCGCAAACAAGGCTGTCGAAGAGCATCTGGCGATCTATCAGCCGCTGTTCGACAAGCAGTGGATCTGGTCCAAGCAGAAAGACGTGCTCAACCAGGTCCTCGAACAGACCATTCAGAGTCTGCCGGAATACCGGAAGGCTCCGAACGTCCGCGTACGGGACAGCATCGCGGGGGCGCTCCGACACAATGAAGGCTGGGTCGACTCTGTGGAGCACGTGGCTCAAACGATTGACGTCGGCTTCGTGGCGATCGACCCGAAGAACGGCCACATCCTTGCCATGGTCGGGGGCTCGGACTTCAGGACTTTCAAGTACGGGCTGAACCATGTCACCCAGATCAAGCGGCAGCCCGGATCGGCATTCAAACCCTTTGTGTACACCGTGGCAATCGACAACGGTTATCCTCCGACGTACGAGATTCTCAACCAGCCGGTGACCCTGCATATGGCGGACGGGACGGAGTGGAAGCCGTCGAACTTTGACGGCGATTTCGGCGGGATGACCACCATCCGGGAAGCGGTAAAGCACTCGATCAATCTTGTGGCGATCCGCGCGGTGGATGAGAAGATCGCGCCGGTCGAGCAGGTGATTGACTACGCTCACCGGATGGGAATCTCGTCGTACTTGCCGCCGGTCACGTCACTGGCCCTTGGCACCGGCATTGTTTCTCCACTCGAGCTGACGAGCGCGTACGGGGTCTTTGCCAATCACGGCATTCATGTTGACCCGATCTCCATTCTGAAGATTGAGGACAAAGACGGGAACGTGATCGAAGAGAATACCCCATCGCAGCGGGAAGTCCTCTCGGAGGAGACCGCGTTTATTATGACGACACTTCTCGAAGGCGTCGTCAACGGCGGGACGGGTGCTCACGTCCGGGATTACTTCCAGTTGCCGGCCGCAGGAAAAACCGGGACAACCACGGAGTATGCGGACGCCTGGTTCGTCGGGTACACGCCGCAGATTGTCGCCGGAACGTGGGTTGGGTTCGACAATAACAGCGTTCACTTCACTAATTGGGACGGGCAGGGCGGGCGCGCGGCAGCCCCGATCTGGGGTCGCTTTATGAAGTATGTGTATGACGACCAGTCCATCGGTCTGCCTCTCGAGTACTTCCAGAAACCCGACAAGGTTCTGGAAGAGAAAATCTGCACCGAAACAAAGAAACTCGCCACTCCGTATTGTCCGCAGACGATGACGGAGTATTTTACCGAGAAGACCCTTCCCGGAAAGTGCCCAAAACACTCGTCTGCACGCTGGCAGGAGGGGGTGAACGACGGGGGGACGATAAGTTTCTAGCGCGGGAAGTAAACCCATCGCCGTATTTTCGTGTCTACCAATGGCAACCCTCTTCCCGCGATCCCCACGGCATGGGCCGTATTTTCTTGTTTGTGAACCAATGAGGAATCAGTGAGCTTCAATTCTCTGGGTCTGCACGATCGGCTGATCGAGGGCATGATCGCAGCGGGGGTCACCGAGCCCACCGCAATCCAATCTCTTGCGATTCCGCCGGCGCTTGAAGGCAAAGACGTCCTTGGCCGGGCGCAGGACGACTCCGGAAAAACGGAGGCGTTTGTCCTGCCCCTCCTGGAATACCTCTCCCGGTCCAACCGGGGAACAGAGGAATGGGCGCCGCCCACGGCGTTGATTCTCTCACCGACGCGGAAATCCGTACAGGCAATCCAGGCGGCCGCGCTACAATACGGAAAGCACCTGTCGATCCGCGTGGTCGGCGTGTTCGGCGGAACCGACATCCAGAAACAAACCCAGCTTCTGAAGCGCCGTACGGAAGTGGTCGTGGCGACCCCATCCAGACTCCGCGATCACATGACCCGCGGATCAGTAGACCTTTCGCGCATCGAGTTTCTGGCCATCGATGATTTCGATAAAATGGCCGAGCTCGGGTTCACTCCCGACATCCTGAAGATCGTCGCGGCGCTGCCCTCCAAACGGCAGACCATGATCTTTGCAGGAACCTGGAATCCGAACCTGGTATCCTCCACCGCGAGCATGCTCCGCGAGCCGGTAACCGTCGACGCCGGCGAAACCCGGCGCCCGGAACCCATCAAACGCGAGCGCGTCGTCGCCACGAGACGAGAGTCACGCATGAGGACGCTGCTCCATCTGCTCGAGTCGGAAGCGATGCACCGGGTCATCGTTCTCACGCAGAGGGACTATGAAGCAGAACGGATTCTTCGCGCGTTACAAGGAAAGGGAATTGCTTCTCGCGCAATACGGAACGAGCCGAGCGACGTCGAAAAGGACCAGGCCGTTTCCGGGATCCAGGACGACTCAGTGAGGGTGCTCGTTGGAACGGCCGAGGCGGCTGGACTTCTGGCACGAGACGGGATCTCACACGTCATAAGCTTTGATTTCCCCCGCCGTGGTGATCATCCCAGAAAGCCCGGCGGCTCGTCGCTCCAATTCTCCGGAGCGGAGACAATCTCGTTCGTCCAGCAAGACGACCGGACAACATCGCATCGCGGAGCAGGGACGATGGGTCAGAGAATCCACGGAACTCCACACGCGACACCAAACGCAAGAAATATCAACGGGAAGGTGCACAAGAGAACGGGATGGAACAATTCACATGAGGGGAGGAGGGGTATGGGAGAGCAGACGGTGAAACAGTTCGACAAGCCAACCAAAACCACAAAGCGACGGAAGAAGAGCCCGATTGTTTTTGCGCGGCGCAAAAAGCCGCCGAAGAAACTGGAATCGTTTTCCTCAGATCACAGCGGGGCCGGCTGGTAAACCAGCCGCCCCACCATCTTAGTCAACCATCGCTTCCCAATCGATCGAATCGTCCGATTCGGCCGCAACCGGTCGAACCGCATGCTTCTTGCGATCACTGAAAATGAGCAGAGGAATGGTCGCCAAAGCCAGGAGTGTTGCCATTTTCCAGAACCGCATTGTACGTGCCCCCAATCTAGAGGAGTTACCTGAATAAGTGAGCCTTCTAGCCGAATATACGTATTCTCGACCTAAAGGTTGTGATACGGGGCACACATTAAAGGAAAATAATTAAAGCGTAGCCTCAGGTGACGGCGTTAACGATCATTAATCTATTGGAGGTTAGGCGCCTGGGACCGGGGGCTGGAGCTCGGGCATAGACTAGCCCGAAATCTCGGAGTTTCAGTTACCCCATTCTTTGTTCGGCTTCGGTCCCATCCGAAACTCAATCTTCCCTCCCCCATTCACCACATCAAACGGCAGTCTCGCCAGTGTCCACGGTTTCCCATTAACGGTCATCGATTGGATGTACACATTCTCTTGAGAGAGATTCTCGGCGGTCATCGTGAAGGTCTTCCCGTTCGAAAGCTTCATGAATGCTTTGGGAATGCACGGGCTTCCGATGGCGTACTCGTCGGAACCGGGACAAACCGGATAGAAGCCCAGGGCAGTGAAGATGTACCACGCTGACATCTGACCGCAATCGTCGTTGCCGCACAACGATCCGGGCGCGTTGCCATATTGCGTTTTCATCACTTCGTGCAGTCGCGCCTGCGCCTTCCACGGCTGACCCGCCAGCGAGTACAAATAGATGATGTGATGGCTCGGCTCGTTGCCGTGCCAGTATTCGCCGATGATCCCCCTGATGTCGTCGACCCCGCGCGTGCTGTCGCTGGCATGGGTAACAAACAATGAATCGAGCTTGCGGCAGAACCGCTCCTTCCCTCCCTGCAATGCAATGAGCCCGGGAACGTCCTGCGGCACGTACCAGCTGTACTGCCAGCTCGTCCCCTCGGTGAAGTCGCCCCCCTCCACATAGAGGTGGGGGTCGAAGGGCGAATGCCATTTCCCCTGAGAGTCTTTCCCCCGCATCAGCCCGTAAGCCGGATCAAAGAGGTTCCTGTAGTTCTGAGATCGTTTCATGAAGTAGGCTTCATCCTCCTTCTTGCCCAACCTCTTCGCCATTTGCGCGGCGCACCAATCGTCGTAGGCATACTCCAGCGTCTTCGACACCGACTCATTCTCTTTGTCGTACGGGACCCATCCGAGCTTCGCGTACGTCATCACATTGTCGTAGTGCGGGTTCATTGCCGTGTTCTTGATCGCTGCGTAGGCGCGCTGCGGATCGAACCCCGTGACACCGTGCAGAAACGCATCGACGATAACCGGCACCGCGTGGTACCCGATCATGCACCACGTCTCATTCCCCTGAAGCGACCAGACCGGCAGAAGATGTTCGACGCTCTGATCGTAGTGCGCAAGCATGCTGTTGATCATGTCGGCATCGCGCCGCGATTGGATGAGCGTAAAGAGCGGATGTTCCGCGCGGTATGTATCCCAGAGGGAAAAGATCGCGTAGTTCGTGAAGCCTTCTGCACGGTGCACATTGTGGTCGAGGCCGAAGTAGTCGCCCGACACATCTTCATACAAGCAGGGCGCAAGGAACGCGTGGTACATCGCAGTATAGAATGTCTCCTTCTGTTCTCTCGATCCTTCAATGACGATCTTGCCAAGTTCCTTTTCCCACGCGGCCTTTGTTTGCTCCCTGACGCGATCGAAATTCCAGTCGGGGATTTCGGCGTCCAGATTCCTGAGAGCATTTTCGGCGTTTGTCGCAGAGATGCCGATTTTCAGCGTGATCGTTTCGTCGGCCCGCGTCCGGTAGTGTGCGAGGAACTGAACGTCCTTCCCCGCTGCTTCGGCGGCACTCCGGAACCGGTAGCCATTGTAGACCACCGGCTTTCCGTCGCTCATGATCCGATACCCGTCGAACGGCCTCGAATATCGGGCCGCAAAGTACAGCGGACGGTCTTTCGCCCAACCGTTGACGTTGTGATACCCGGTGATCGTCGAATCGTTTTCGACGCGAAGACGAGACCAGACGACGTTCCAGCGAAGAACATGCGTGAGATCGGTGAGGATGCACGCGCTGTCGCTCGCCGGAAATGTGAACCGCATCATCCCCGATCGCGGCGCAGCCGCTAACTCGACGTTGATCTTCGAGTCCTTCAACCGGACCTGATAGTACCCCACTGACGCCTCCTCATCCGCGTGGGAGTACCGCGCCCGATATCCCGAATCCGGCGCAGTCTTCGAACCGGGGATCAGTTTCGGCGTTCCGATGGTCGGCAAGAAGAGAAAATCACCCAGGTCGGGAATCCCGGTCCCGTTCAGGTGCGTGAGGCTAAACCCGATGATCGAGCTGTCGGAGTATTCATAGCCGGATGCCGTCTCCCAGAGCTCCATGTCGGTGTCGGGTCCGATCTGCATCATCCCGAAAGGCGCGGACGGGCCGGGGAACGTGTTCCCATCGCCCTGTGTCCCGACAAAAGGACGAACATATTCCGTCAACGATTCCCTGGTGGCATCCGGGCGGGCGACCGCCGGCTGAGCCCACAAACGAACACTCATGCACAAACATGGTATCAAGAGCGCAACAGCGGACCGGTGGTGAAAATGAGCGTGCTTCATTGAGGCTTTCCTATATTTGCATTCGTCTTGGCCGAAAATTCCATCGCCGTCGACCCCCACAGACTGATTCCGCGACACAAAAGTGATTCGACCTCCATCAGGGTAAGGTCGACGATGTCAAGGAGGACATGCGTCTCTCTCCGCAAACCTTCGTCCTGACGGTGGCAAAATTCGCAGCGAGGGAGAGGAAGATACAGAAAGATCGGAGCGTCGGAGAGCGTAGGTTCACGTTTGAGCTGTGCCGGAGGGTCACTAGGATAAGATAACCCGGGAAAGGTTCTAAATCAACGCAGTGCGGCCTCTCCGCCGATAATGCAAGTGAAGGCATGTCACTTTTCATCTTGTCTTGCGTACTAGAGGAGACCAATCCGAAAGATGATGATGCTGACGATCGAGTCTGTCTCCAAGCGATATCGGTCCGGGACTGTGGCAATCGACGACCTCTCTCTGGAATGCGACGCCGGGGTCGTGGGTCTTCTCGGACCCAACGGCGCGGGCAAAACAACGCTCATGCAAATGATCGCGACACTCACCCGCCCCACCTCCGGCAGGATCCTGTTTCAAGGGCACGATATTCGAAGAAACCCGGAATTCGTGCGTTCGAAGCTCGGCTATTTGCCTCAGGATTTCGGCGTCTACGAAAGTGCGACCGCCTTCGAGTTCGTTGCGTATCTCGGCGGCCTGAAGGGAATTCGTTCGCGCAGCAGAGTGATGGAAGTGCTGGAAGCCGTGAACCTGCACACGGTTGCTCTCAGCCCTATCAGGGAATTCTCCGGCGGCATGAAGCAGAGGCTTGGCATCGCTCAGGCACTCGTCAATGACCCGGAGCTCCTGATCGTCGATGAGCCGACGTCCGGTCTCGACCCTGAAGAACGGATGAGGTTCCGCACCCTCTTGACGACGATGGCGCGGTCGTCGCTGGTGATCCTCTCGACGCACATTGTGTCGGACATCGCTGCCGCCGCGGGGAGAATCGCGGTCCTGCAGAAGGGGAGGATACGCGCGATCGGGTCTCCGGAAGAAATTCTCGCAACGGCGTCCGGTCAGGTTTGGGAAGCGGTCGTCAGTTCGAAAGCCTTTGCGCAGCAGCGAACGCACCTTCGCATCTCGTCCGCCCTGCAAAAAGCCGATGGCGTGCGTGTTCGCTTTGTCGGAGAACAAGGGGCGGTCCCTGGCGCGACCGCCGCCGAACCTGAACTCGAGGACGCGTATCTCCTCCTGACCGGCGAGGGCCGTCCATCATGACGAGCTGGCTCGCACATATCGGTTCCGTCCTCCGCATGGAGACCGTCCTCCGGCTTCGACGATCGTCGACACCAGTCGTCTTTCTCATCCTCTGCGGCGCCGCCTTCCTGCTGATGCCCGAGCCCGGCTCAGGCGGGACCTCCTTCATCGTCGCCGGTAGGCGAGTGCTGCTGAACTCGGATGCGACCGCGTTGACCTCGGCAGTCATGGGCGGGCTGGTGCTCAGTCTCGCGGGGTTTTATCTCGTCAGCAACTCCATAGAGCGCGACCGCCGGAGCGGAGTCGGCCGGCTGATCGCCGCCACACCTCTTTCGTCAGGTCGATACCTCGCAGGCAAGCTGGCCGGCAACGTCGTCTACCTCCTGGTGATCAGCGCCATCTTTATGGTTGCGTGCATGGGAATGCACCTCCTCCGCGGTGAGGCGCCGCTTGAGCCCCTCGTTTTCGGAAAGACGTTCGCCATCATGTTTCTCCCGCTCATGCCGAGCCTTGCGGCGCTTGCGTTGATGTTCGAGAGTGTCCCCTTGCTCTCCGGGCGGGGCGGGGATATTGCGTATTTTTTCGTTTGGACCGCCAGCCTGTCACTCCCTCCCATTCTCGCGGCCGGGACAACAGGACGGACATGGTTGCTTGCCGGTGACATCACGGGATTGGGATTCTTCATTCGCGAAATCATCCATGTAACGCACTCGACACAGTTCACCATCGGGTACGCCCCCTTCAATGCGAATCTGCCGCCGGTCGTCTTCCCGGGAATCGACTGGACCGCCGAATTCGTAGTTCCTCGCTTGACGTCCGTTCTCCTCGTGATCCCGTTCTTTCTCGTCGCATGGATTTCGTTCGGGCGTTTCGATCCGGCCCGCAAAGCTCCGGGGCGCAAGAGCGGAAAAGGAAATCCCTTCCTGATCCTCCAGCATGCTCTCCCCGTCGGGATCCGGAAGGCGCTCCCTCGCAGAGGGTGGCCTGCAGGAGGACCGCCGTTTGCCCGGGATATCATGCTCGATACACGTCTGACGCTCGCGCTCTCTCCGTTGTTACCTGTGATTGCTGCAGCGTCGGTCGTTTTCAACCTCATTGCTCCTCCCGGAATGATCCGGTCGGGTTTTCTCCCGGTGATGTTCGTCGCTCTGGTTCCGGTCCTCGCGGCGATATCGACCAGAGATGGTATGAGCAACACCCGCCGCCTTCTCTTCATCATCCCCAATGTGAAAGCCCGTTTTACTGTTTTGAAATTCTGTTCCGCAATGACTGTCGCGTTGATCGTTGCTCTCTGCCCTCTGGTTCGCCTGGGGCTTGATGTGCCCTACGATGCACTCGGGCTTCTGGTCGGGCTGGTTTTCGTCGCTTCGGTGGCGACGTTTCTGGGCCTGCTCACCGGCAGTCCAAAACCCTTCGCCGCACTCTTCCTGCTGTTCCTGTACGTGGTCATGAGTTCACAAAAGACTCCTGCTCTCGACTTCGCCGGGTGGCAAGGTCTTGAGACGCCGTCCGTCATGGCCACGTATGCCGGCCTGTCCATCTTCATGATGGTGATCGCCTGGAGCTGGCAAGCTTGGAGAAATGCGCGAGAGGGTTGAGTCATCGGAAACTCCGCGGCAGGCGCCGCGCCGACGGAGAAACGAAGGGACGCAGTCACATCCCCGCGACCGCCTTGCTGACGATCTCCAGGTCATTGATCCCCCGGAAGCCGCTGAACCCCACAGACAGGACGGTGCCGTCGGAGAGCGACACCGGCTGTCCCCCTTCCCATCCGATCAAGTCCGGCTTTTGAATTCCATATTTGCTTTCGTCGAACTCGCCATTGAAGAGCCGCTTCTCGAATTCGCCGGTCTTCATCTTGGTGATCCACACCTGGCTCGCCTTTGTCCAGGCGAGGCGAAAGAAATTCCTGCCGCGGACTTTGTCCGTCCCCCAGATCCTGCCGTACACGTTTCCCTTCTCGTCGATAATGCAGACAGCGACGTTCCCTCCGGCGAATGCGTCGGCTGGATTGGAAGCATACGACGGAATCAACGTGTCGATCTTTTCGATAATCCGGTTGATCACCGGCTGGAGCGGACTCTCGGCCATGGCGTTGTCTCCTGCATAAGAATGGATGTGGAACAAAGGCAAGGATTAGGCGGCTCCGTCATCGCTTGACGCTGACGGTCCACGTCCGGGACTCACCACCCGGAACTTCGACAGTGTAGGTGAGATCGCGGCGAAGATCGACGGCTGATTTCCAGCTTTCCTGTGGCACGTACTGCACGGTCACCCGAGAGTTTTTCCTGACCGTCTTGAACCAGGGGAGGATGCGAGAACGGTCCACCGACCCATCCGCCGTGCAGGTGATCGTCGAGGTGAGCCAATCGATCGTCACGGTACGAGCTCCCGCGAATCCGAAGTCGACAAAGCCCGCCTGGTTGTGCTCCAGGTTCTGCCCGGGCAGAAGATTCCCCATGGCGATGACCCGGAAATGAGCCTTGACAAAAGAGGACGTGAAGACCGAATCAAAGTCGTTTTTGCCGAGCACTCCCTTCCAACGCTGCAAGGCGGAAGGAGAATTGTCGGCATACAACACCGTCGCCCCGGCGTAATCGCCGTTGTACGCACCATACTCCTGCAACGCCCTGGCAATAATCTTGCATGCCGGCGTCAAGGGGAGCGAGTCGACATTAATGGCCGGATCGAGCTGTATGCGTCCACCCATCGGAATTCCGGTCTTGTTGTTCATCTCCATGTACGTAGCCTGGGCCGTGCTCGCGGGAGGAATAAAAAACTCCGATCGACCCCGCTGGTAGGCAAACACGAGGGCGTGATCGATTCTTCCCGCGGCGATCTCGTCGGGTCGGATGAGGCCGGCGATCAACGGGAACCCGCTTGCGCGCGAACGGTGGGCGTCGAATTCACGATCCTGTTCGAACCACGGCCGTTCGACGCCGGTGCTCCGCATATCGGTGACGGCACCGAGCCCGGTCGTCCACTGACCTGCGGCATTCTTGCGTGCAGCCCACATATCCCACTCGCGCATTATCGTCGTGTCGACGATGCACATATGGTTATCGCTGAACTCGCCGACGGGAGGCGATGCGATGAAATCCGGAAGCACCGGAATGGCGTTCGGCTCAGCAAACCCTCTGCCGTAGACATCGGGCCGGGAATTGATGACCTGCACTTTCGGCACCGTTGCGGAGTTGACATAGTAGACGGGCACGGACCAATCGCCGATGTTCACAAGGAAGCCGCCCTTTGCGAAATCGCTGATGAGGCTGTCGGACTGCGGATCGGTTCGAGCGCTGGAAGGGATCTTCTCGTTCCAGGGGCTGTCGGGACTGAACGGGCGCCAGGGGACTTGCGCCGGGGAGGGTGCGGTAACAACGGTCGCGAGAAGAACGACAATGGGAAAAGTGGATTTCCGTGGTTTCGTTTCAGAGCGGACATCAGAATTGCCCATGGAGAATTCTCCGACTGGAGGTCTTCGAACGTTACTTGATCATGTAATGTACCTTTCCTGATTCTCCTGTTCAAGCTATCGGAACGTTCGTAAGGTCAGTCCATTGCCCCCACCTTCTGGAGATCGACGATCATCGCCCCGTCATCGTCCACGTGGAACGCCGGCGCAAATCTTCGACCGCGAACCATCTCCGTGTGGGTGTAGGAAAAGCGAGCGTGGACCGTTTGCCGAAAGGTATCATCATACCCCTTCACCAGCACCAGCACTTCAGCCTGTGCTGCTGCGAGATCCTCCTCGCTCTTCCCGAATAGTGGAGTCCCCGGCCGTATGGGATGGACGATCGTCCACGTGAGGGGGAGAAACAGGACGGATGGGACTTCCAGATCGAGGACATCATACTTCCGAACGGGCTTGCCGTCCTGCATGACCACCGTCATGAACAGGAGACGGACTTCCACTTCTACCAGCGAAGTGCTTCTCCGGTTCGCCATGCGAAACATCAAGGCCTCGGCGTCCTTATGTGGCGTAATCACCATGGCGTCGCTGAACACCAATCTGGCGCTTGCGCGGGAAAACCGTCCATAGAGCACGCCGGTGGCGATGGCGAAACTTGTGAACCCGACCATGGCCTCGATTGCCGCCACCATATTTGCCGCGAAGCCCGCCGGAGCAATTGTCCCATACCCTACTGTTGTGAACGTCTCCGTGCTGAAGAAAAACGCGCTCAAAAACGCACCGAGCAACGTGGCGCGTTCAGCGCCTGCAAGATGTTCAACCCCGATCAGCAGATAGACCAGCGCGAAGGAGGCGTTGATCACAAAGTACCCGAGGACAAGGAGAGCAATGAAGGTCGGCCACGTGATAGAGACCAGGAATTGATAGATGTGAAGATCGTGGATCCGTGTTCCACGGCGTTTGACGTTGAAGGATCCATCCTTGTTGATGGTGCGGCTCAACGGCCTGGTGTAGGAGCGGGTGAAGCCTGGATCAAAATTGGCGTCGGCCATTATCGGAGGCCTTTCAGGGATTGAGGAACATGTGAAGTAGAGAGTGAACAGGAGACACGTGACCGTAAATCACATGTCACGTCTCGTCCACTGTCCGCACCCGTGAGCTTGCAGAAGGCAAGCGTCCCGGGAGTAGGAAGTAGGCAGTAAGCAGAAGGAAGAAGGCGGCGCTCATGCGATTTATTTTATGATTGTCATCTTTCGAACTGCTGTGTAGCTTCCCGCCGTCAGGCGATAGAAATACATCCCGCTCGCGAGGCTCCTCCCGTCGAATCGCACCTCATGTTCGCCCGGCGTTTGTCGCTCGTCCACAACAACCGCTACCTCTCGTCCCAGGAGGTCGTACACGGAAAGACGTACGTTACTGACCCCCGACGCCTGATCCCTGACTCCTCCCACAGTGTATCGAATGGTCGTCGTCGGATTGAACGGGTTCGGATAATTCTGGTACAGCGCAAGTCCGTCCGCGACCGCCGGGGCCGGGAGAACACCCGTCGTCGTCGTGGGCAGGGTGATCTCCCAAAGCTTGGGCGAAGGGTTGTTTGCGTTCAAGGCTGTCTCCGCCACAAACAAGGTATCGTGGACAAGCTCGATGCCGAGCGGCGCCGTCAGACCCGATACCACCCGCCTGACACGAGCCGTGTAAAGACTGTCGCCCTGCTTCGATAAGGCGATGGCGAGGACATCAGCACTTGTGTCGCCGAGCGCGGCAACGAGCGCACCGTTCTCGTAACTGATGACGAACGCGTTTCCCATCAGATCACCACCGAGGATCGAATCTCTGTCGAAGACAATACCGTCCGGTGAACGGTGCGGCGTAAACGTCGGGATCGGAAGGCCGAGAGTACTTGCATCCTTG